>JAJDYL010000177.1 GCA_022825195.1 Alphaproteobacteria bacterium
GTCCTGCTCTCCGCGCTCAGACGCATCGCGCTTGCCGGAACCCGCCTCGCCAGAGCCACATGCGGCTCCATCCGACTCAAACTCCTCAAAGTCGGCGCCCAGGTCCGGCTCAGCGCAAGGCGTATCCGCATCGCCATGGCGTCCGCCTGTCCCCATGCCGACACCTTCGCCCAGGCTCACCGACGATTATGCAGCTGACCTGAGCCAAAGGCCCCTGCACAACCCTCCCGTCAACAACAAGGAAACACCCCCCGGCAGGAACCGCGCCTCAGGCGCAACCCATACCCCTGCGCCCTCAAACCGAAATACAAAACCCGCCACCAACAACACCCAGCCGATTGCTAAACTTGGCCGGACGACGCTCGCGGTGAGAAATCCGGGCTAGCGCCACCGCCGCAGCCGGTGGAGGGCAAGTTCGACTGCTGAGACTGCCGCCAGGACCGAGGCTGGGCCCCGGATCGGGGTCCGGGGCGACGGTGGAGGTGGCTCCGCCTTTGGTTCCGGTCAACGACCGCTGGTATCAGTCCACCGCCACGCCGTATTTCTCGCCCAATGCCCTGAACTGGCTCCAGGTGGCGTCCTCGATGTCGATGCCGTCCGCCCGGCGCGTTGCGGCGGTGCGCCGTTCGATCTCGCCGGGCGCGAGCACTTCCTCGACGCCGGCGGCGGTCCGCGTGCCCTTGAGATAATCGACGAACTCGTCCACCTCGCGCCCGAACTCGTCCGGGTCGCGGAAGGCGGCGGCCTTGAAGAGCGCGAGGAAGCAGCCGTCATTGTGCCGCCCCGACGGTTCGACGCCGAAGCCGAGCCCGGTCAGGAGCCCTGAGAGGATTTCCACCATCGCGGAGAGGCCGTAGCCCTTGTGCCCCTCGCTGCCGCCGAGCGGCAGCAGCACCGCGCCCTTGCCGAAATCACTGGGGTCCGTCGAGGCCCCGCCGTCAGAGCGCACGATCCAGCCTTCCGGAATCGGCTTGCCGCGCGCCTGGGCGAGCTTGATCTTGCCGGCGGCGACCGCCGAGGTCGCCATGTCGATCAGCACCGGCTCGCCGCGCGCAGACGGCACCGCCATGGCTATCGGGTTGGTCCCGAGCCGCGCTTCCGCGCCGCCGAACTGCGCCACGCTCTTGGCCGAGCGGCCGGAATCGGCGGTCATCATGGCGATGAAGCCGGCTTTCGCGGCCATGGTCGGGTAGGCGCCGAGACGCCCGACATGGCTCTGGCGGAAGATCGTGCAGGCGGCGACGTTCTGCGCCTCGGCCTTCTCCATGGTGAGCTTCAGCGCACGCTCGGCAATGGCGTAGCCGAAGCCCCAATGGCCGTCCACCACCGTGGTCGTCGGGCTCTCGCGGACGATCTCGAAGGGCGCGCCGGGGATGATATGGCCCTTTTCCACCCGGTCGATATAGATCGGGATCTGGATCGCGCCGTGGCTGTCATGGCCGCACAGATTGGCGTCCACCACATGGCGCGCGACGGTTTCCGCCTCGTCATCGGGCGTGCCGCAGGCGGCCAGCAGGCGGCGGATGGTGTCTTCCAGTTTCCCGGCGGCGATGATCGGCATGGGGTGCGGTTCCTCTCTCACATGGCGCGACTTCGGAGCATGGACCGGCTACGGTGCCGGGGTCCAGTCCGGAAAAGGCGTGCGCCGGGGGGAACATTGGATGGGCAACGGGAGCTACGAGCGGCTGGAGCGCCGCTTTGCGCGCATCGGCGACCTGAATGCGGCGGCGCGGACGGTGCGCTGGTATTCGCTGACCTACGGGCCGCCGGGGGGCGAGGCCTCGCGGGGACACCAGCTGGCCACTCTCGGCGGGCTCGCGCATGAGCTGCTGACCGCGCCGGAGGCCGCCGAGGCGCTGGCGGCTGCGGAGGCGGACGAGCCCTGGCAGGCGGCCAATCTCAGGGAAATGCGCCGCCTGCACACCGCCGCCAGCGCCGTGCCTTCAGAGCTGGTGGAAGCGAAGGCGCGGGCCGTCTCGAGGGCGCAGGCGGTGTGGCATGCGGCGCGCCCCGAAGGCGATTTCGCCGCGTTCCTGCCGGCGCTCCGCGACGTTGTGGAACGGACCCGGGAGGACGCGCAGATCAAGGGCGAGGCGCGGGGCCTTGCGCCCTACGATGCGCTGCTCGACATCTACGATCCGGGCCGGCGCAATGCGGAGGTCGCGGCCATGTTCGGGGAACTGGAAGCGGTCCTGCCGGGCGTGATCGACAGGGTGCGGGGCGGTCCGAAACCGCCGGGGCCGGAGGGGCCGCGGGAGGGCCTCGAGAGAATCGCCCGGCGGATGATGGCCATGCTGGGGCTGGAAGAGCGGCATGTAAGGCTCGACGAGTCCGCGCACCCGTTCTCCACGGGCGAGCAGGATGATGTGCGCATCACCACCCGCTGGTCGGGGCCGCCGGGCGAGGCCCTGATGGGGGTTCTGCACGAGAGTGGGCACGCGCTCTATACGCGCGGACTGCCGGAGGACTGGCGCCGCCAGCCGGTCGGCCGGAACCGGGGCATGACGGCGCATGAGAGCCAGTCGCTGTCCATCGAGATGCAGGCCTGCCGTTCGCGGGCCTTCGCCGTCCACTATGCGCGCCTGCTGGAAGAGGAGTTCGGCCCGGAGGGCGCGTGGGAGCCGGGGAGGCTCTACGGCGTGCTGACCCATGTCGAGCCGGACCTGATCCGGGTCGAAGCCGACGAGGTCAGCTATCCCCTGCATATCGCGGTCCGCCACCGCTGCGAAACCGCCCTGATCTCGGGCGCGCTCGACCCGGCGGACCTGCCGGACGCCTTCGACGATGCGGTCGAGGCCCTGCTCGGCATCCGCCCGCCGGGCCCGCGCGAAGGCTGCATGCAGGACATCCACTGGTCGGGCGGGTCCTTCGGCTATTTCCCCACCTACACGCTCGGCGCGCTGATGGCGGCGCAGCTCGCCGAAGCCATGCGCGCGGCGCTGCCCGATCTCGACCGGGAGATCGAGCGCGGCAATTTCCGCCCGCTGGTCGGCTGGCTCAGGGAAAATGTCCACAGCAGGGGCTGCCTCGATGCGTCCTCGGATGGTCTCGTCAAACAGGCGACAGGCCGTCCGCTCGACACCGGCGCCTTCCTCCGCCATGTCGAGGAGCGCTACTCCGGCTGACGGCCCGCCGCGAAGGCCGCCGTAATTCCCCTTCCCGGTTGCGGGATCATGGAAGTGTCCAGTCTTCGCAAAGCAGCCCCTCGACGCGCTCGAACTCCCGGCTGTTGGCGGTGACGAGGACCAGGTTCCGGGCGCGGGCCTGGCCGGCGATCATCAGGTCGTACGGGCCGATCGGCGTTCCTGCGGCTTCGAGTTCGCTGCGCACCGCACCCGCCACGCGCGCATCGCCAGCGTCGAACGGCACGATCTCGAACGCCAGCCGGTCGAGCAATTCGAGATTGCGGTCGGCATACCGGCTCTTGCAGGCGCCGTAGTAAAGTTCGTATGCAACCGGCGCGGGCAGGCCGACATCCGCGGGAGCGAGGCGGCGCAGGCGCGCCTGCAGCGGCGGCGAGGCGTCGTTGAGCAGGGCGATGCAGGCGTTGGTGTCGAACAGGTAGCGCATCAGCGGAAGGCGCTGCCGAGTCGCGACCGCGGCGGAAGCGCCGGCTGGTTGCGGCCCGCGGCGAAGAAATCCTCCGAGAACCGGCCCGCAACCTCGTCGAGCCAGTCCCAGTCCGATGCGACGGGTTCGAGGATTACTGCGGCGCCCTGCCGGCGGATGCGGACTTCGGCGCCTTCCATCCGGAATTCCTTCGGCAGCCGGACGGCCTGCGAACGGCCCGACCAGAAGAGTTTGGCGGTTGCAGCCATCGGAACCTCCATGGCGGGATATGGCAACGATATATACCTTCCCGGACCCCGGCAGTCCAGCCCGGCGCAGGGGGCGGCTGTCCAGGGCGGGGAGAGTGGGCGCGGGGCCGGTTTCCGTCCGGGGCGGAAAGGCGGTAGATTAGGGTCGTCCGGCGGTCTGCCGCCAAACCGGGGAGGGTTCATGACATGAAGAAAACCGCGCTTGCGCTGGCGGCTGCCGCCGCGCTGCTTGCATCGCCGTCCTTCGGCGCCGACAAGGTGAAGATCGGCTTCGTCACCACCGTCACCACGCCCGCGGGCGTCATCGGGCGCGACATGGTCGATGCCGTCAATCTCGCCATGCAGGACATCGGCGGCAAGATGGGCGGCCTGGAGGTCGAGCTCATCATCGAGGATGACGGCTTCAAGCCGGAGACCGGCAAGCAGAAGACCGACAAGCTGGTCAAGCAGGACGACGTGCATTTCGTCGCCGGGTTCATCTGGTCGCATGTGCTGCTCGCCTCGCGCAAGTCGGCGCTGGACGGCGGCAAATTCCTCATCAGTTCCAATGCCGGCCCCTCGCAGATCGCCGGCAAGCTCTGCCACGAGAACTTCTTCTCCACCTCCTGGCAGAACGACCAGACGCCGATGGCGATGGGCGAGGTGCTGAACCAGCGCGGCGTGAAGTCGCTCTATGTGATGGCGCCCAACTACGCCGCCGGCAAGAACATGGTCTCCGGCGTCGAGCGCACCTTCAAGGGCGAGATCCTCGGCAAGGACATGACCAAGTGGGGCAAGGACGCCCAGCTCGACTTCTCCGCCGAACTCGCCAAGGCCAAGGCCTCCGGCGCGGACGGGATCTTCGTGTTCTATCCGGGCAAGGCGGGCGGCGCCTTCATCAAGCAGTACCAGCAGGCCGGCCTGCAGGGCGAAATCGCGCTCTACACGGTGTTCACCGTCGATTCGATCGCGCTGCCGAACCTCCAGAAGGCCGGCATGTCGGGCGTGCTCGGCTCGCTGAACACGCAGTTCTGGGGCCCCGACCTCGACACGCCGCAGAACAAGCAGTTCGTCTCCGGCTTCAAGAAGGCCTACGGGCGCTATCCGTCCTTCTACGCCGCGCAGTCCTACGACACGATCTTCCTCATCAAGAGCGCGGTCGAGGCCGTCGGCGGGAACATGGACGACATGGACGGGATGCGCGCGGCCATGATGAAGGCCGATTTCCCCTCCGTGCGCGGGCCGTTCCGCTACGGCAACAACCACTTCCCGATCCAGAACTTCTATCTGAGGCAGGTGGTCGAGGACGCGGACGGCGTGTGGACGACGACGGTGGTCGATACGGTGCTGAAGGACCACCAGGACGTCTACGCCGCCGAGTGCAAGATGTAACTGAGGAGCCGGCCCGCCCATGGATGCGGGTCTCGTCGCCGCGCAATTGCTGAACGGGCTTCAGCTCGGAGTGCTGCTTTTCCTGCTGGCCTCCGGGCTGACGCTCATTTTCGGCATCATGGACTTCGTCAACCTGGCGCATGGCTCGCTGTACATGGTGGGCGCCTATTTCTGCGCCACGCTGACGGACGTAACCGGCTCCTTCCTGCTGGCGGTGGCGCTGGCATTGCCGGCCACGGCGCTCGTCGGCGCGGCGGTCGAACTGCTGGTCGTCCGGCGGCTCTACCGCCGCGACCATCTCGACCATGTGCTGGCGACCTTCGGGCTCATCCTCTGCTTCGATACCCTGGTGCAGATGATCTGGGGTCCGGAGGGCATGGCGATCCGTCTTCCGGCCTGGGCGGACGGGCAGCAGCATCTGCCGGGCGGGCTGGTGTTCCCGACCTACCGGCTGCTGATTATCGGGGCCGGGCTCGCGGTGGCCGCCGGGCTCTATGTGCTCGTCGTGAGGACGCGGCTCGGCATGCGCATCCGCGCCGGCGCCTCCAACCCCGCCATGGCCGGCGCGCTCGGCATCGACATCGGGCTGCTGTTCACGCTGGTGTTCGCGCTCGGCGCGGTCATGGCGGGCCTGGCCGGCATGATGATCGCGCCGATTACCGAAGCCTCGATCGGCATGGGCAACGAGATCATCATCACGGCCTTCGTCGTGGTCATAGTGGGCGGCATCGGCTCCATTCGCGGCGCCTTCGTGGCGGCGCTGCTGATCGGGCTGATCGACACCATGGGCCGGTCCTTCCTCGACATGGGCCTCAAGCTGGTGATGAGCGTCCAGGCCGCCGAGACCTCGGCCCCGGCGCTGTCGGCGATGCTGATCTACATCCTGATGGCGGCCGTGCTGGCTTTCCGTCCGCAGGGCCTGTTCCCGCCGAAGGCGCGATGAACCGGACCGTCGGCTGGCTGCTGCTGGCGGCCCTCGCCGCGGGGCCGCCGCTTGCGCTCGCCGCGGGCCAGCCTTTCTATGTGGACATCCTCACGCGCCTTGTCTGCCTGGCCGCGGCGGCCACGTCGCTGAACCTCATCCTGGGCCATGGCGGCATGATCAGCTTCGGCCATGCCGCCTATATCGGCATCGGCGCCTATGCGGTCGGCATCCCGGCCTATTACGAAATCTATGACGGCTGGCTGCATATCCTGCTCGCCGTCGCATTTTCCGCCCTGTTCGCGCTCGCCACGGGCGCGATCGCGCTGCGCACGCGCGGCGTCTATTTCATCATGATTACGATGGCGTTCGCGCAGATGGTGTTCTTCGCGGTCGTCAGCATCGAGGAATATGGCGGCGACGACGGGCTGGTCATCGACATCCGTTCGGAGTTCCCGCTGATCGACCTGGAAGACGGCCTCACCCTCTACTATGCCTGCTTCGCCGTCCTGCTCGGCACGCTCTACCTGGTGCACCGGGTGGCGCGGTCGCGCTTCGGCATGGTGATCGAAGGCGCCAAGGGCAATGAGCGCCGGATGGCCGCGCTCGGCTTCGCCTTCTACCGCCACCGGCTCGCGGCCTACACGCTGGCCGGCGCGCTGTGCGGCCTCAGCGGCGCCATGCTGGGTAATTTCACCAATTTCATCAGCCCCGAGATGATGGACTGGACGCGCTCGGGCGAGCTGATCTTCATGGTGGTGCTGGGCGGAACGGGCGCGCTGTTCGGGCCGCTGATGGGCGCGGCCGCCTTCCTGTTGCTGGAGGAGCTGCTGTCCGGCTGGACGATCTACTGGCAGCTTCCCTTCGGGCTGCTGCTGATTCTGGTCGTGCTGTTCGCGCGCGGCGGCCTTGCCGGGCTGCTGGAGGGGCGCCGTGGCTGACGAACCGCTGCTCCGGGTCGAGGACCTGCAGAAGAGCTTCGGCGGCGTCGCTGCCGTCGACGGCGTGTCGATGGAGGTCGAGCGTGGCGAGGTCCATGCCGTCATCGGGCCGAACGGGGCCGGCAAGACGACGCTGATCTCCCTGCTCGCCGGGGAGTTGCGGCCCGACCGGGGCCGCATGCTGTTCGGCGGGCGCGACATCGCCCGCCGCCCGGCGCACGCGCGGGCGCGGCTCGGTTTCGCGCGCTCGTTCCAGATCACCAGCGTGGTGCCCGGAATGCGGGTTCTGGACAATGTGATGCTGGCGGTGCTCGCGCGGGACGGTCGCAGCTTCCGCTTCTGGCGTCCGGCGAGAAACGACCCGGCGCTCATCGGGCCGGCGGAGGCGGCGCTGGAGCGGGTGGGTCTCGCCGGGGTGGCCGGGGAGCGCGCGGGCGCGGTCAGCCATGGCGAGCACCGCCAGCTCGAGCTGGCCATGACGCTGGCGGCGGAACCGGAGCTGCTGCTGCTGGACGAGCCGATGGCCGGCATGAGCGCCGACGAGAGCCGGCGCATGACCGGCATTCTCGAAGGCCTGAAGGGCGAGAAGACCATGCTGCTGGTCGAGCATGACATGGATGTCGTGTTCGCGCTGGCGGACCGGATCAGCGTGCTCGTGGGCGGGCGCATCGCGGCGTCGGGGGCCCCGGAGGCCGTGCGCGCCGACGAGGCCGTGCGCCGCGCCTATCTCGGCGACGAGGCGGCCTGACATGCTGCGGATCGAGGGCCTGGAGACATTTTACGGGCGCAGCCAGGCGCTGTTCGGCATTTCCCTGGAGGTCGGCGAGGGCGAGGCGGTCGGCTTCATGGGCCGCAACGGCATGGGCAAGACCACCACCGTGAACTCGCTGTTCGGCATCGTGCCGTCCGCGGCCGGCGCGGTCCTGTTCGAGGGCCGGGAGCTGCGCGACATGCCCTCCCACCGCATCGCGCGGCTCGGCCTGGGCCTTGTGCCGGAGGGCCGGCAGGTGTTCCCCAACCTGACGGCGGAGGAAAACCTGGTCGCAGCGGCCGCCAACCGCGGCGGGCGCGGCAATCCGTGGACCGCCTCGCGCATTTTCGGGATGTTCCCGGAGCTGGACGCGCGCCGGCGCAACATGGGCAATCTGCTCTCCGGCGGCGAGCAGCAGATGCTGGCGATCGGCCGCGCGCTCATGACCAACCCGAAGCTGCTGGTGCTGGACGAGGCGACCGAAGGCCTGGCGCCGCTGGTGCGCCGGCGCATCTGGGAGTGCCTCGCCGCCCTGAAGGAAGAAGGGCAGGCGATCCTCGTCATCGACCGCAATGTGGCGGACCTCGCCCGCCTCGCGGACCGCCACTACATCGTCGAGAAGGGCCGCATCGTGTGGACCGGCAGCAGCGAGGACCTGACGGCCGGCCGCGCGGACCTCGAACGCTGGCTCGGCGTGTAGCCGCCGGCCTCGCCCGGAGGGAGCTTCAGTCCCAGTGCCCGGTGCGGTCGGCCCGGTCGCGGCAGGCGCGGGCATGGCGGGCGGCGATGCGCGCCACGCGCTCGGGCGCGAAGTCCAGCTGGCCGAGTGCCACGGCGATGTCGAGCAGCTCGTCGTAACGCGCGATCAGCCCGTCCCGGAGACGGAAGCGCGACATGCCCTCCACCGCGACCCGGCGCCCGGCCGCGTCCCGGAGGCGCGAGCGGTAGCCGAACAGCCAGGACGCATAGCCGAGCTCGCCCGCTTCGCAGATGTCCTCGAACCGCCAGCGGAAGCCGTCCGCGTCCCGCCAGAAGTGGTTCTCCAGCATGTCGGCGATGGCGTCGCGGCCTTCGAACGCGCCATAGAAGGTGTCGTGATAGATACCGTCCTCGGTGAAACAGGCGGCCAGCGCCCGCCCGTCGCCCGCCTCCACGGCGGCTGCGAAGCCGGGCAACAGGGTCTTCAACGTCATCGTATTTCCTTCTCCGGCGCGGGCTGCGTTCGCCGGGCTCCTACATCACCGCGCCGACCTGCCAGGGGATGAACTCCGCCGTGCCGAGGCCCTGGGCTTCGGACTTGGTGGCTGCGCCCGATGCGACGGCGAGGAACTTGTCGAAAATCTCGCTGCCGACTTCCTGGACGCTGGCCGCGCCGTCGGCAATCGTGCCGCAATTGACGTCCATGTCCTCTTCGAGGCGGCGGTACATCTCCGTGTTGGTGGCGAGCTTGATCGAGGGCACCGGCTTGTTGCCGTAGACCGAGCCGCGCCCGGTGGTGAAGCAGACGAGGTTCGCCCCGGACGCCACCTGCCCGGTGATGGAGCAGGGGTCGTAGCCGGGGCTGTCCATGAACACGAAACCCTTGCGGTCGATGGGCTCGCCATAGCGGTAAACGCCCGCGAGATTGGTGGTGCCGCCCTTGGCCGCGGCGCCGAGCGACTTCTCCAGGATGGTCGTGAGCCCGCCCGCCTTGTTGCCGGGAGAGGGGTTGTTGTTCATCTCCCCGCCATTGCGCTGGGTGTAGTCCTCCCACCAGCGGATGCGCTCGATGAGCTTGCGGCCGGTGCGCTCGTCCACGGCCCGGCGGGTCAGCAGGTGCTCCGCGCCGTAGATTTCCGGCGTCTCGGCCAGCACCCCGGTGCCGCCGTTGCGCACCAGCTTGTCCACGGCCGCGCCGAGGGCGGGGTTTGCGGTGATGCCGGAATAGCCGTCCGAGCCGCCGCACTGGAGCGCGACGGTAAGCTCCGACGCCGCAACCGGCTGGCGCCGCGCGCGGTCGACCTCCGGCAGCATGTCGCGGATGAGGTCGCGCCCGCGCTCCACCGTGGACCGGAGCCCGCCGGTCTCCTGGATGTTCATGGTCTGCAGGAAGGGGCCGCGCTGGATGCCGTAGGCCTCGAGCAGGAAGTCGATCTGGTTCACCTCGCAGCCGAGGCCGACCAGCACGATGCCGGCGAAGTTCGGGTGGCGCGCATGGCCCCAGAGCACGCGCTGCAGGTTGTCGTAGCCGTCGCCGGCGCCGGCCATGCCGCAACCGGTGGAGTGGGTGAGCGCGACGACGCCGTCCACATGCGGATAGTCCGCCAGGATCCGGTCCTCGACCGCGTCTGCGATGAAGCGCGCCGCGGTGGCCGAACAGTTCACGCTCGTCAGCACGCCGACATAATTGCGCGTGCCGACGCTGCCGTTCGCGCGCAGATAGCCCTGGAAGCTCGCGCGCGCGCCTTCCGGCACGAAATCGACCGGCTTCATGTCCTGCCCGATGGCATAGTCGCGCTCGAAATCGCCCATCGCGCAATTGTGGACATGGACATGCGTGCCGGCCTCGACAGGCTCGCTCGCAAACCCGATGATCTGGTCGTATTTCCGGACCGGCTCGCCCGCCGCGATCGGGCGCGTCGCGATCTTGTGGCCGGCCGGCACGGCATCGAGCGCCGTCACCCCTTCAGCCGGCATTTCGGTGCCGGCCGCAAGGTCGAGGCGCGCGACGACCACATTGTCTTCGGGAGCCAGACGGATCGAGAGGGTCATGACGGGCGGGCCTCCTGTGCGGCGAGCAGGCTGTGAAGGTCTCCGGCGCGGCCGGGCGCGTCGAAGTCCCAGGCGAGAGCGTTCAGGGCGTCGGCCGCATCTCCGAGCGCCGGCCCGGCGAGCGAGCGGAACTTGGCGTCGAGGTCGGCGCGGGAGAGGGGATTGCCCGGATTGCCGCGCGCAAGCGCCGTTTCGCGCCGGTCGGCGGCGCCGTCCGCCCATTGCACTTCCAGCACGGCGGAGCGCGTGTCCCGGCCGGGTTCGGCAACCGGCTCGACCCGCGCCAGCATGTCCCGCAAGGCCGGGTCGGCCAGCGTCCCGGCGGTGAAGTCGCCTTCCACGGCCGGGCGGCCGGCAAGGCCCAGCGCCGTGCAGAAGGCGAGGCTGAACTTGCCTTCGAGCGGGGTTTGCGGGTCCGGCTTGCCGGCGAGGCGGATCGCGGCCGGGTTGACGCGGACCTCGATGCGCTCGGCCTCCCGGCCCGCCGCCTCCGGCGCGAGCGCCCGCGCGGCGTCGATGACCGGGTGGGTCAGCAGGCAGGCGGCATAGGGTTTGACCGTGTTGCGCAGCAGTTCCCAGCCTTCCTCGAAATCGACCGCGCCGATCGCGGCGGCGCCGTCTTGGACGAGCGCGCCGCCGAGGCCGCCTTCGGCCTCCAGCAGAGTCTGCGAGGCCTCGAAGCCGGCAGCCGCCAATTCGGCCGCGAGAATCCCGTTCATCGCCGCCTTGCCGGCGTGGAACGGCTTGGCGTGGGTGCCGAAGGAGCCGGTCAGCCCGCCGGCCTGCGTGGCGGCGGCGCCGAGCGCGTGCGCGATGCCGTCTTCGTCGAGCTTCAGGAGCACCGATGCCGCGACCGCAGCGCCGAGCGCGCCGAACGTGCCGGTCGAATGCCAGCCGCGCAGGTTGGCCACCCCGCCGATGCCCTTGCCGAGGCGCGCGCCCGATTCGAAGCCGGCGATGAACGCCGCCATCATCTCCCGGCCTTCCGCGCCCACCTGCTGCCCCACGGCCAGGGTTGCCGACCAGACCGGCGCGGACAGGTGCGCCGTCGCGCCGACATGGGTGTCGTCATAGTCGAGGCAATGGGCGAATGTGCCGTTCACGAGGGCGGCCCCGGCGGCGCAGGTCGTGCCCCCGAGCGCGATGCGCGCATTGCCGGCCGCCTGCCAGTTCTCGACGACGCGCCGCACGGCCCGGCCGGCCGGCTCTCCCAGCGCGCCCAGCGTCACCCCGAGCGTGTCCAGCAGGCAGGCCCTGGCGGCTTCCAGCGCTTCGGGAGGCCAGTTGCGGCCGGGCGCCGCAGCCGCCCATGACGCCACGCGGCGGATGGTTCCGTTTTCGCTCATGATGCTCCGTATGCCTCCCCGGCCCTCGCTTCGCGCCGGTCAGGACGCCTTGCAGGCGCCCCAGACCTCGTCGTTCCTCAGCCAGCCTCTATAGCCATCGACCGACACCTCGCACCAGCCGTCGCGGCGCTCGTGCACCGCCAGCAGCACGCCCGGCTCCAGCAGGGCCGCCCCGCGCGCCTCGGGCTCGGGCGACCGGCGCAGCCGCTGCAGCTCCTTCCCCACCACGATGGCGCGGGACCAGTCCGTGAGCAGATGCGCGCTCATCCAGCCCCTCTCGCCCGACGGGTCCTCGATCTGCCGCCAGTTGAAATGCTCGTTGACGATCCGCACCGGCAGGCCGCGCCGCCGGTATTGCCAGCGCACGGCATAGGTGGTGCCGGGCCCGACCCGGAGATTGGCCTCCGTGGCGCGGATGGCGGCATAGCGCGGCAAGGGCTGGCCGGTGAGCCGTCCGTCCGCCGCTTCCCCGGCGACGCTCCAGAGGCAGAGAACGGCCGCAAGACCGGCGCGCAGGGCGGTCATCGCCGGGCCTCCGGCCAGACGAGGAGCGCCAGCGCCAGCATCACCAGCCCCTCGACCGCGATGACCGTCACCGCAGTCGAGGCGCCCAGCCATTCCGCCAGCAGGCCGAGATGCAGGAAGCCGATCGGCCCGGTGCCGATGCAGATCGTGAGCACGCCCATGGCGCGGTTGCGCATTTCCGGACTGGCGCCGAGATATGTCAGCGTCGATTGCATGGTCGAGAAGCATGCGCCTCCGATGCCGGCCGCAACCAGAATTGTGCCAGAAAGCAGGAACCAGGGCGAGGCCGCGAACACGATGGCGGCCGCCATGTAGGACGCGACGCCGAAGACATAGAGGCGCCGGAACCAGGCCGCGCGGCAGAACCAGGCGATGCCGAGCGCGCCGAGCAGCGCCCCCAGCCCTTCGGCGCTCTGCAGCACGCCGACGGGGAAGGCCGAAAGGCCCAGGCCCTCCTTGCCGATCACCGGCACCATGGAGGCCATCGGGAAGCCCCAGACATTGAAGATGACGGTCACGGCCAGCGTCGCCACCAGCGGGCGGTTGGTGCGGATGTAGCGGAAGCCGTCGCGAAGGGCGGTCAACACGCCGGCGGGCGCCGCGCCCGACCGTGCGAACCCGTCGACGCGCACACGCACCATCAGCATCAGCGAGAGCAGATTGAGCGCCGTGCCGGCGAAGAAGGCCCCGGAAATGCCGACGCCCTCCAGCAGCGCCCCGCCCGCGACGGGGCCGAGCATCCGGGTTGCGTTGTTGGTGGCGGTGTCGAACCCCATCGCCTGGGCAACCCGGCCGTCCCCGGCAATGTCCGCGAGCATGGTGCGCCGCAGCGGCATTTCGCCGGACCAGACAATGCCGTTCAGGAACGCGCCCAGCGCGACATGCCACAGCTCCAGCTCGTCCAGGGCCGCCAGAACGCCGAGCGTCGTCGAACACGCGGCGAGGACGGACAGCCCCGCCATCACCAGCACCCGGCGGTCGAACCGCTCGGCCAGCGAGCCCGCCAGCGCCCCGAACAGCATGAGCGGCAGAAACCGCAGCACGAACATGAGCGTCACGTCGAACGCCGAACCGGTCAGGTCGAAAACCCACACGCCGACCGCGAGGACCTCCAGCCAGCGATGCACATTGGACAGCGCGCCGGAGATCCAGACGCGCCGGAACGCGACATTGCCGATGAGGGCGAAGGGGCTTATGGTCCGGGCCACCGGATTGGAACATCCCAACCTGGGCCGGGGCGCTGTCCTGCAGGCCGGCCCGGCGGCCGGCTTCCGGGCGCATCCCGCCCGGAAAAGGAGCGGCCGCAATGCTTTACGCGCTTCACGAAATGCAGCGCATGGCCTGGGCGCCGGCCCGCATGATGGCGGAAGCGGGGCGGCAGGCGGCGGCGAACCCGCTCTTTCCGATGTCGTGGCATCCGGCGGGCCGGGCCCTCGGCGCATATTGCGAGATGTTCGAGCGCGCCAGCCGCCGGCACGGCAAGCCCGAATTCGGGATCCGCCATGTGGAGGCGGGAGGGCGCCGGCTGGCGGTCCGCGAGGAGGTGGCGCTGTCGCTGCCCTTCTGCGACCTGCTGCATTTCGCGCGCGAAGGCCGGACGGAAGGCCCCGCAGTCCTGGTCGTCGCGCCGCTGTCCGGACATTTCGCCACCCTGCTCCGCGACACGGTTCGCGGTCTGCTGGCCGATCACGACGTCTATATCACCGATTGGCAGGATGCCCGCCAGGTGCCGGCCATCCGGGGCCCGTTCACGCTCGACGACTATATCGACACCCTCCTGGCGTTTCTCGGCCATGTCGGGCCGGAAGCGCACCTCGTCGCCGTCTGCCAGCCGGCCGTGCCGGCCCTTGCGGCGGCGGCGCTGCTTGCCGCCGCGGGCGAGGCTGTGCCGCGGTCGCTCGTGCTCATGGGCGGCCCCATCGACACCCGTGTCGGCGTCACCAGGGTCAACCGGTTCGCGAAGTCCCATAGCCGGCGCTGGTTCGAGCGGATGCTGATCCAGACCGTGCCTCCCCTTTATCCGGGATTCGGACGGCGGGTCTATCCGGGCTTCATGCAGCTCTCCGGCTTCATGGGCATGAACCTCGACCGCCATGTCGGCGCGCATCTGCGCATGTTCGAGCATCTCGTTGCCGGAGACGGCGACAGCGCCGAGGCGCACCGCCGCTTCTACGACGAGTATCTCGCCGTGATGGACATGCCGGCGGAATACTTCCTGGACACGGTGGAACGGGTGTTCCAGGAGCACCACCTGCCGCGCGGGCTGTTCACCTGGCGCGGCGCGCCGGTGGAGCCGGCGGCGCTGCGGGATACCGCGCTCATGACGGTCGAAGGCGAACTCGACGACATCTCGGGCGTGGGCCAGACCGAGGCGGCCCATGCCCTTTGCCGGAATGTGCCGGCGGAGCGGAGGCGCCACCGCCTGCAGGCCGGCGTCGGCCATTACGGCATCTTCAACGGGCGGCGGTGGCGGAACGAGATTCTGCCCGATGTCGCCGACTTCATTCGCGCAGCCCAGGCCTGAGGAGCCGGAACCCCGATGAACGAAGCTGTACGCACGGGCGAGGCGCGGGGCGTCGCGGTCGCCACCCTCACGCCGATGACCGCCGGACTGGAGCCGGACTTCGACCGCTTCGCCGCGCATTGCCGCCGCATGCTGGACAGCGGCGCCAACCTCCTGGCCGTTCTCGGCACGACGGGCGAGGCGAATTCGCTCGGCGTCGACGAGAAGCTCCGCCTTCTCGACGCGCTCGGCGAGTCGGACATTCCCGGAGAGACCCTGCTGCCCGGAACCGGGACCTGCTCCATAGCCGACACGGTGATCCTGACCCGGAAGGCGCTCGAGGTCGGCTCCGCCGGCGTCGTCATGCTGCCGCCGTTCTACTACAAGGGCGTATCGGACGCGGGGCTGCATGCGGCCTATGAAGAGGTCATCCAGCGCGTCGGGGATTCGCGCCTCCGGATCTATTTTTACAACTTCCCCTTCAATTCCGGCGTGCCGATCTCCCATGACCTGATCGAAGGCCTGCTTGCGGCCTATCCGGGCACGGTTGCCGGAATCAAGGACAGTTCCGGCGACCTCGACAACATGCTGGCGATGTGCAGGCGCTTCCCCGGTTTCGGGGTGTTCGCGGGCTCGGAGCAGTTCCTGCTGCCCGTGCTGGAGGCAGGCGGGGCGGGCTGCATTTCCGCGACCGCCAATGTCACCATCGGGCTTTGCGCGCAGGTTCTTGCGGCGGCGAAGGCAGGCAGGGATGCCGGCGCATTGCAGGAGCGGTTGTCGGCCTGGCGCCTGGCGATCCAGTCGCAGCCGCTGATCCCGGCGCTCAAGGCGATCATGGCCCGGACCGACGCGGATGCCGGGTGGCTGGCCCTTCGTCCGCCGCTCACGGCTCTGGACAGGCCCTCGGGGGCCGCGCTGGCGCAGGCGCTGGACGCCGCCGGCTACGCCCTGCCGGCCTAGCGGAGCCCGGCCGTCCCGCTTGCGACTCCCGGCGGGTCGGCGTGTATAACGGCGGCAGCGAGCGAAGCGGGGGAAAGCCGGATGCCGGTCAAGGTGGTGATGCAGAACGAGCTGTCGATGGGGGCGGCGGACCGGGTCCGGGAGATGGCGGAGGTGGTCGTCGATCCGGAACTGGAGCAGGTCTCCGGCGCGGATATCGTGGTCGTGGGCCGGGGACCGATCGACGCCGCGTTCATGTCGCGCGCCGGCAACCGCCTGAAGATGGTCGCGACGCCCGGCATCGGCGTGGACAAGATCGACGTGGAGGCGGCGGGCGAGCGCGGCATTATCGTCATCCACAATCCCGACGCTCCCTCGCAGTCCACCGCGGAGCACACGGTCGCGCTGCTGACGGCGATGGCGGCCCGCGTCATGACCGGGGACCGCTTCCTGAGGGAAGGCCGGCCGCTGGACCGCGAGCGGATGCGGGGCACGGAACTGCTGGGCCGCAATCTGGGCGTCGTCGGCTACGGCCGCATCGGCCGGCGTGTCGCGGCCGCCTGCGCGCTGGGGCTGGGCATGAATGTCCGCGTCTGCGACCCGCTGGTGGACCTTCGGCAGGAGACGCCGGAGGGCGTGACGCTGACGGACGATTTCGACTCCGTGTTTGCCGACGCCAAATTCGTCACCCTGCATGTGCCGCTCCTGCCCGCGACCCGCCACATGGTCGGCGCGCGGGAGCTCGGCCTCATTCCGAAGGGCGGCTACCTGGTGAACGCCTCGCGCGGGCCGGTGGTCGATGAGCAGGCGCTGATCCGGGCCCTGCAGGAGGGCCACCTGGCGGGCGCCGCGCTGGATGTGACCGACCCGGAACCGCCGCTGCCGGACAACCCGCTGCTGGCGATGGACAATGTCATCGTCACCCCGCACATCGCGTCGAACACGGACCTTGGCGTCCACGCCATGATGCACGGGGTCGCCGACCAGATCGCCCAGGTCATCGCCGGGGAGCCGCCCCGCAGCATGGTCGATCCGAATGTCTGGCCGGGCCGCTTCGCCGGCTGGTCGGCCGCCGATTCCTGACCGGCCGTCCGGACCGATGAGCGGGACAGGGGCGGCCTACCGGCTGGGTTGCGATGTCGGGGGCACGTTCACCGACTTCGTCCTTTACGACGAGCGCTCCGGCGCGATCCATGTGGAGAAGTGCCTGACGACCCCGGCCGACCCCTCGGTCGGAATCCTGGAAGGGCTGCGGGCCTTCGGGGCCATCGACCCGGAGCATGTCGCGCGGACGCTGCGCATTGCGCACGCCACCACCCTGGTCGCGAACGCGGTCATCGAGCGCAAGGGCGCGCGGACGGCGCTGCTGGCGACCAGGGGCTTCCGCGACGTGCTGGAGCTTCGCCGCCATGTGCGGATGACGACCTACGAGCTCTGGGCGGATCCGCCGAGGCCCCTGGTCCCCCGGCAGCTGAGGCTTCCCGTCGACGAGCGCACCTACAGCGACGGCAGCGTCCTTCGCCCGGTGCCGCCGGAGGAGATCGAGGCCGCCGTCGCGCTGATGCGCGCGGCGGGCGTGGAGTCCGTCGCCATCGCCTTCCTGCACTCCTACGCGAACCCGGCGAACGAGCAGGAGGCGGCGCGGCTGCTGCGCGAACTCGCGCCCGAGCTTGCGGTGACCGCCTCGGCCGAGGTGCTGCCGCAGATCAAGGAGTACGAACGCACCAGCACCACGGTGGTCAACGCCTATGTGAAGCCGCTCGTCCAGCGCTATCTCGGCAATCTGGACGGCGGCCTTGCCCGCGCGGGATACGGCGCGCCGCTCAGGGTGATGCTCTCCAACGGCGGCCTCGGCGCAACCGACACCGCCGCCGACTTCCCCCTCAGGCTCATCGAGTCGGGGCCGGTGGCGGGGGCCATCGTCGGGCGCCAGGTCGCGGAGGCGCTGGCGCTGCCGGAGGTGCTTTCCTTCGACATGGGCGGAACGACGGCCAAGGCATGCCTGATCCGCGACGGGGCGATGCCGATCACCGACGAGCTGGAGGTGGCGCGGTCGCGGCGGTTCACGCGCTCCAGCGGCTTTCCGGTGGCGGTGCCGGCGGTCAACATGATCGAGATCGGCGCGGGCGGCGGCAGCATTGCCGGCATCAACGCCATGGGACTCGTCCAGGTCGGGCCGGAAAGCGCCGGCGCCGATCCCGGCCCGATCTGCTACGCCCGCGGCGGGACCCGGCCGACGGTGACCGATGCCGACCTGCTGCTCGGCTACCTCAATCCCGACAATTTCGCCGGCGGCTCGATGCGCCTCGACGAGGACGCGGCGCGGGCCGGCATCGAGGAGCATCTGGCGCGGCCGCGCGGCCAGTCGGCGCTGGAGGCGGCGTGGACCGTGCATGACGTGGTCAACGAGACGATGGCGGCGGCGGTGCGCATGCATGTGACGGAGCGCGGCGGCAATCCGCAGCAGGCGGTCCTGGTGGCGTTCGGCGGCGCGGGGCCGCTGCATGCCTGCCACCTCGCGGCGAAGCTCCGGGTCGGGCGGGTCATGGTGCCGCTCCGGGCGGGCGTGCTGTCCGCGCTCGGGCTGCTGGTCGCGCCGCCCGCCTACGACATCGTGCGCACCCACAGGGCGCCGCTCGCCGACCTCGATGCGGCCTCCACGGGGGCGCTCATGCAGGAGATGGCCGACCGGATCGCAACGCTGCTGGCGCGGCTGGACGCGGGAGGAGAGCTGCGCTTCCGGCGCGGGATCGATGTCGGCTATATCGGCCAGAGCTACCAGGTGACGGTGCCGGTGGACGGGACCGTGGACCGGGAGGAGATCTGGCAGCGGTTCGCGGCGCTCTACCGCGAGAAATACGGCTATTTCTACGACGACGTGCCGGCGGAGATCGTGAACCTCCGCGTGGTCGGCGAGCTGGTGGGCGGCGAACTTGCGCTCGAACCGCTTCCCCCCGGACCGGGCGCGGCGGCAGCCGGCGCGCGGCCTGCCTGGTCGGCCCGCGAGCGGCGCATGCGCCCGTTCGCCGTCTATGACCGCGGCGGGCTGCATCCGGGCGCGGCGTTCGCGGGGCCGGCCATCGTCGAGGAGCCGTCGGCCACGACCATCATCGACGAAGGCGCTGCGGTCGAGGTCGATGCCTACGGCTCGCTGGTCATTACGGTCGATCCGGAGGATGCGCCATGAGCGCCAACGAACCGCCCGAAGCGCTCGACATCGTCTGGCCGCGCCTGATCGCCATCGCCGACGAGATGGCGACGACCATGTTCCGCACCGCGTTCTCCCACGACGTGGTCGAGGTGCACGACATGTCCACCGGGCTCTATGACGACCGGGGCTGCCTGATCGGGCAGACCTGGCTCGGCGCGACGGGCCACACCGGGGTGATGCCCGTGTACGGGCGGAATCTTCTGGAATATTTCCCGCCCGAGACGGTCCGGCCGGGCGACGTGTTCATCTGCAACGATCCCTGGATCTGCAACGGCCAGACGGCCGACGTGTTCATCACCACGCCCGCTTTCCGGGACGGGCGGCTGATCGGCTTCTCCATCAACAGCGTCCACCATGTCGATATCGGTGGGCGCAAGGGCTCCGGCCTCAGCGAGGAGGTCTATGAGGAGGGCCTCATCATCCCGCCGCTCAGGCTCTATGACGACGGCGAGCCGAACGAGCAGCTCTTCCAGCTGCTCAGGCGCAATGTGCGCTTCGCGGAGAAGATGATCGGCGACCTGCGCGCCCAGGTGGCGGCGGGCTGGGCCGGCAGCCGGGAGCTGGAACGCCTGGCGTCGGAGTTCGGCCTCGACACGCTGCGCGGGCACGCCGACGAGATCATGCGCCGCACGGAGGCCGGGATGCGGGCCGGGATCGCCGCGCTGCCGGACGGCGAATACCGCGAAGAAATGGAAATGGAGATCGAGGGCATCGCGGAACCGCAGACGCTCGCGGTCACCGTGCGGATCGAGGGAAGCGACATCTACACGGATTTCACCGGCACTTCGCCGCAGGTGCGCCGGCCGGTCAACTGTCCCATCAATTACACCCGCGCCTATGTGGCGCTGCCGCTCAAGCTGGTGTGCGACCCGATCCTGCCGAACAACCAGGGGACCTACGAGCCGCTGCACCTGTCGGTGCCCGAAGGCACGCTGCTCAACCCGACCTTCCCGGCGGCCTGCTTCTGGCGCCTTTCGGCCGGGATGCTGGTCTCGGAGCTGATGTTCCGGGTGCTGGCGCGCATCGCTCCGGACCGGGTGCCGGCGGATTCCGGCTCGATGCCCACCTGGCAATTCTATGTCAACGGCGTGCGCCCGGACGGCGAGGCGTTCGCGCTGCACCAGCACGCCTTCGGCGGCATGGGCGGCCGGCCGGGCGATGACGGGCTTCCCTCCGTCAGCTTTCCCTACAATGTGCGCGATGTCTCCATCGAGTGGTCGGAGATGGAGACCCCGGTGCTGTACGAGGCGCGCGAGCTCATCCCCGATTCGGGCGGGGCCGGCGAATATCGGGGCGGCCTCGGCCAGGAGCTCGTCCTGAAGGCCTATGAGGGGCAGGTGGGGAAGGGCGAGCCGCTGGTGCTGTCGGGCTCGGCCGGGCGCATGCGCTTTCCCCCGCGGGGGCTGGCGGGCGGGGCGGACGGCTCGTTCGGCGCCATCGAGATCAACGGAACGCCGATCGCGCCCTCCAGTTCGCCCAACATCACCTTCCGCGAGGGCGACACGGTGCGGCTCAGGCTGCCGGGCGGCGGCGGCCACGGCGACCCCGCGAAGCGCCGCCGGGAGCGCATCGAGGCGGACCTCGAAGCCGGCTACGTGACGCCGGACGGCGCACGGCGCGACTACGGCCACGAATAGGCCGCGGACTCCCCGGGACGGCCCGACGGGCGGGAAGGCAGCCGGTTGTTTGAAAAGACTGGTCGGAGTGGCAAGATTCGAACTTGCGGCCCCTGCCTCCCGAAGACAGTGCTCTACCAGGCTGAGCTACACTCCGGCCGTCCGGCGGAGTGTATAGCGGCGGCGGGGGCCGAGTTCAACGGGGTGCGGCGGCCGGAAGCGCCGGAAACGAGGCGGAGAGGGACGGCATGAGCGCAGGCTGGCAATTCTGGATCGACCGGGGCGGAACCTTCACCGACATCGTGGCCCGGGGACCGGACGGCGGCTATGTCACCCGCAAGCTGCTCTCCGAAGCGCCGGAGCACTATGACGACGCCGCGCTCCAGGGCATTCGCGACATACTGGGCGCGGAAGGCGGTGCGCCGATGCCGTCCGACCGCGTGGAGGCCGTGCGCATGGGCACCACGGTCGCGACCAATGCGCTGCTGGAGCGCAAGGGCGAGCGCACCCTGCTGGTGGTCACGCGGGGCTTCGCGGACCAGCTCCGGATCGGCTACCAGAACCGCCCGCGGATTTTCGACCTGCATATCCGGCTGCCGGAAATCCTCTATGCCGAGGTCGTCGAGGCGGACGAGCGCATGGGCCCGCATGGCGAGGTCGTGGAGCCGCTGGACGAGGCGAAGCTGGCGGCGGACCTGGCCCGCGCGCATGGAGAGGGCTTCCGGGCCGTGGCCATCTGCCTGATGCACGGCTACCGCCACACCGCCCACGAGGCCGCGGCGGAGGCGATCGCGCGGCGCGCGGGCTTCGAGCAGGTGTCGGTCAGCCACAAGGTCTCGCCGCTGATGAAGTTCGTCTCGCGCGGCGACACCACGGTCGTGGACGCCTATCTCTCCCCCATCCTGCGCCGCCATGTGGAGCGCATGGCATCGGCGCTCGGCGGGGCGCGGCTGCTCTTCATGCAGTCCAATGGCGGGCTGGTGGATGCGCGCCGCTTCCAGGGCAAGGACGCCATTCTCTCCGGGCCGGCGGGCGGCATCGTCGGGGCGGTGGAGACCGCGCGGGCGGCCGGCTTCGAGCGCATTATCGGCTTCGACATGGGCGGCACCTCCACCGATGTCTCGCACTATGCCGGCAGCTATGAGCGCGCTTTCGAGACCGAGGTCGCCGGCGTGCGGATGCGCGCGCCGATGCTGGACATCCACACGGTTGCGGCAGGCGGCGGCTCGATCCTGCATTTCGACGGGCGGCGCTTCCAGGTCGGGCCCGACAGCGCCGGCGCCGACCCCGGCCCCGCCTGCTACCGGCGCGGCGGCCCGCTGACGGTCACCGACTGCAACCTCATGCTCGGCCGGCTGCTGCCGGAATTCTTCCCGCGCATTTTCGGCCCCGGCCGCGACGAGGCGCTCGATGTCGGGATCGTCAGAAGCAGGTTCGCCGAACTGGCCGACCGGATCGGCGACGGGCGCACGGCCGAAGCGGTGGCGGAGGGCTTCCTGCGCATCGCGGTCGAGAACATGGCGAACGCCATCAAGCGCATCTCCATCGAGCGCGGCCACGACGTCACCGACTATGCGCTCAACTGCTTCGGCGGGGCGGGCGGCCAGCATGCCTGCGCGGTGGCGGACGCGCTCGGCATCGAGACGGTGCTGATCCACCCGTTTGCGGGCGTGCTGTCTGCCTACGGCATGGGCCTCGCCGACATCAGGGTGCTGCGCGAGACGGCGGTGGAGGCGCCGCTCGGCGATATCGAACGGGCGGAGGCGGCGTTCGAGCGGCTGGAGGCGCTCGCCCGGGAGGAGATGGCCGCCCAGGGCGTGCCGCCGGAGCGGGTCGAGGCGTTCCGCCGGCTCCATGTGCGCTATGACGGCACCGACTCCCCGCTGACGGTGCCGTTCGGCCCGGAGGCGGCCGTGCGCGAGAGCTTCGAGGACCAGCACCGTCGGCGCTTCGGGTTCGTCTCCGAGACCAAGGGGCTGGTGATCGAGGCGGCGGCGCTCGAACTCGTGGGCCGCACGGACAGGGCAGGGGAACCCGCCATTGCCGGCTCCGGCGGCGGCGGGCCGCTTCCGGCGGCTGAGACGCGGCTGTTCGCCGACGGGCGGATGCAGGACGCCGCGGTTCATGTCCGGGCGGAACTCGGCTCCGGGGACCGCGTGGCCGGTCCGGCGGTCATCGTCGAGGACACGGCGACCACCGTTGTCGAGCCGGACTGGGAGGCCCGGCTGACGGAAAGCGGCAACCTGCTGCTGCGGCGCGTCCGGCCGCTCGCGCGCAAGGCGCCGTCGGGCACGGAGGCCGACCCCGTGCTGCTGGAAGTGTTCAACAACATGTACATGTCGGCGGCGGAGCAGATGGGCGCCACCCTGGCCGCCACCGCCTCCTCGGTGAACATCAAGGAGCGGCTCGACTTCTCCTGCGCCATATTCGACCCCGACGGCGAACTGGTGGCCAACGCGCCGCATATTCCGGTCCATCTGGGGTCGATGTCGGAATCCGTGCAGTCGATCATCCGCTCCCGCGCCGGGACGATGGTGCCGGGCGACGTGTTCATGCTGAACGCGCCCTACAATGGCGGCACGCACCTGCCCGATGTGACGCTCATCACGCCGGTCTTCGCGCCCGACGGCGGGGCGATCTGGTTCTATGTCGCGAGCCGCGGCCACCATGCCGATATCGGCGGCATCACGCCGGGCTCCATGCCGCCCGACAGCCGCCATATCGAGCAGGAGGGCGTGCTGTTCGACGATGTGCGGGCGGTGCGCGCCGGGCGCTTCCTGGAGGAGGAGGTGCTGGGGCTGCTGGAAGGCGCGCGCTACCCGGCCCGCAATCCGGCCGAGAACCTGGCCGATTTCCGCGCCCAGATCGCCGCCAACCAGAAGGGTGTGGAGGAGCTGCACAAGATGGTGGCGCATTTCGGGCTGGACACGGTCCAAGCCTATATGCGCCATGTGCGCGACAATGCCGAGGAGAGCGTGCGCCGGGTACTGGATGCGCTCCGGCCCGGCCGCTTCGAGATCGAGACCGACCAGGGCTGGCTGATCGCGGTGGACGTGTCCATCGACAAGGAAGCGCGCCGGGCGGTGCTCGACTTCTCGCGTTCATCCGCCCAGGTGGACGGCAATTTCAACGCGCCGACGGCCGTGTGCATGGCAGCGGTACTCTATGTCTTCCGCTGCCTCTGCGGCGTGGATATCCCGCTCAATGCCGGCTGCCTGAAGCCGCTGGACATCCGCGTCAAGGAGCCGTCGATCCTGAGGCCGCACTATCCGGCGGCGGTGGTGGCCGGCAATGTCGAGACCTCGCAATACATCACCGACACGCTGTTCGGCGCGCTGAACGCCGTGGCCGAATCCCAGGGGACGGTCAACAATTTCACCTTCGGCAATGCGCGCTACCAGTATTACGAGACCATCTGCGGCGGCTCCGGCGCGGGCGACGGCTTCGACGGGGCGCATGCCGTGCATGTCCACATGACGAACACGCGGCTGACCGACCCGGAAATCCTGGAATGGCGCTACCCGGTGCGGCTGGAGAGCTTCGAGATCCGGCGGGACAGCGGCGGCAAGGGGCGCTGGCGGGGCGGCGACGGCGTGCGCCGGCGGGTCCGCTTCCTGGAGCCGATGACGGCGGTGATCCTCTCCAGCCACCGCCGCGTGGCGCCCTACGGCCTCGCCGGCGGCGAAAGCGGCGCGCTGGGACGCAACAGCGTCGTGCGCACCGACGGCAGCGTGGAAACCCTGCTCGGCGCCGACCGCACGGAAATGAACGCCGGCGACATTTTCGTCATAGAGACGCCGGGCGGCGGCGGCTGGGGCGCGGCGGAGGAGTGAAGGGCGGCCGGGACGGTTCTGTAGCCAAGCCAAGGGCCCGACGTGACCTAAAGCTTCCCCCATAAGCGCCCACGGGAACATATAGAAAGCGAACCTCAATGCGTGTGTCCGATATAATGAAGCCCGATGGGAGGGTGTTTCTGAAGAGTGAATGGGGTCAGATAAGCGACGAGTGGCCTTGCCTTTCCTTCACTAAACGGTCCGTCGGAGATCGGCTTCGGCGCGAGTTTGTTGCTGGAAGGGATGTGCTTATCTACGTCGGAACCACTGATGCCGAGATGACCCGGCTACCAGAGCATCGCAGCCGACTCATCTCTGCTGTCGTCATTGAGCCAAAGCAGATACTCGAGACCCGAAAAATTGTTCCCCCAGAGGTCTGGCAAAGATCAAATGCTCAATGGGGAGAGCGTTGGCCGCACTCCATGGCCGTCACCGAAGCCAACAACATTATCGGCCCGCCTTTTCCAAAGGCCCACGACGTCATCCCGATTGCTTATAGATCGTTTGCAGAATTTGCCAACAGGGGCAATGTTGTTGAAGCGCTTGGCGAAGAACGAGAAGCGGTGCTGGAGTTACCGATAGAACCCCTCGAACTGAACATTAGCGAGGATGTATGTGCGTACTTGGAGCTTAGGAAGAGTGTTTCTCCAGAGGTTAATGTGTCGATCAGACGCGAAGCGCTTAGGATGGCAGAACTTATCATCGGACGTGTGAATCGTGGCGATGAGAAAAATGTCCGAATTAATCCTCTACGAACCGCGCCGAACCTTTCCGACTTGAAAGCACTTCTGATTCGCAAATGGAACGAGCAAGCAGGAGTTTGTATGCTCTGTGGTGGTAACCTGGTGACCGGTTGCTCTAACAAAATGCTGCAGCCTTCTGCGGATCGAGTTGACAGTGCTAACGGCGCATATGATGATGAGAATGTTTGGATAACACATCTCGCTTGTAATTTAGCCAAGAACAAATACAGCCTAGAGGATTTTTCCAACTGGTTGTCTGTCGTCCGAGGAGACGACTCCGAGCAAGACGAATAATTCCGTTTTTGTTCGTGCTTGGAAGACGGGGAGCGTGACTCGATTGGCGACGAAGGGGCCTGCGTCAAACGGTTTTGTGCAAAGAGTTTGTAAGAGCCGATGACGGCCGCGATCCTCTCCAGCCACCATCCCGCGCCGCCTTACGGATTGGCAGGCGGGGAAAACGGCATGCCGGATCGCAACAGTGTACTCCGCACTGACGGCAGCACCGAGTCCCTGCTCGGCGGTGACCGCACCGAAATGGCTGCCGGTGACATCTTCATCACCGAGACGCCCCGGCGGCGGCTAGGGCCCGGCGGAGCGGTGAGTGTTTCGGGTGGACTTATCGTGCAATTTAACAAATTGCGCAAAATCTGGTTGAAATAGTATGAATTAGGCAGATATAGGCAGAATTAGAACGAGGCGGGCATAATATGAACGATTTCCGCGGCCGTCCCCTGCCGGAAGCGGCCGAGCCGGCAGGCTATGCCTGGCTGATCGACCGCTACGGCCTGGACCTGCCTTTGCCGCCGCGGCTTGCGGCCATCGCCCGCCGCCACCATCCCCGCTCGACGCCGGAGTGGCTGCTGCTGCCGCCGCCCCACCATCCGCGCCCGACGCTGGCCGGCCATCTGGCGTTCGCCTTCAGGCGGGAGGGAATCGACCTTGCCGTACTCGACGCCCTGTTCGCAAGTATGCCCGCCGGGGAGGTGGCGGAAGCGGTGCGCGCGCAGCCGACCGGCGCGTTCTCCCGGCGGCTCTGGTTCTTCCGCGAGTGGCTGACCGGAGAACGGCTCGACCTGCCCGATGCGGGAGCGGTGCGCTACGTCCCGGCAGTGGACGCGCGCTTGCAGTTTGCCCTGCCGGGCGGCGAGCGGTCGCGGCGCCACAAGGTGCTCGGCAACCTGCCCGGCACGCCTGCCTTCTGCCCGATGGTGCGACGCACGCCGATGCTCGATGCGGCCCGCGCCCGGCAACTCGATGCGCGCGCCCGCGATACCACTGGGCGGGTGCATCCGGACCTGATGGCGCGGGCAGCCTCGTTCCTCCTGCTCAACGACACGAAGTCGTCCTTCGCCATTGAGGGCGAACGGCCTTCGAATGTCCGCGCCGCCAGATGGGGCCGGGCCATCGCCGAGGCCGGGCAGCGGGTGCCCGACCGCGCCGAATTGGAACGGCTCCAGCAAATCGTCATCGGCGATGCGCGCTTCGTGCGGCTCGGCATCCGCCATGAAGGGGGCTTCGTGGGGCTTCATGATCGAATCGACCGCTCACCGCTACCGGACCACATCAGCGCCCGTCCAGAGGATTTGCCGGGGTTGGTGAACGGTATTGCCGCCTGGTGCGCCCGCGCGGTGGAAGGCCGGCTGGACCCGGTCGTGGCCGCCGCGGTTGCCGCCTTCGGTTTCGTCTATGTCCATCCGTTCGAGGACGGCAACGGCCGCATCCACCGTTGGCTGATCCACCATGTGTTGGCGGCGGCGGGTTACACCCCACCGGGCGTCGTGTTCCCGGTCAGCGCCGCCATCCTCAGCCGTATCGGGGACTACCGCCGGGTGTTGGAATCCCGGTCGTCCGCCATGCTGCCCTTCATCGACTGGCGGGCGACGGAGGGCGGCAATGTCGAGGTGCTGAACGACACGGCCGCCTTCTACCGCTATTTCGACGCGACGGCCCATGCCGAGTTCCTCTACGGGTGCATCGAGAGGACGGTGGAGGAAGACCTGCCGCGCGAAATCCGGTTCCTCGTCGCCTTCGACCGCTTCGCCGCCGGCGTGAAGGACATGGCGGACATGCCGGACCGCCGGGTGGAACTGTTGCGCGGCTTCCTGGAGCAGAACGGCGGCAGGCTTTCCGTTCGCGCCCGCAGCCGCGAATTCGCCGCCCTGACCGACGATGAAGCCGCCCGCGTCGAGCGGCTTTACGCGGAGAGCTTCGGGGAGGCGTAACCCGCCCCCGAGCCAACCCCCTCCTACAGCGCCGCGTAGCGCCTGAGGTGGTAGTCGTTGTCGCCGAAGCTGCGGTCGATCATGGTGAGGCGCTTGAAATAGTGGCCGGCGGCGTATTCGTCCGTCATGCCGATGCCGCCGTGCAGCTGGATCGACTGCTGGCCGACGAAGCGGGCCGACTTGCCGATCTGCACCTTGGCGGCGGACATGGCCTTCTTGCGGGCGTCCACATCTTCTTCATCGACGCGCATGGCCGCCATCATCGCCATGGACTTCGCTTCCTCATGCGCGATGAACATGTCCACCATGCGGTGCTGGAGGACCTGGAAGCGGCCGATGGGCTGACCGAACTGCTCGCGCGTCTTGAGGTATTCGAGCGTCATGTCGTTCAAGGTGCCCATCAGGCCGACCGCCTCCGCCGACACGGCCGCAATCGCCCGGTCCACCACTTCCTCGACGGCCGGGAGCCCGCCGTCCACTTCGCCGAGCGCATCGCCCGGCGTGCCGTCCAGCGTCAGTTCGCCGGCCCGGAGACCGTCGGCGGTCGGGTAGCCGCGCACGGAGAGGCCGGTCGCCTCCCTGTCCACCACGAAGAGGGTGATGCCGTCCGCATCGCGGGAGCCGCCGGCCGTGCGCGCCGCCACCACGAACCCGTCGGCGGGCGGCGCGCCGAAGACGACGCTCTTCATGCCCGAGAGCCTGTAGCCGCCATTGGCGGCCTCGGCCCGGACTTCTACATCCTGGAGGTTGTAGCGGGCCTGGCGCTCGGCAAAGGCGAAGGCGAGCTTGCACCGGCCTTCCGCGACAGCCGGCAGGATCTCCGCCTTCTGCTCGTCCGACCCGGCGAGCGTCACCGCGCCGCCGCCCATGACCACGGTGGACAGGTAAGGCTCCGCGACCAGCCCGTTGCCGATGGCCTCCATGACGACCATCGTCTCGACGCCGGACATGCCGAGGCCGCCATGCTCCTCCGGGAAGGGGATGCCGAGCCAGCCGAGTTCCGCGAATTGCCGCCAATGCGCGTCGGAATAGCCCTGCTCCGTGGCCACCAATTGGCGGCGCGCCTCGAAGCTGTAATTCTCGCGCACGAAGCGCTGCACGCTCTCCTGCAGGAGTTGCTGGTCCTCGGAATAGTCGAAGTCCATGGCCTGTCCCTGTTCCTTCCCGTTTCCGTTTTCGGGCGCCCTCTAGAGGCCGAGCACGGCCTTGGCGATGATGTTGCGCTGGATTTCGTTCGACCCGCCATAGATGGAGGCCTTGCGCCAGTCGAAATAGAAGGCCGTGGCGCCGGCTGCCTCGCTCGGGCCAACGGACGGCTCGTTCCACCCCTGGGCAAGCGCGCGTTCGATGAAGGGGTGGGCGAAATAGCCTTGCGCCTCCATCATCAGCTCCATGACGTCCTGCTGGATTTCCGTGCCGCGTATCTTGAGCAGCGAGGCTTCCGGGCCGATCTCGTCATCGGCCTCCTTCGCCGCCACCATGCGCAGATAAGACCAGCGAAGGTCCTCCAGCGCCGCGCCGGTGTCGGCGATACGGCGCGAGAAATCCGGGGCGCGCCCGTCGTCGATCTCCTCCAGCCGGTCCAGGCGCTGGCGGCAGAGCCCGACCCCGGCTGAACCGGAGCGTTCGTGGCCGAGCAGGTATTTGGCGCACGTCCACCCCTTGCCCTCGTCGTAAATGCGCTCGGAGACCGGCACGCGGACATCCTCGAAGATCACCTCGTTGAAGTCCGACATGCGGCTGAAGCGCTGGATCGGGCGCACCGTGACGCCGGGAAGCGACATGTCGATCAGCAGGACGGAGATGCCCTCCTGCTTCTTGCCGGAACTGTCCGTGCGCACCAGCGCGAAGCACCAGTCCGCCCAGTCGGCGTTGGTGGTCCAGATCTTGCGGCCGTTGACGATGTAATGGTCGCCGTCGCGCACCGCCCGGCAACCGAGGGAAGCCAGGTCCGAACCCGAATTCGGCTCCGAATAGCCCTGACACCAGATGACCTCGCTGGAGAGGATGCCCGGCAGGTGGCGCGCCTTCTGCTCCTCCGTGCCGAAGGCGAGCAGCACGGGCCCCACCATCTGCGGGCCGAAAGGCACCGGGCCCGGCGCGCAGGCGAGGTAGCTTTCCTCCTCGAAGATGAACTTCTGCGAGGGCGTCCAGCCCGGCCCGCCGGCGGCTTCAGGCCAGTTGGGGCACATCCAGCCGCGCTCGGAGACGGCGCGCATCCAGTCGACGACATCCTCGCGCGTGAGCAGGCTGCCGTCCCTCACCTTGCCGCGCACATCCTGCGGGAGCCGTTCCCGGATGAATTCGCGCACCTCTTCACGGAAGGCGCGGTCCCGGTCGGTAATGTCGATCCGCATGATCGTCCCTCCCTCACCCGCCGGCGAAGCTACGGTCTTCGCCTTCCCAAGACAAGCCGCCGCCGCCCGCGCGGCCGGACGACTCAGAACATCCGTCCGCCGTCGGGAACCGGGCGTTCGGGCGCCAGCAGCACGACCTCGCCGTCCCGGTCCGGAAAGCCCAGCACCAGCACCTCGGACATGAACTTGCCGATCTGCTTCGCCGGGAAATTAACCACCCCCGCAACCTGGCGCCCGACCAGTGTCTCGGGCGCATAGTGCGTGGTGAGTTGGGCGGAGGTCTTGCGCTCGCCGATTCCGGGGCCGAAATCGACCCAGAGCTTGATCGCCGGCCGGCGGGCTTCCGGGAACGGCTCCGCGCGCGTCACGGTGCCGACCCGGATATCGACCTTCAGAAAATCGTCAAACGAAATCGTCATTCTGGCATCCCCCTCCCCAGGCGGCGCGGACCATGGCGCAGGCCCGGCCCCGCTGCAAGGCGCCCGGTCGCCGGCGTCCGCGGTCACATCTTCACGCGTCGTCCGCCGGAGTTTCGAGGCGTTTGCCGTCGAGTTCCTGTTCGAGCCGCCGGGCGTCCGGGTCCGGGCGGGTTGAGCTCTGCTGGGCGCGGCGCTCCCGGGTTTTCTTCTTCCGCGCCGCGCGGGCGGCGGCCTTGCGCGCCTTGTTCAGATTGACGATCTCCGCCACCGGCCCGTCCGCTTCGTGTAAGTTCCGGTTTTCGCTGGTCCGGAGCCTACCACCGTCGGGGCGCAATGCGCAGATTTCGTGTCATCGCGATGGTCGTTGTGCTGGCGGCGGCGGGGCTGGCGGCGGCCGCATGGCAGGGTCCGCGCGCCCTGGACTGGTCGCATCTGGAGCCGCGCCTCCAGGAGGCGCTCGGCCGCGAGGTTTCGCTCGACGGCCCGATCCGGTTCGACCTTCTGCCCCGGCCCGAAATGACGATCGGCGGCGTCTCGGCGATCGACATAAAGGTGCGCGAGGTGCGGGCCGTTCTGGACGCGGGGTCGCTGCTCGCCGGCAGCCTCGAGATCGAGACGCTTGAGTTGTCCGGTCTGGAGTTGACCCTTGACCGGTCCCTGATACGCCCGCTGCCGTCGCTGCCGGCGCGCCACATTCGTATCCGCGACAGCACCGTTGCCGCGGGCGGTGCGATTGTCCCGGTCGAGACGGCGACTCTGGCGGTCAAAGGGCCGCAAGGCCCCTATCGTCTGGAGGCGCAGGCGGATCTAGGGGGCCGGCAGTACCGGATCGCTGCTTCGATCGGGGTGTGGCAAGACCGCATTCCCGTGGTGGTTTCGATGGGCAACGGCGGCTTCGAGGCGGTCGCCACCGGCACGGTCGGGAGGGACCCGGCGGCGGGTTTCGTCTTTTCGGGGCGGCTCACCGCAGAGGGAAAAGTCGCGCCGGGCTGGCACGGCGCGTTCGAGGCGGATGTCCGGATCGGCCCTGACGGGGCGGAGCTTACCGCCGTCGATGCGGTGGTGGACGACCAGCGCCTCAGCGGCGCGGTCCGGGCGGACTGGCGGGGCAGGGCGGCCATCGACGCCCGGCTCTCTACAGGCCTGCTGGATCTCGACCGCTGGCGGGACCGGTTGCTGCAACTGGCCGGTGCGGCGCCGGGGGCGGGCCTGCGGCTCGCGCTCGATGCAGGCGCGGTTAAGTTCGGCGAGCGGACGGCACGGAAGGTCGAAGCCGCGTTCCGGCGCCATGGCGGGCGGTTCGCAGTGGAAAGCTTCGCCGCTGCCCTGCCGGGCGGGACGCGCGTGCAGATGACCGGACACGGGCATGACCGGGCCGCCGCCTCCGTCAGGACGAAGAACCTGCGCGTGCTGCTGCTCTGGCTCGGATTGGATCCGTCGGCCGTGGATGACGCGCGTCTCCGCGATCTTGAGGCGCAGGGCCGGCTTCGGCTTGCGGGAGAGGGCATAACGCCGGACGCGCTGCGGAAACGGCTCGAAGGCGCCGACTTCGCGTTGGAAGAGCTCCACGCCCGGATCGACGGCGCCCGGATCGACGGCCGGCTCGGACGCAGGCAGGGCCGGTTCGAGGCGGAGCTGACCATCGACGGTCTGCCGCTCGATCCCTACCGCCCGGCGCTCGAAGGACTCGGCATGCCGGCAGGATCGCTGCGTCTCGATCTCGCCCGAACGCGCCTGTTCGGCGTTTCGGCGCGCAGGCTGGAGGTCGCTGCCGATATCGGGGAGGGCGGCGACATCACCGTGTCCCGGCTGGCGGTCGAGGATGCCGGGGGCCTGTCGGGAGAAGGGAGCGGCAAATTCGGCGCCGATGCCGCTTCGTTCCGGGTTTCCGGGCGGATGACCGATCCCGACCGAAGCGCCGGCCTCTACGGCCTTTCGCTGCCGGTCATCGCGCGCGGCCTGGGCGCCATCGAATTCGAGGGCCGCGCCGAAGGGCCGTCCGGCAGGCTTCCGATGGACATTCGGGCAAGCGCCGGCGGCCGGTCGCTGCGGTTGTCCGGCACGCTCTCCGGGCAGGCGCATTTTCAGGGGCGTGTCGAACTGGAGGGCCCGCCGCCTCCCGCGCTGCTGCCGTGGCCCGACGGCGAACCCGCGGCGCTGACGGCGTCGGTCTCGGCGAGGCGCGACCATGCCGAGTTCAGCGACATCGACCTGCGCCTCGGACCGGTCCGGGTGCAGGGAGCCGGCTCGGTCTCCCTGAACGGCGACAGGCCGGCGGCGGCATTTGCGCTGGCGGCGGCTCATATCGACCTGCCTGCCTCGTCCCTCGACTTTCCGGTGTGGCGGCGCCGGCCGCTCGACACCGCGCAATTCGGCGCGTTCGACCTGGGCCTGGACCTTGAGGTCGGGTCGTTCGGCATCGGCTCCGAAAAGCTGGACGATCTCCGGCTGAACCTTTCGCTGGCGCCGGAGGCGTGGACATTGAGGGCCGGCAGGGCCGGGTGGAGAGGCGGGCGGCTCGCGTTCGACGGCTACCTGACGGACAGGGGCCGCGCGCTGCTGAAAATGAGAGTGCGGGATACCGTCTTGCCGGAGCGCATGGATTTCGGCCCGAGCGGCGCCCGGACGGACGGGTTCCTTGCCCTCGAGGCGGAAGGCCGCAGCCCGCACGGCCTGGTTTCCGCGCTTTCCGGCACGGCGAGCCTCGAATTCTCCGGAGGGCGTCTGGCCGGCATCGACCCGGCCGCCGCGCGGTCGGCCCTGGAGGACGCGCCCACCTCGGCGGACGTGCTGCGCCGCCTGCGAAACGCGCTGGTGTCGGGCCGCAACCCGCTCGTGTCCGGGCGCCTGGAGGCCCGCATCCGGGACGGCGTCGCCCGGCCGGTCGCAGGGAGCTTTGCGCTGGCGGAGGGGCAGGTCGCCATTTCCGGGTTTGCCGACCTGCGGCGGCGCGTGGTCGATCTTGCCGGCCGGCTCGTCTTCCCCGACCGGCCGGAAACGCCGCCGCTCGGGTTCTCGATCGCCGGTCCGCTCAGCGATCCCGACCGCCGGCCGGAAGTCGGGTCTGTCGAGGCCGTCCTGCTGTCCCGGGGGGTGGCGGGTCTCGTCAGATCGAGCGCGAACTGAGCCGGACCGCGCGCATTCCCGCAGCCTGCAAAGCCTCCAGCACCTGGCCGACATGGGCTTCGTCCCGGGTTTCGAGCGCCACCTCGATGTCGGTCAGCTTGATCGGCACGTCCTCGAACCAGCGCTGGTGCTGGACATCGACGATATTGCCGCCCGCCCTGGCGATAGCGGCGGCGGCGCGGGCAAGGCCGCCGGGCTGGTCCTGAATCTCGATGCGCAGCCGCACCAGCCGCCCGCCGCGGACCAGCCCCCGCATCAATACCGAAGCCAGCAGGCGGGCGTCGATATTGCCGCCCGAGACCACGAGGCCGACACGCCGGCCGCGAAAGCGTTCGGGATGACGCAACACGGCGGCAAGCGCGGCGGCGCCCGCGCCCTCTGCGACGGTTTTCTCGATCTCGGCGAGCAGTTGCACGCCCTGCTCCATCGCCGCCTCATCGACCAGCAGGATGTCCTCGACGAGCTCGCGCACCAGGGGCAGCGTGAGCGCGCCCGGCCGCTTGACCGCAATGCCTTCGGCGATGGTCGGCCCGCCCGGCGGCGCCGGAAGGCCGTTGATCGCGTGATGCATGGAGGGATAGCCGGTCGCTTCCACGCCGATCACGCGGGTCTCGGGGCTGAGCGCCTTCGCCGCGAGCGCAATGCCGGCGATGAGCCCGCCCCCGCCTATGGGAACCACCAGGAAGTCGAGGCCCGGCACGGCGCGCAGCATTTCCAGCCCGACCGTTCCCTGTCCTGCGACGATCCGCGGGTCGTCATAGGGGTGGACGAAAGCGAGACCCTCCGCCTCCGCGCGCTCGTGAATGAACGTCTCGCCCTCGGAGATGGTCTCGCCTCTCAGGACTACCTCCGCACCGAGGAACTCCGCGGCACGGACCTTGTTGAACGGCGTCGCTTCCGGCATCACGATGGTAGCCGGCACGCCCATCCGCCCGGCGTGGTAGGCGACGCCCTGGGCATGGTTGCCGGCCGAAAGCGCAATGACACCGGCCCGGCGCTGGGCCTCGTCGAGCTCGGCGAGGTAGATATAGGCTCCCCGGTCCTTGAACGAGGCGGTGTATTGCCGGTTCTCGAATTTCAGGAAGAGGTCGGCCCCTGAAATCGCGCTCAGCGTTTCGGACCGGAGGAAGGGCGTGCGGACGATGTGCCCTTCCAGCTGCCGGTCCGCCGCTTCGATGTCGGGGAAGAAAATGCTCATCGGGGCCGCAGAATCAGGTGGTGAACCGACGCCCTGGCCGGATCGAGCGTGATATAGCCGCCGTCCCGCCAGAGTTCCATAAGGTCGTCATAGTGGCGTGAGAACGGGTTGCCCGACTGTCCGACCGCCTGGATGAAACGCGACTTCTCCAGATCGTCGAGATTGTAGATGGCGCGGTAGCCGGCGCCGTGGACATGGCGGAAGGGATGGCGCTCGCTCCGGAACCGCACGCTGCCGCGGTTCACCGTCGTCGGTCCGCCGCCGGTCGCGATCTCGCGGTCCAGCAGGTCGCGCAGCAGGGGGATGCGTCCGGCGACCGGATGGGAGAAGCGCGCACGGTGCGCCTCGCCCCATGGCGGCGTCTCGCTGCCATACCGCTCCTGCAGGAAAGCGACGGCGCGCCGGTGCGCCAGCGCGAGCCGGTCCTTGCAGGTTTCCTTCGCCCTTGTGCCGGTATCGTCGCACCAGGCGGGGCGGTCGAGCAGCGCCCGGCGCAGCACCAGCGGCCGGTATGCCCACCATCTCCCGAACAGCGGCCCGAGCTCGTCGGCGAACACGGTGTGCATGGCCTCCCGCACCCAGGCCATGTAGATCAGCGGCTCGGGCCGGTGGCGGTCCATGTCGCCGTCCCAGGCCCGGAGGCGCACGTCCGGGACTGCGGAAAGCAGGTGGGGCAGCAATTCGCGCGCCGACAGCGACACGGCATCGTTCTGGATGTCCGCATGGGATGCTCCGGCGTCGAGCAGGGCTTCGATGCGCAGGGCGCGGTAGGGAGCGTCCCACTCGCGGCCGAGATAGTAGGGGTAGGTCTCGTCCACCAGGCGGTTATTGGCGTTGACGATGCGCCCGGACGGGGGATCGATGCGGCGCGGCAGCCGTTCATAGGGGATGAGGCTGGACCAGGTCGTCCCGTCAGACACATCGAAGCCGCCGGGCCTGTTCGGCACGCGGCCGGCCGAGACCATGCCGATGCGGCCTGTCTTGTCCGCATAGGCGATGTTCTGCTGCGGGGAATGGAAGCCCCGGAGAGCGGCGAGGAAAGCAGGCCAGTCCCGTGCGGCGTTCACCCGCCAGAGCGCCTCGGCCGTGCGGTCGTCGTCCCGGAACGCCGGGCTCTCGGCCGCCCACCCGTCCGGCAGGCGGTCGGAGAAATCCGACACGACGACGCCGTTGCGGGTTTGGCGCAGTTCCAGGTCCACGCTTTCGCCCCAGCGCACCGCCAGCGTCTCGCGCCGGACCGCGACGGTTTCCGGGTTCGTCACGACATCGGCAGTGTCGGTATGCGGGGTGGTCAGCCCCCAGGCGATCTCGCCGTTATGGCCGAGCACGACCAGGGGAACGCCCGGCGCGGTGGCGCCCGCCAGCACGCCTTCCGGCGTCTCGATGCGCGCCAGATACCAGATGTTCGGGATCGTGAAGCCCAGATGCGGGTCGTTGGCGAGCGCGGTCGGCCCGCTCACGGCCCAGACGTTCGAGGCGCCGCTGCTCCCCAGGCCCGGCAGGGTCACGGGGTCGTCCACGGCCGCAGGCGGCCACAGGTCTTCGATCTGCTCCCGCGTCAGGCGGTCGGCCATGCGCGCGCGCAGCGCTTCGGACTGCCAATTGCCGATCAGCCTGAAGGCCATGATCCGGCCCCAGAGCAGGGAATCGGCAACCCGCCAGGGCTCGGGCTCGTAGAACAGCAGCGCGAGTTCCCAGGGCAGCGCGCCGGACCGGGCTCCGAGCCAGGCATTGACGCCGGCCGCATAAGCCTCGGCGATGTTCCGGAGGTCGGGCGGAAGCGCGGCCGCCTGGTTTTCGGCCTGCCGCATCAGGCCGAGGCCGCGCGTGTAGCGGTCGAAACCGAGCGCCATGCTCCCGACGAGTTCGCTCATGCGCCCGCCGCCGCCGCGCCGCATCAGTTCCATTTGCGCAAACCGGTCCTGGGCATGGGCATAGCCGAGCCCGAATGCGGCATCGATCCGGCTGCCGCCCCGGATCGTCGGCACGCCGTAGCGGTCGCGCAGGATCTCCACCGGCCCTGCAAGGCCGGGCAGGCGCAATTCGCCATCGAGCTGGGGCAGGGAGCTGCGAAGCCACAGCAGTCCGGCGCCGACCGCCAGAACGACCGCAACCAGCAGAGCGGCGGCGAGGCGCAGCGTCCAGCGCCAGAACCGCCGCCAGAGGGTCACGGCAATCGGCTCACGGGGCGGCTGCGGCGGTGCGTGCGTCCAGTTCGCGGAGGATTCGCTCGCGGTCCTGGTCGACGTCGGGGGCCGTGGCGCGAGCCGGCGGATCGTCATAGCCGGAGAGCTTGATGGGATTTCCCGCCACCTCGAGGCGCCCTGCGGTCGGGTCGTCCACCTCGACCACCATGTTGCGCGGCTCCACTTGCGGATGCGCCATCACGGTGGCGATGTCGTTGATGCCGCTCGCCGGAATGCCTGCCGGGTCGAGCAGCGCCAGCCAGTCGGCCGTGCTGCGGGCGGCGAGAATGGTCTCGATCTCGCCTTCCAGGGTCGCCTGGTTCTCGTTGCGCAGATTGTTGGATGCGTAACGCGGGTCGTCCTTCAGGTCCGCCCGTTCCAGAATGTCGCAGAAGCGGCGGAACATGATGTCGTTGCCCGCAGCCACCACCATCCAGCCGTCAAGGGTGCGGAAGGTCTGGAAGGGTGTGATCGAGGGATGCCGGCCGCCGAGGGGGCCGGGCGACGTGCCGGTCGCGCTGTAGCGGGCGACGGCGTTCTCGCAGAGCGCGATCTGGCAGTCGAGCATGCCGATGTCCAGCTTGCGGCCCCGGCCCGTCCGGGCGCGGTCGTAAAGCGCGGTCACGATGCCGATGGTGGTGAACAGCCCGGCGCCGATATCGCCGATGGACATGCCGACGCGGGTCGGCTCCTGGCCCGGCTGGCCGGTGATCGACATGATGCCGCCCATCGCCTGCACGACCATGTCGTAGGCCGGGCGCTTCGAGTGGGGGCCGGTATGGCCGAAACCGGAGCAGGCCGCGTAAATCAGCGCCGGGTAGCGGTCCTTGAGGTCGTCCCAGCCATAGCCGAGCTTCTCCATCGTGCCGGGGCGGAAATTCTCGGCCACCACGTCCGCGCCCGCCAGCAGCGCCTCGAAGGTGGCGCGGTCGCCGTCGCTCTTGAGGTCGAGCGCAATGCTCTCCTTGCCGCGGTTGACGGAGATGAAATAGGCCGACTTGCCGTTGACGAACGGGCCGTATTCGCGGGCGTCGTCGCCGCGGCCGGGCGTTTCCACCTTGATGACGCGGGCGCCGAGCTCGGCGAGGATCATGGTGGAATACGGTCCCGCCAGCACGCGGGTGAGGTCGATGACGGTGACGCCGCTGAGCGGCCCCTTGGTCTGCTGGGTCGGCATGGGCGAAGCGGTTCCCGGTTGCGGATGCTGCGCCCAGCATAACCCCGTCCGCATTACCGCCATAGAGGCGGAAGGCGTACGGCTCCGGTCCGTCTTGAAGCGGGGGGGCGGACGGGGTATCGGTGCGGCTGGATTTCCCGGGGGGAGCGGCGCCGATGGCGTTGGACCGCGCGACCGTCGAGCGCATCGCCGCGCTCGCCCGCATCGACATCGCCGAGGACGAGCAGGACGCGCTCGCCGGGGAGTTGAGCGCGATCCTCGGCTGGGTCGAAACCCTGAACGAGGTCGATACCGCCGATGTCGCGCCGATGACCTCGGTCGGGGGCCACCGGCTTCCCTGGCGCAGCGACGAGGTGAACGACGGCGGCTATCCGGATCGTGTGCTGGCCAATGCGCCCGACGCCGCCGGCGCGTTCTTCGCCGTGCCGAAAGTTGTCGAGTGATGCGGCGCCTCGGCCTTGCGGACATCCGCGCCGGGCTTGCGGACGGCGCGTTCTCGGCGGTCGAGCTGGCCGAGGACCGGCTGGCGGCGCTGGAGGGCGCGGAGGCGCTGAACGCCGTGGTCTCGCCCATGCCCGACCGGGCGCTGGAAGCGGCGCGGGCGGCCGACCGCAGGCGCGCGGCGGGAGAGCCCGCATTGCCGCTCGACGGCATGCCGGTCGCCGTCAAGGACCTGTTCTGCACCGAAGACGTGCGCACCACGGCTTCGTCGGCCATGCTGGAAGATTTCGTCCCCCCCTACGAATCGACCGTAACCGCCAATCTCATCGCAGCCGGCGCGGTGCTTGCCGCCAAGACCAATCTCGACGAGTTCGCCATGGGCTCCTCAACCGCGACCTCGCATTTCGGCCCGGCGGTCAATCCCTGGAAGGCGACGGGCGATGCGCGCCCGCGCGCGCCAGGCGGCTCCTCGGGCGGCTCGGCGGCGCTGGTCGCGGCGTCCGTCGTTCCGGCGGCGCTCGGCACCGACACGGGCGGCTCGATCCGCCAGCCGGCGGCCTTTTGCGGCATTGTCGGGCTCAAGCCGACCTACGGGCGCTGTTCGCGCTGGGGCATCGTCGCCTTCGCCTCCTCGCTCGACCAGGCGGGCCCGTTGACCCGCAGCGTGCGCGATGCCGCCATCCTGCTCGGCGCCATGGCGGGCCACGACCCGAAGGATTCGACCAGCGCGCGCCAGCCCGTGCCGGACTTCGAGGCCGCGCTCGGCGGCGGCGTGCGCGGGCTGCGCATCGGCGTGCCGCGCGAATACCGCGTGGACGGAATGCCGGAGGAGCTCGACGCGCTCTGGCGCCGAGGCGCGGCGTGGCTGGAGGAGGCCGGCGCGGAGATCGTCGATATCCCGCTGCCCCACACGCACTATGCGCTGCCGGCCTACTACATCGTCGCGCCCGCGGAGGCATCGTCCAATCTCGCCCGCTATGACGGGGTGCGCTACGGCCTCCGCACCCCGGCGGGCACCGTCGAGGAACAGTATGCGCGCACCCGCCGCGCCGGTTTCGGGGCCGAGGTGCGCCGCCGGGTGCTGATCGGCACCTATGTGCTCTCGGCCGGCTATTACGACGCTTACTATACCAAGGCGCAGCGCGTGCGCCGGCTGATCGCCCGCGATTTCGAGCAGGCGTTCGAGCGGGTCGATGCGGTGTTGACGCCGACCGCGCCGACCGCAGCCTTCCCGCTCGGGGAGAAGATGGACGATCCGATCGCGATGTATCTGAACGACGTGTTCACCGTGCCCGCGAGCCTGGCGGGGCTGCCGGCCGTCTCCGTGCCCGCCGGGCTCGATGCGGAGGGGCTGCCGCTCGGCCTGCAACTCATCGGGCGGCCGTTCGACGAGGAAACGGTGCTGCGCGCGGCCGCGGCGCTGGAAGAAGCCGCCGGGTTCGACGCCGAGCCGGAGTTCGTGCGGTGAGCGCCCTCATCGAGGGCCGCGAGGGGGTATGGGAATACGCCATCGGGCTCGAGGTCCACGCGCAGGTGGCCTCGGCGGCGAAGCTGTTTTCAGGCGCGCCGACCGCCTTCGGCGCGGAGCCCAACACCCAGGTCAGCCTCGTCGATGCCGCCATGCCGGGCATGCTGCCGGTCATCAACCGGGTCTGCGTCGAGCAGGCGGTGCGCACCGGACTCGGCTTCGGCGGCGCCATCGCCCGCCACTCCGTGTTCGACCGCAAGAATTATTTCTATCCGGACCTGCCGCAGGGCTACCAGATTTCACAATATTCCGACCCCATTGTCGTGGGCGGAACGGTGGAGATTCCGGGCCGCACGGTGCGGATCACCCGCCTGCATCTGGAGCAGGACGCCGGCAAGAGCGTCCACGACCGCGATCCGGACCGGACGCTGATCGACCTGAACCGCGCCGGCGTGGCGCTCATGGAGATCGTGTCCGAGCCGGACCTGCGGAGCCCGGAAGAGGCGGCCGAGTTCCTCACGCGCCTCCGCGCGCTCCTGCGCTGGCTCGGCACCTGCGACGGCAACATGCAGGAGGGCTCGCTGCGCTGCGATGCCAATGTATCGGTGCGCCGGCCCGGCGCGGAACTCGGCACCCGCACGGAGATCAAGAACCTGAACTCGATCCGCTTCCTGCGCGAGGCCATCGAGTATGAGGGGCGGCGCCAGGTGGAAGTGATCGAGGCGGGCGGAGAAATTGAGCAGGAGACGCGGCTCTTCGATCCGGACCGCGGCGAGACCCGGCCCATGCGCACCAAGGAAGACGCGCACGACTACCGCTATTTCCCGGACCCCGACCTGCTGCCGCTGGAACTGGACGAGGCCTTCATCGAAGCCATACGCGCCGCCATGCCCGAGCTGCCGGAGGCGCGGCGCGACCGTTTCGTCGAGAAACTCGGCCTGTCCGATTACGATGCCGCGCTGCTGACGGCGGAGCGCGCCCGCGCCGACTATTTCGAGGCTGCCGCCCGGGGACGGGACGTCAAGCAGGCCGCAAACTGGGTCGCCGGCGAATTGCTGGGGCGGCTGAACAGGGAGGGGCTGGAGATCGAGGCCGCGCCCATTCCCGCCGCCGGGCTGGGCGAACTCGTCGACCTCATCGCGGACGGTACGCTGTCGGGCCGCATGGGCCGCGAGGTGTTCGAGGCGATGTGGGAAACCGGCAAGTCCGCTGGCGCCATCGTCGAGGAGCGGGGGCTGAAACAGATCTCGGACACCGGCGCGCTGGAGGGGCTGGTGGACGAATTGCTGGCCCGCGAAGCCGACAAGGCGGCCGAATACCGCGCCGGAAGGACCAAATTGCTCGGCTTCTTCGTCGGGCAGGTGATGAAGGCGACCGGCGGCAAGGCCAATCCGAAACTCGTGAACGCGCTGCTGCGCGCCAGACTGGAGGAATAGAGGAAATGCCGAAGGACAAGGCGGTCTTGATTACCGGAGCCGGCAGCGGCATCGGCGAGGCTTGCGCGCATGCGTTCGCCGCCGCCGGCGCGCGGCTTGCGCTTGCCGATATCGACAAGGCGGCGGCCGAGCGGGTCGCGGAGGCCTGCGGCGGCGTCAGGGCCGTGATCGAGGCGGATTGCGGCGATGTCGCGTCCATCGAGGCAATGGTGGAGGCCGCGGCAAGCGCGCTCGGCGGCCTCGACGCCTCGGTCAACAATGCCGGCGTCACCCGCCATGCCGACATCATGGAACTCACCGAAGCGGACTGGGACCGCATCCACCGGGTGAATTCCAAGGGCGTGTTCTTCTGCCTGCAGAGCGTGGCGCGGCGGATGATCGAACAGGGCCGGGGCGGGCGCATCGTCAACATCGCGTCCATTGCCGGGCGCGGCTTCAAGGGCACCTCCAACGCCGCCTACGCCGCCAGCAAGGGCGCGGTCATCTCGCTCACCAAGACCGCCGCCCAGCAATTGGGGCGCTACGACATCAATGTGAACGCCGTCTGTCCGGGCGTGACCTTCACCGCGCTGGTGGAGCAGCTCGTCCGCGACCGCTCCGCCGCGCGCGGCATTTCGGCCGAAGAGATGCGCCGCAGCATGGAGGCCCCGATCCCCATCGGGCGCGGCAACGACCCCGCTGACATCGCCGAACTCTGCGTGTTCCTGACCGGGCCCGGCTCCCGCAATGTCACCGGGCAGGCCTGGAACGTGGACGGGGGCCTGGTGCCGAGCTGATCCGGCCGGCCGGCTTCAACCCTCCGTTTCGAGAACCCGGAGCGGCGTGCCGTCCGCTTCCAGTGCGGCGCCGTCCCCGATCCGGTCGAGGCGCAGGAGCGCCAGGCCCGTCCCGCTCAGGCTGGAGCGCATTTCCCCCACCGGACGGCCGGCAGCCGTGATCCGCACACCGGAAGCGACAGGCCCGTCCAGCGCCACCGGCATGAGCCGCCGCCGCACCGCGCCCCGGTAATGCGTGCGCGCGGTCACCTCCTGGCCGACATAGCAGCCCTTTTCCCAGTCCACGCCGTTCAGCCGGTCGAAATTGCTCTCCAGCAGGAAGGCCCTGTCCACGGGCATGTCGCGCGAACCGTCCGGCGCGCCCAGCCGGTAGCGCAGCGCCTCATAGTCGTCGAAACCGCCTTCGGGCAGGCCTGTCGGCTCCTCCGCCGGGCGCAGCAGCCGCACGCCGAACCGTTCGTCGCGCGGGTCGATATAGGCAATGCCGCCGCCGGCGCTCGCGGACTCGCCCGGCCCCGCCCCGGCGAGGCCGAAATGTGTGGCGCCCTCCGGTACGGCCTCGACGGCCCAGGCGGCACTCGCATCCTCGATGGCGATTTTGGCCCGAAGCCGGTATCGCCTGAGCCGCTTCGCAAGGTCGTCCAGCCGGTCGGCCTCGGCATCGAGATAAACGGTTCCCTCCCGTTCGAGCGCGAAGACGTCGTGCAGGAACTTGCCCTGCGGCGTCAGCAATGCGGCATAGACGGCCCTGCCGCCGCGCACCGGCTCGATGTCGTTGGAGAGCAGCCCCTGCAGAAAGCCGTGGACGTCCTCGCCCGAAAGCGCCAGAACGCCCCGGTGGGGCAGGGGGATGCAGGCCGGTGTCATGGCCGCCTTTGTCGCCTTTCCCGAACCGCCGCGCAAGGGATGAGAGGCCATGGACCGACTGGAGATACGCCGCCCGGACGACTGGCATGTTCATTTCCGCGAAGGGGCGGTGCTGCGGGCGGTTGTGCCCTTCACCGCGCGGCAGTTCGCCCGCGCCATCGTCATGCCGAACCTCGTGCCGCCGGTGACGGACGGCGCCCGCGCCCGCGCCTACCGCGACGAGATCGTGGCCGCGCTGCCGCCCGACGCCGGTTTCGAGCCGCTGATGACCTGCTACCTGACGGACGGGCTCGACCCGGCGGTCGTGGAGGACGAGGTTTTCACTGCGGCCAAGCTCTACCCGGCCCATGCGACCACCAACTCCGCCCATGGCGTGACCGACATAGCGGCGCTCGGCCCGGTGCTGGAGCGGATGCAGCGGATCGGCAAGCCCTTGCTCGTCCACGGCGAGACGACCCATCCCGACGTCGACGTCTTCGACCGCGAGGCGGTGTTCGTGGAAACCGTGCTCGCCGGGCTGCGCCGCGATTTCCCTGAACTGAAGATCGTGCTGGAGCACGTCACCACGGCCGAAGGCGCGGCCTTCGTCGAAGAGGCGGACGGGCCGACCGCGGCCACGATCACCCCGCACCATCTCGTCATCGACCGCAACGACCTGCTGGTGGGCGGCATCCGGCCCCACCTCTATTGCCTGCCGGTCGCCAAGCGCCGCCGCCACCGGGACGCGCTGCGCCGCGCGGCGGTCTCCGGCAGTCCGCGCTTCTTCCTCGGTACCGACACGGCCCCCCATGCCGTCAGCGACAAGGAGAGCGCCTGCGGCTGCGCCGGTATCTTCTGCGCGCCGACGGCGCTGGAAGTCTATGCCGAGGTCTTTGACCAGGAAGACGCGCTCGACCGGCTGGAGGCCTTTGCGAGCCTGAACGGCCCCGCCTTCTACGGCCTCCCGCCCAACGAGGAGCGCATCGTGCTGGAGCGCCGCCCCGTCGAAGCCCCCGGCCCCCTCGCCGCCGGCGGCAACACGATCCTCCCCTTCCGCGCCGGCGAACGTCTGGAATGGCGGATTGCGAACTCCTGATTCTTTACAAATTGATCTTTTGTAAAGAAATGATATCGTGCGCTGAAATCGGTCATGTCGGGAAGGAAAGCCTCATGCCGCGGGTGAGCGCCAAACGCCAGATCACGCTGCCGGTCGATCAATGCAGGGAAGTCGGGATCGGGCCGGGAGACGAGTATCGGAGTTATGTCGCGGACGGCCATATCACCATCGTACGGATGATCCCCGGCGCGGCGAAGGGGTTTCTGCGGGACATTGTCGGCGATCCGGCCGTCAGCGACGAAGAATCCCTGGAGGATGCGCTTGACAGGTCGGCGCCTTGATCGCCGTCGATACGAATGTCCTGCTTCGGTATTTGCTGCATGACGACGAAGCCCAGGCAGCACGCGCGGGTGCCGTTTTCGAGGCGGGAGAGACAGTCCTAGTCACGGATGTCGTGCTGGCAGAAACCATGTGGACGCTTGCCGGCCGCAGATACCGGCTGACGGAGACAAAGCTGGTGGCCACTCTCGAACGGCTGTTCGGCGATCCGTATATCCGTTTCGAGGACAACCGGGCTGTGTGGCGCGCCTTCCAGACATTCCGAAGCGCGGCGTCGGCAGACGAGACCGGATCGGCCAAGAGCGTCGGCTTCGCCGATGCGTTGATCGTGTACAAGGCAATGCAGGCGGCGTCGGACGCGGGCGAGGAGTTGACGCGCGTCTACACCTTCGATGCGGCAATGCAGCGCCTGCCGCATACCGCGCCGCCCTGAAGACGATTGGTACACCACTAGCCGTGCGGAGCTTCACCACCAATATAGAGGAACCCATTCTTCGCTTGGCAGCATACGAATCATCAAATAAGCTGTCTTCATCGGAACTGAAGAGACCAGACGACAATGATTGAACCGATTTCAGATTTTGCTCTCGGCACAGTTGCCACAACAGCTATTCGAAAGACTGTTTCGATTTCGTTGAAAAGTTATCGCTTCAAGTTGCAAAAAACAAGTATGATGAAATAAAATTTTCTCTCAGCGAAGGATTACCAAAATATTTGGCGGCCAATTACGCAAAATGCCAAACACTTAAGACTCTTTTGAATAGAAACGATCCGATTGCTTTGGAAGAGTGTTTTGTTGCGCCAGATTTTAAATTGAGAGGATCAACTTTTTCTTCTTCGAAATTTTTGGAGCAAGCTAGTCAATCCAATACCAAAGTTGTGATTACAGGATTAGCTGGAAGCGGCAAGTCCGTTTTCTTGAAATATTCGTTCAGAAAAGTTATCGAGGATGGTTATTCATATTATCCGATATTTTTCGAATTAAGGTCACTTAACGGAATGTCTTCGAATTCAGGTTTTTTGCTCTCTGAAATATTTGACTCAATAAATTCCTGCTGCGAATCTTTCACAAAAACCCAATTCAATTACGGCTTAAAAACTGGAGCATTTTACTTTCTCCTTGATGGATTTGATGAACTCAAACATGAAATCAGAGAACAGGTTTCACATGAGATTCAGAAACTTGCTCGAAATCATCATAAATGTACGATTTTAGTCACCAGCCGCCCATCAGGAGATTTTGTATCATGGGAAGGATTCTCTGAAGCTGCATTGTTGCCGTTTGATTTGGAAAAGGTAGTAGATTATATTTCTAAGTTGAGATTTGATGAGGAAAAAAAGAAGGACTTATTGACTGACTTACAGGAAGGTTTGTTCGAGAAAAATGAAGATTTCCTTTCGAATCCTTTTTTATCAACAATGATGCTATTGACATATGATTCATTTGAGGAAATACCGGAAAAACGACATATATTTTACTCTAAGTGTTTTGACGTATTGGCGCGAGAGCATGATGCATCGAAGGGAAAATACAAGAGAGAATTGTTTTCAGATTTAGCTAGTGATCAGTTGGAGATGGTGTTTATGTTCTTTCGTGCCATATCGTATGTTGATCGCCAATTTTCTTTTAACGACAGTCAGATGATTAAATACGTGGGTAGCGCCATTTCATCTTGCGGATTCGAAACTGACGTTGCGGCTGTTATAAAGGACTTCCGAGAGTCCATATCAATCGTAGAATTGGTTGGACTAAATTATGAATTTGCGTACAGATCATTTCCAGAATAATTTTACACAAAATTTGTCGTCACGGACAGAAAATTGTCACTTGAGGAGAAGATTGGATGGCTTTGCGACAGTGTTGCCTCGGATGACACGGTGGAAATGATCGCAGATATAGACAGAGCATATTTTGAAGACGAGTTTTTGCTGCCTAGAGTGGGAATTCTTGATAAGAAGCTATCGAAGGTGAATGCGAAATTTAATCCGGCCGGTGTACTTTCAAAATTTTATGGCCGCATGCGGCTTGTCAAGCACAAGGGCGAATCCGATGAAGAGGAACAACCTTTCGTAGCTTTTACTATACGAAATCCCGGTAATTGGTTAATTTTGCGGTTGGCGACATCGAAGTACCGAGATGAGATTGGTTATCTTCGCCAGGACTCGCGGCAAGAAATGGATGAAATGAGGAAGTTGCAAATTGGTATGCTAAGGGAGGAAAATGAGCGCGAAGTGAAAATTCATCATACTAACAACAGTCGACTAAAAGCGGTAACGGCGGATCGGTATGCGTCGAATATTAAGTCAACGATAAGCGGGCTACGGGAGGCGTTAGAGGTGAAACAGGAGAAAAGAAAGAGAGGGCTTGGAGCACTGATCCGTAGCAGATATAGCGGTAAAGAATCCCGGGTGTAAAGTAGGTCGCTCAAGGAGTGATCTGCGGTTCGCTAGATGGAAACGTATTAGCGTTGTCGGCGGTAGGGTTGGTGGTCAGTCTCGCGCAAGGGCGCATCGCGGGCGGGCGAGGAGGCGCTGGACGTAGCGGCCGAGTGCCGGGAACTCTTCCAGGTGTTCCAGGCGCCGGGCCCAGTTGAGGCACCAGCCGACGACGATGTCGGTGACGGTGAACCGGTCTTCGACCAGATAGTCGTGTTGCGCCAGATGGTCTTCCACTACCGCTGCGCTGCGTTTGAACATATGCACGTTCTGCTCGAAGGCGGCGGTAATGCGCTTTTCCTCCGGCAGCACATACTGGTTGACGGCGGTGTTCCAGAGCCACGCCTCCATCTCGGTGAGGCAGAACGCGACCCACTGGTCGTGCTCGGCGCGCGCGAAGGTGCCGGGCGCGGCGATCAGCTTCGCGGCCGGGACGCGGTCGGCGATGTAGGTGCAGATGGCCGCGGACTCGAACAGCGGCCGCCCGTCGATGACCGCCGCCGGTATCTTCGCCAGAGGATGAAACCGCCGCATTTCCTCCAGACTCGTCATGTCGCGCCGGTCGATCGCGGCACATTCGATCCCCGCTTCCTGCAGGGTCCACTGGCAACGCGCGCTCCGGTTGGTGCCGGTGCCGAACAGGGTCACTTCCATCGCGGCAACTCCTATGCCCCTACAACCCGCCGACGAATCCCGAAATTGCATCCGCAACCCGCTCCGGCGCTTCGATGGGCGCGCCGTGGGCGAGGCCGTCGAGCACTAGGGCCCTTGCATCCGGGATGGCCTCGGCGAGGGCGCGGCTCATGGCGGGGGTGGAGTTGATGTCGTGCTCGGCGGTCATGGCGAGGGTGGGGCAGGCGATGCGGGCGGCCTCGCGGGCAAGTTCGCCATCCGCCGTCGCGAACACCCGGTAGGCGGCGAGATAGGCCGCCGGATCGTTGGCCAGCAGGCGGCGGCGGACCGCATCGACAAGCTCCGGCGAGCCCTTCCGGAAGTCCCCGGTGAACCAGCGCGCGATAGCCGACTTGGCCATGCCTGCGGGGCCGTCCCGCTCCACCGCGGCGAGGCGCTGCAATATGGCGGCGCGCTGATGCCCGTCGCGGTCGAACACCGCGTTCATCAGCACCATCCCCCGGAGCGCGCCCGGCCGGTCGAGCGCGAAACGCTGCGCCACCATGGCCCCCATCGAAAAGCCGACGACGACCGGCGCGGTCTCGAGACCGTCCACGACCGCGCCCAGCGCATCGGCGAATGTCGCCAGCGCAACCTCGCCCGCCGGCAGCCCCGCCTCGCCGTGGCAGGGCATGTCGAAGGCGATGCAGTCGAGCCTGCCGGAAAGGCAGTGCGAAACCCCGTCCCACATCGTCCGGTCGAGGCCGACCCCGTGGATCAGCACCAGCGGCGGGGCTTTGCCGGCGTGGGAGGCGGTCATGCGAAGGCGGGCATCACTTCGTCGATGAACAGGCTGAGCGACTTCTGCTTCTCCGCAAACGGCATCCCGTTGTCGATCCAGAGGCTGTACTGGTCGAAGCCCATCGCCTCGTAGCTCTTGAGCCGTGCGATCACCTCGTCCGGCGTGCCGACCGCATTGTTGGCGCGCATCGCCTCCGGCGAGAAGATTTCGAGCTTCTCCATCTCCTCCTCCGAGAGCGGCTCGATCATGCCCTGGCTGATCGGGCGCTCATTGCGGAACCAGGCGCCGAAATGGCAGTAGAACCGGCTGAGCGCCTGCGCGCCCTCGGCCACCGCCTCCTCGTTTGCGCCGACATGGGTGTGGCGCAGCAGCATGATCCTCGGCCGCGGGACTTCCGGGTGCGCGGCGCAGGCATCCTCGAAGCGCTGCATCAGCCGCTCGACCTCGTCGTCGCCCTGCCAGAGCGGCGTCACCTGCACATTGCACCGCTCGGACACCGCGAATTTGTGGCTGTCGGGGTCGCGGGCGGCGATCCAGAGCGGCGGGTGAGGGCTCTGGACGGGTTTCGGCGAGGAGGTGGTCTTCGGGAACTGCCACCGTTCCCCGTCATGCGCGTAATCCCCCTGCCAGAGCTTCTTGACCGCCGGCACCGTCTCCCGCAGCGCCGCACCCGCCGAAGCGGCGTCGAGGCCCGGTGACAGCCGCTCATATTCGAAGCTGTAGGCGCCGCGCGCGATCCCGAGCTCCAGCCGCCCGCCGGTCACGATGTCGGCCAGCGCCGCCTCGCCCGCCAGCTTTATCGGATGCCAGAAGGGCGCGACGATGGCGCCGGTGCCGAGGCGGACATGCTTCGTCCTGTTGGCGATGTCGGCGAGCGTGATGAACGGGTTGGGCGTGATGGTGAAATCCATCCCGTGATGCTCGCCCGTCCAGATAGCCTCGAACCCGCCTTCGTCCGCCATCCGGCAGAGCTCCAGGGACTCGCGGTAAAGCTCGGCATGGTCCCGGTCCGGCGTCAGCCGCTCCATGTGGACGAACAGGGAAAATTCCATCCGAGGGCCTCCGGAAGCGTGGCCGGAACAGGGCGGGCGCCTTCATAACACGACTCCGCCTTTTCTGCCTCAGCATTTGCTTCCGTGTCGGGTGAGGCCGGCCTCGTCAAAGCAGGTCTTCAGGCCGTGCAGGCGGGTCGGCGACCTCCGGGAAGTCCTTGTCCAGGGGGGCCAATGTCGCCAGCAAGTCAGCCAGGCGCGACTGCTGCTCGACCGGTTCGATGGCGGAGGCGGCGGTCCGTCACGGCACGCCCACGGAAATGTCCAGCAGCGCCTGCCGGCCTTCGCCGGCGACGGTTTCGACGGCGCGGGCAAGCGCGTCCGGCAGCGCCTCCGGGTCCTCCACGCGCTCGCCGTGCCCGCCGCTCGCCTGCGCGATCAGGTCGTAGCGAGGCGCAGGGTCGAGCGAGGTGAACGGCATGACATTGGCGCGGCTCGCATGGCCGTCGGGATAGACCGACAGGGCCGCCCGCCGGACGGCGTTGTAGATGCCGTTGTTGAACACGAGCGTCAGCACCGGCAGGCCGAGCCCGGCGCCGGCCTGGTGGCAGGCGACGGGGTTGGCGAACATGTAGGAGCCGTCGCCGACGCAGGCGACCGCAAGGCGCTCCGGCCGCGCGAGCTTCGCGCCGAGCGCCGCCGGCAGCCCCCAGCCAAGGCCGCCCGCCAGCGAACCGCCGAAATAGCCGAGCGGGTCCCGCACGGTAAGCGCCGGCAGCGGCACGCCCAGCTCGTTGAAGATCATGGCGTCGTCCGGCAGGGCCCGGTCGAGGCAGCGGCCGACCCAGCCCGGCGACATCGGCGCGCCGGCGCCGCCCGCCTCCGCCGCGGCGAGGCGCGCCTCCCTGGCCTCCCGGCAGCGGCGGGCCACATCCGCGCCCCGCCCCTTCGGCGGCGGGGCCATCTCCGCGGCCAGCGCCTCCAGCACGGCCGCGGCGTCCCCCGCCACGGCGACATCCGCCGGGAAGCCGCGCACCGGCAAATCGGAGAACAGCGGGTCGGGGCCCGCCTGCACCACCTTGCAGCCGGAGGGAATATCCTGCTCCGCCGGCATCCAGGGCACCATCGCGTCCAGCGCGAGCACGGCGTCCGCGTCCGCCAGCCACGGGCCGGGGTCGAACCCGCCATGCATGGGATGGTCGCCCGGGAGCGAGGCGCGGCTCGCCCAGAACTCGACCACCGGCATGGCGAAGCGCTCGGCGAAATCCGCCAGCACATGCCAGCCCGCGCCGCGGCAGGCGACGATCAGCGGCCGTTCCGCCGCCTGCAGCACCGATGCGGCCTCGGCGACGGCGGCCGGGTCGGGGCGGCTGGCGGCCACCGGCTTCTGGCGCGGCTCGGGCGAGAGGCGGAAGCCGGGCAGGGGCTCCGCCATGACCTCGCGCGGCATGGTGAAATAGACCGGCCCCCTGGGCGGCGAGGCGGCGACGGCCAGCGCCCGGTCCACGACCGCCTCCAGCTGGTCGGCGAGCCGCAGTTCGTAGTCCCACTTGACCGCTTCGCGCAGCATGCCCGCCTGGTCGAACATTTCCTGGCCCCAGTGGATGCCCCGGTCGCGCGCGCCCTTGCGGCCCTTCTCGGTCACCGGCGTGCGCCCGGCGGCCATGAAGATCGGCACATTGTCTCGCCGGGCGTTGATGAGGCCCATCAGCGCGTTGGCGGTGCCGACATTCACATGCGCCATGACCGCAGCCATCCGGCCGGACGCCTGCCAGTAGCCGTCCGCCATGCCGACCGCCACGGTCTCGTGCACGATGGTATGCGGCGTCGGGAAGTCGAGCCCGGTCTCCCCGGCCCGCGCATAGGCCTCGACGATGGGCGCGAAATCGGTGCCCGGATTGGCGAACAGCACATCGACGCCGCGCGCCTTGAGCAGCGCCAGCCAGGCCTCGGCGACGGTGATTTCGGTCACGGGCGCGCGCCCCGCTCAGGCGTCGGCGGGCGCGAAGCCCGGCTCGTCGCGGAAGCGCTCCTCGGTCCAGCGGGCGAGGTCGTCGTCGCCGAGCGCCGGGTCCCAGGCGACCGCCTGCGGCTGAGCCACCTTCCAGGGCGTGTCGCAGAAGATCTCGATGCCGTTGCGCTCCGGGTCCTCGAAATAGATCGACCAGGTGTTGCCGTGGCTGCGGGGATTGTAGGAAACGCCTTCGGCATCCAGCGCCGCCGCCATGCCGCGCAGCGCCGTGAGGTCCCCGATGCGGAACGCCGCATGGTTGACGCTGTTGGAAGGGCCGGCTTCCTTTCGGCCGTCGATGAAGGCGACCTGGTGGTGCTCGTCAGGGTCCTGGCTCAGGAAGACGATTTCCCTGTCGTCCCGGCCGAGCGGCCCGCGGTCCGTCACCTCGAAGCGCAGCACATCGGTGTAGAAGGCCAGCATCCGCTCCACGTCCTCGACATAGAGCACCATGTGGGACCATGCGAGCGCCATCGCCTCTACTCCCGCCGCTATTCCGCCGCCATGCGTTTAGCTTGCCGCCTGCGTTCGTGGATGTCGAGGTGACGCTTGCGCAGGCGCACGGTCTTCGGGGTCACTTCGACCAGCTCGTCGTCGGCGATCCAGGCTATCGCGCGCTCCAGCGCCATGTCCTGCGGCGGCGACAGCAAAATCGCGTCGTCCTTGCCGGCGGCGCGGAAATTGGTGAGCTGCTTCGATTTCAGCGGATTGACCTCGATGTCCTGCCCGCGCGCGCATTCGCCGATCACCATGCCGCCATAGACGGCATCGCCCGGCGCGATGAAGAGCCGCCCGCGCTCCTCCAGGTTCCAGAGCGCATAGGCCGTCGCCCTGCCGCGCTCCAGCGAGACCATGACGCCGCGCCGCCGGCCCGCCAACCGCCCCTTGTGCGGCGCGTAGCCGTGGAACAGGCGGTGCAGCACGCCCGTGCCGCGCGTGTCCGCCAGGAACTCGCCGTGATAGCCGATGAGGCCGCGCGAGGGCGCCAGGAAAACGAGCCGCTGCCGCCCGGCGCCGGTGGGCCGCATGTCGGTCATCTCGGCCTTGCGCGCGCCCATCTTCTCGACCACGGCCCCGGCATGGTCCGTATCCACGTCCACCGTCACCTCTTCGACGGGCTCCAGGCGCGCGCCCGTCTCCGGGTCGGTCTCGAAGAGGACGCGGGGGCGCGAGACGGAAAGCTCGTATCCCTCGCGGCGCATGGTCTCGATCAGCACCGCCATCTGCAGCTCGCCGCGCCCGGCGACCTCGCAGGCGTCCTTCTCCGCGCTCTCGGTCACGCGGATGGCGACATTGCCTTCCGCCTCGCGCATCAGCCGGGCGCGGAGTTCGCGCGAGGTCAGCTTGTCGCCGTCCTGCCCTGCCAGCGGCGAGTCGTTGATCGAGAGGGTGAGCGCCAGCGTCGGCGGATCGACGGGACGGGCGGGAAGCGGCTGCAGGACCTCGGGCGCCGCCAGCGTGTCGGCCACCGTCGCCGCTTGGAGGCCCGCCACCGCCACGATGTCGCCCGCGGCGGCGCGCTCTACCGGCACACGGTTGAGGCCCCGGAAGGCGAGCAGGCGGGTCGTCCGGGCGCGCTCGACCACCCCTTCTCCGGGTCGGAGGGCGTGGACCGCCCGGTTGGCGCCGATCCCGCCGCTTTCGATGCGTCCCGTGAGCACCCGGCCGAGAAACGGGTCGGACTCCAGAATCGCCGCCGCCATGGCAAACGGTCCGTCCGGCGCGACGCGGGGCTCCGGCACCTGCTTCAACACAGTCTCGAACAGGGGACCGAGGCCGTCGCGCGGCCCCTCGGGTGCGGCTGCCGCCCATCCCTCCTTGGCGGAGGCGAACAGGGTGGGGAAGTCGAGCTGGCGCTCGTCCGCGTCGAGGGCGGCGAACAGGTCGAAGGTCTCGTCCTGGACCTCGAACGGGCGCGCGTCCGGCTTGTCCACCTTGTTGACCACGACGATGGGCGCAAGGCCGGCCGCCAGCGCCTTGGCCAGCACGAATTTCGTCTGCGGCATTGGCCCCTCGGAGGCGTCGACCAGCAGCAGGCAGCCGTCCACCATGCCGAGCACGCGTTCCACCTCGCCGCCGAAATCGGCATGGCCCGGCGTGTCCACGATATTGATGCGCACGCCGCTCCACTCGACCGAGGTGCATTTGGCGAGGATGGTGATGCCGCGTTCGCGTTCCAGCGCGTTGGAATCGAGCGCACGCTCGGCGACCCGCTGGTTGGTGCGGAAGGCCCCGCTCTGGCGCAGCAGGCCGTCCACCAGCGTGGTCTTGCCGTGGTCCACATGGGCAATGATGGCGATATTGCGCAGATCGTTCACGATGGCGGCGCTCCGGCGTGCGGCGCACGCGGCCGGCACTCAAAGAGGGGTTGGCGGCGTGCGCTTCCTACATCAATCCGCGCAGCCGGCCGCAGCTATCCCGGACGTCCGGTTATCCAGTTCCACTGTCGTATCTGCACGTCGCCGAAAACACCGGCTTTGGCGTAGGGGCTGTCGGCTACAAAAGCCTGCGCCGCATCGAGCGAAGGCGCTTCGACCACCAGGAGCGATCCGACGATAGTTTCGTCGTGCGCAGCAAGCGTCTGGCCTGCATGGTGCAGGATGACATCGGGGTGGTCGGGATGGTCGTGCAGATAGCTGCGAAAATCCTCGAAGAGGTCGCTTCGCGTCTGGGTTGCACCCGGACTGTCGGTGGCAAAGATTGCGAAATACATGGCTGTCCTTCCTGACCGGGCCTGCCCGGGACCCCTTAAACGAAACCGATCGGGCGTTGCGGCAACCGTCTCACGATCATCCGCCGCGATCCGTTCGCGGCGGATCGACACGCACTGTCACGACATCGATGTCATGATACTGCTGATGGTGGACCGAGGATGCAAGGTGGCGCAGCAGCCGGAGCGATACTTCCCGTTCGAGCGAATCGGAAGCGCCCGCCTCGCCGAGCAGAGCGATCCGGTCCTCAAGGTTGTCCTTGTTTTCGGCGGCGACGAACTCGAGGACCGCAGCGCTGTCTTCCCGCCGCGCAACCAGAAACAGCCGCCGCTGTCCGGCCTCGCCGGCGGCTTCGTCTTGGTCCAGCAGGGTCAGCATGGTCTCCTCGCTCGCCGCGTCGAGACGGTCGGCCATGCCTGCGCTCCAGCCGTTGCGCGCCGCAAAGGCGCGAACGAACGTCTGGACCTCCTGCAAGGCCGCGGCATCGAACGGCAGTTCGATCCGGCGGAGACGCGGCTTTGCCAACTCGACGAAAAGGGTCATGGCAATGGCTGCGAGGCCGCCGGCAATCATTCCGTTCTTGAGGAAGCCGCCGGCGAATTCCGAGACCTGCGCCGGAAAGACGGCGCCGCTCTGGAAACCCGCGCCAATCCAGAAGCCGACCCCGGCGACCAGACCCTTGCGGTAGTCGGCGCCGTCCTGGACGATCATCTTCATGCCGACGACGAAAATCGTCGCCATTATTACGGTGAGGAAGGCGGCCGTGACCGGTCCGGGAATGGCTTGGACTAGGGCCAGCGCCTTCGGCAAAAAAGCCACGGCGAGCAGCGCCGCGCCGACCGCGACCCCGACCCGTCGGGAACCGATTCCGGAGAGCTCCACCATCGACGCGCCGGTCGGGCGGAAGCCGAGCGGCATGGTGCCCGCCAGTCCGCAGAGCAGATTGCCGACGCCGTCCGCTGCCACCGCTCCCTGAACGGGCCGGAAATCCACTGCCTTGGGCCCGGCCCGCGAGACGCGCTGGATCCCGACGGCGCCGCTTATCGTCTGGATCGTGCAGACCAGGGCGATGAACAGGAAAGCCGGAAGAAGCGCCCAGAAGGCGGGCCCGAAATCGAGGTCCGGGGCCGACCACTGGCCCGCCGGAACGCCGAGCCACGAAGCCTGGGCGATGCGCGCAAAGTCGTAGAGGCCGAAAACTGCCCCAACGGCCGAGCCGGCGACGATCCCGACGATCGGCGCCCACAGGCGCAGGCTCGGCCCTGCCTTCAGCACGATGCCGGCGGTGACGAGCAAGGTTGTCAGCGCGCTGAGAATGGCAGCCGCATGCGGCGTTCCGGCGGGCACATTCTGCAACTGCTGGAAGATTATCGGCATGACAGTCACCGGCGTCAGCATCATGACCGTACCGGTGACCGTCGGCGTCAGGACGCGGCGGAACAGCGACAGCCGCGTCGAGAACGCGAACTGGAAAAGCGCCAGGGCGATCACAAGGGCGCCAAGCAGGGCCGGGCCGCCCGCAGCCAGGGCGGAAACGCTTGTGGCGATCGCAACCCCGGTGGTTCCGGCAACGACGATGTAGCCGGCGCCGAACCGGCCGAAACGCAGGGCCTGAAGCATCGTCGTCACGCCGCAGGCCGCTACGGAGGCGAACACGGCCCAGACCAGCACGTCTTCGGGCTGGCCCGCGGACTGGAACACGACGGTCGGCATCAGCACCGAACCGGGGAGCGCGAGCACCATGATCTGAAGACCCAGCCCCGTCGTCAGCGGGAGCGGAACCTTCGTGCCGGGTTCGCGGCGGTCCGCAGCAGTCCTGTCGGATGCGTCGACCGTCCGATCCGCCACGGTCTATCCGCCGCGCCGCCGCGGGACGGCGGCGAATTCCGGATGAGAACCGCCGATCATCGCCATCCCCCGGCAACTCCCGCCTGCCCCGTCGGCGAATCCGCCGTGTACATCTTCTTCTCTTCTTCCACCGGACCGGATTTGCAGCGGTGTGTATTAGGCCGCGATGGCGATATCGGTCAAATCCGCCATGATGGCCGGTATCCCGCCGCGCCGACGCGCGGTAAGGGACGGCAAACGGATGGAAAGGTCTGACGGTGCGCGCTTCCTACATCAATCCGCGCAGCGGCGCGATTTGGCCCGCGGACCGGGCGCTCTGGCGCGCGCCGGACGATGACGGCCTGCTGGGCCTGACGCCGGGGCGGGGCCTCGCGCGGGAGGAGATCGAGCGCTCGGACCCCTCGCTCTGGCGCTACCGCGCCGCCATCCGCGTCGGCTACGGAGGCCGGGTCAGCCTGGGCGAAGGCTTCACGCCGCTGGTCGAAACGGACTGGGAGGGCCGCCGACTCCTCTTCAAGTGCGAGCAGCTGATGCCGACCGGCTCCTTCAAGGACCGCGGCACGACCGTCATGATGTCCCACCTGAAAGAGGCCGGCGTCGAGGCGCTGCTGGAAGACAGTTCCGGCAATGCCGGCGCGTCCATCGCCGCCTATGCCGCCGCTGCGGGCATCCGGGCGCGCATCATGGTGCCGGAGAGCGCGCCGGCGGCCAAACGGGTCCAGATCGCCGCCGCCGGGGCCGGACTGCAGGAGGTGGCCGGAGACCGCGACGCCGTGGAACGGGCGGCGCTCGCGGCTGCGGAGGAGCTCTTTTACGCGAGCCACAACCGCCAGCCCTTCTTCCTCGAAGGCACGAAGACGCTTGCCTTCGAGCTGTGGGAGCAGCTGGACTTTCGCGCGCCGGCCGCGGTGGCGGCGCCCTGCGGCAACGGCGCCAACATACTCGGCCTCTATATGGGCTTCCGCGAGTTGCAGGCCGCGGGGCAGATCGAGGCGCTGCCCCGGCTTCATGCCGTGCAGGCGGCCAACAATTCTCCCATCCGCACCCTGTTCGACGGGTGGACCGCGCCGCAGGGGCCGACGGTGGCGGACGGCATCGCCACGGCGCGGCCGATCCGGGGACAGGCGGTCGTGGACGCCGTGCGCGCCACCGGCGGCTCGGTGCCGGTCGCGAGCGAAGAGGCGATCCTGGGCGCGCTCGGCCGGCTCGCCCGGTCCGGCTCGTTCCTGGAGCCGACCTCGGCAGTGGCGGTCGCAGCGCTGCCGCAGATCCCGGACGAGGACCTCGTTCTCGTCCTGACCGGCTCCGGCCTCAAGGCCCTGGACATCCACGCCGGGCTGCTGACGACATCGAAGTCATAGGGGAGGAACCGTTCGCATGAGAGCGAAGGCGCCCGCGGAGCCCCGATCGTCACCACGGACGGCGCGCCAACGGCGGTCCGGAGTCCGTCTCCCGGCTTTCCCGGCAGGCTGAAGCGGCTGTGGACAGGCCCCGGCCCGAGGTCTGCCGCATGCGCCCATCCCGTCCCGGTTCGCGTCCGGTATGCCCATGGCACCCTCCGCCAATGCCAAGGCGGCGGCCGGGAGAACGGCGGTCGCGGTAGGGACGCCGGTTTCCCGGCGCCCCCCGCACAGATCCGGACGTGCGCGCTAACGCATCCGGCTCCTACCTCGGGTAGTGACGGCGAAGCGCACGCTTGGCCACGGGTGCCGGGTCCGGGGTTTGGGC
>JAJDYL010000003.1 GCA_022825195.1 Alphaproteobacteria bacterium
CTCCAACTCAAGACGCGCAATCTTCTGCTCCGAGGTCTCGGAACCGGATACCCGCAAAGGGTCAAACGCTTCGGAACGACTCATCCAAAGGTTGACTCATTTTTCGATTCCCACGTCAACCCCTCCTGGGCAGTTACGACATTTCCATGGCACCTCGCGGAGGGCGGCGGTTGTGGGCGCGGCCGGCATTCGCGGCTATAAGCGCCTCCGGCGGCGAGCGAAGAGGCGCGGGAGCGCATGAAGAATCTCTGGTCCGACCGGGAAGCGGAGGCGGCGGTCCGGCGCTACGGCGCGGAGGGCGTCGGCGAGGACCTTGCGCTCCGGGTCTATACGACGCGGCTGCTCGGCGGCGAGCCGCGCCTTGTGCTGCATGGCGGCGGCAACACCTCGCTCAAGACGCGCATGACCGACCTTGCCGGGGACGAGGTGGAGGTGCTCTGCGTCAAGGGCTCGGGCTGGGACATGGGCCGCATCGAGCCGGCGGGCCTGCCTGCGGTCCGGCTCGAACCGCTCAGGCGGCTGAGACAGCGCGACGCGCTCTCCGACGAGGAGATGGTGGCCGCCCACCGCTCCGGCCTGCTCGACCCCTCGGCGCCGACGCCCTCGGTGGAGACCCTGCTGCACGCCTTCCTGCCGCACCGCTATATCGACCACACCCACGCCAATGCGGTGCTGGCGCTGACCGACCAGCCGGACGGGGCGGCGCTCTGCCGCGAGGTCTTCGGCGACAAGGCCGTGCTGGTGCCCTACATCATGCCGGGCTTCGCGCTCGCGCGGAAAGCGGCGGAGCTGTTCGAGGAGCAGCCGGACTGCGAGGCGATGATCCTGCTGCACCACGGGGCCTTCACCTTCGGCGAGACGGCGCGCGAGGCCTATGAGCGCATGATCGGCCTCGCGAACCGCGCCGAGGCCCATCTGGCGGCGGCTCCGGCCAGGGTCTTCGCAAGCGCTGCGCTGCCGGACCGTCCGGCAAGGCCGGAGGAGATGGCGCCGCTGCTGCGCGGCCTGCTCGCCCGGCCTGCGGAAAGCCCGGACGGCGAGCCGGCCCGTTTCGTCCTCGCCTTCCGGGGCGGGGAGCGGGTCCGGCGCTTCGTGGACGGCGCGGAGGTCGCCCGCTACGGGCTTGCCGGCACCGTCACGCCCGACCATTCGCTCCGGGTCAAGTCCTGGCCGGTGCTGCTGCCGCCGGCGCATGCCGGCCGGCTGGAGGCGTTTGCGCGCGGGGCCGAGGCGGCGATCCGCAGGTTCGAGGCGGACTACATGGCGTATTTCGAGCGCGGCAACAGACGGGCCGGCAACGGCCTGACGGCGCTGGACCCCGCCCCCCGCATACTGCTCGCACCGGGTGTCGGCCTCTTCGCGGCAGGCCGGGACGCAAAATCGGCCGCCATCGCCGCCGACCTTGCCGAGGCCGCGGTAGAAGTGATTACCGACGCCGAGCGCATCGGACGGTTCGCGAGCATCGGTGAGGAGGACCTGTTCGACATCGAATACTGGCCGCTCGAACAGGCGAAACTCGGCAAGGCCGCGTCCCCGCCGCTCGCCGGGCAGGTCGCGGTCGTCACCGGGGCGGCGGGCGCCATCGGCCGGGCGGTCATGGCGGCGTTGCGCGCGGAAGGGGCGGCGCCGGTCGGCCTCGATCTGGAGGCGGGCCCGGATATCATCGAGTGCGACGTGACCCGGCCGGAGGCGGTGGAGGCGGCCTTCGCGGATGTCTGCCGGCGGCATGGCGGCATCGATGTCCTCGTCTCGAATGCGGGCGCCGCCTGGCAGGGGCGCATCGGCGAGGTCGGGGACGCGGAATTGCGCCGGAGCTTCGAGCTCAATTTCTTCGCCCACCAGGCGGTCGCGCAGGCCGCGGTCAGGGTCATGCAGGCGCAGGGGACGGGCGGCAGCCTGCTCTTCAATGTCTCGAAGCAGGCGGTGAATCCGGGCCCGGATTTCGGCCCCTACGGCGTGGCCAAGGCGGCGACGCTCGCCCTCATGCGCCAGTATGCCATCGACTACGGGCGCGACGGCATCGCCTCCAACGCCGTCAATGCGGACCGCATCCGCAGCGGCCTGCTGGACGACGGCATGGTAGCGTCGCGGGCGCGGGCGCGGGGCGTCAGCGAGGCGGACTACATGCGCGGCAACCTGCTCGGCCGCGAGGTGCTGGCGGAGGACGTGGCCCGCGCCTTCGTGGACCTCGCCCGCGCGCGCAAGACCACGGGCGCCGTGCTCACCGTCGACGGCGGCAACATCGCCGCCGCCATGCGGTAGGGTCCACCCCGGCGGCAACGCTCGGCGCGTCCTTATCCGAACAGGTCCGAATGGGTCCCGGTTCGCACCAGCAAGAGGGCGTCGTCATCGACATGCCAGACCAGGAGCCAATCGGGCTCGATCCGGCATTCCCATGAATGGGACCATTCGCCCGACAGCCGGTGCGCGCGGTAGCGCGGCCCCAGCGGCTCTCCGGCCAGGAGCCGATCCACGACAGCCCACAACCTGTCAACGTCCTTGCCGCGCCGGCGGCAGCGTCGGAGGTCTCTCTCGAACCTCTTCGTCGTGAGCAGGCGCATGCGTCAGCGATACGCGGTCTTGAGTGCGTCCAGGTCCCGATATTCAGTGAGGTCTTCGCGTTCGCGGGCCTGTCGAAGGGCCTCGCGCGTCTCGGCATTCGGGACCTTCACTTCGAAGGGCAGCCCGCGCTGCAGGGTGACCTGCCTGTAGAACAGTCTGATCGCCTGTGTCGCCGAAAGCCCCAACTGCGCGAACACCGTTTCGGCCTCTTCCTTGAGGTTCGGTTCGACGCGGGCGCGGATTGTAGCTGTCTTGGTCATGGGCACTCTCCCGAACCGTTAGTTGTACCCCAAATAGGGAACAGTCTAAAGGGTTTCATGCGGAGCGACTGAATGCGGTGTCCGTGCTTGTCGGCAATGACGAGTCAAAACGCGAGTCGGAAGGCCCCAAGCGACCTTGACGGAAGACACCATCGACACCGATATACGGTATGCACGAAACGCATAGAGGATCGTATGGCTTATTATAGGGTCAACAACAATGCGCAGCCGAATGGCGACCACGAGGTCCACAAGACAGGTTGTAACTGGTACCCGACGGCCAACTACACGGCATTGGGAGACCATTCCAACTGTCATAGCGCCGTCAGGGAGGCGCGGAAGTATCACACCCAAGTCAACGGCTGCTACTATTGCTCGAATGAATGCCATACGAGCTGAGACGAAATCGCTTTCGCAGTCTCGTCCTCATCATCGTTTTCTTGTCAACGTCAGCGAACGACATCTCCGCGCACAGCGGTGGAACGAACGCGGCGGGCTGTCATATGAACCGCAGGACCGGAGGTTACCACTGTCACCAGCCGCGGTCCCGGTCGTTTAACCGAACGAATTACTGTCATGTCGTCCGCGCCGAGCGCCGTTGCGGTTACGCCCTGAATTCCTGTAGCTCGCTGGCCGGTCAGTTCGGGGGCTATTGCGTGCCGGAATGATGGCGCCCTCATGGAGAACGCGGAGCGGCAGGTTCAACGGTCTTACACTTGAGCGATTCGATTCCGTTCGCCTCCTCATCTTCCGATATGTGGTGATCCTTATCCCAATACATTTGCCCGTGTCCTTTCAGGAAACGGTCAGAAGGGCCGCCGCCGATGCAGGCGCGGGAACATTCCTGCTTGCGCCAGGTCGACTCCGGAAGGAACCTGCGGGGAAGGAAACAGGAGTCTTGGCCCCATGACCGATGCGATCCGGGGGATCGACCATGCCATTATCGGCGTCCGCGACCTCGATGCGGCGCGCGCGCAATTCGAGCGCCTCGGCTTCACCGCCGCCCCGCTCGGCAACCATGTCGGCAAGGCGACGGCGAACCACTGCATCATGTTCGCCGACAGCTATCTGGAACTGCTCGGCATCAACGAGCCGGAGCACCGCGACACCCTCGGGCTCGGCGGATTCCTGGAGACGCGCGGCGAGGGGCTGGTGAAGATCGCGCTCGGCACGCCGGACGCCGACGCCGCCCGCGCCGACATCGAGGCGCAGGGCTTCTCCCCGACCGGGCCGGACGACCTCGCGCGCCCGCTGACCAACAGGCCCGACGCCATCGTGCGCTTCCGCAACCTGCAGATCCCGGAAGCGGAGACGGGCGGCCTCGGCACCTTCCTCTGCGGCCACAAGACGCCGGAGCTGATGCGCCCGCCGGGTTCCATGGACCATGCGAACGGCGCGCGGAACCTCGTCGCGGCCGCCGCGGTCGTCGACGATGTGGACGCTGTGGCCGGCTCCTGGGAGCGCCTGCTTGGCCGCCCGGCGGCCGGCGGCGCGCTCGATATCGGCCGCGGCCATGTCTATCTGGCGACGCCCGCGGGCGCAGGAGCAAGCGTCGGCCCGTACGGGCCGCTGCCCGACCCGCTGCCCGCGCGGCCCTTCTATCTCGGCCTCCGGGTCGAGGTCGCCTCGATCGCGGCGGCGAAAGAGGCGCTCCGCAACGCCGGCATTGCGCCCGCCTCCGAGGCGTCCGGCTGCATTCGCATCGCCCCCGAAGACGCCTGCGGCGTGCCGCTCGAATTCGCCGAGGCATAGCCCGCTCAGGGGGCCAAGGGCTCGATGCCGCGCCAGGCCCAGTCGTTGTAACCGTCGGGCGCACGGAGGCAGGACGCCCGCACGGGATCGGTTTGGAGCGCGTCCCATACCGGCGCGGGACCGTGTCCGTGCGCGGCCTGTACCAGGCGCCGCTCGCGCTGGCTCGTCCGGACCTCCCGCTCCAGCGCCGCCGCATCCCAGGTCCGCTCCGCGAGGCGGCGGAGCGCGGCAAGCGCATCGGCGCTGCCCGGACGGGCGGCGAGGTCGTTGCGCTCTTCGGGATCGGACTCCAGGTCGAACAGCAGGTCGGGCGCGCCGCCGCCGGTCATGAGCTTGAAGCGCCCGCTCCGCACCATGAACATGGGCGACGGCACGCCCTCGGAGGTCATCTCCGCGAAGACCGGCCTGTCCCCGGTTGCGGCCGGGTCGCGGCAGACCGGAAGCAGGCTCGCGCCGTCGGGCGGACGCGGCGCGCGGTTTGCCGGGTCGATTCCCGCGAGGTCGCAAAGCGTCGGCAGCAGGTCCACCAGCGAGACCGGCCCGGAGCGGCGCGCGGCCGCGAGCCGCCCGGGCGCGTGGAGGACGAGCGGCACCCGCGCCGCATGGTCGAAGAAGTGCTTCTTGAACCAGAGGCCCCGCTCGCCGAGCATGTCGCCATGGTCCGAGGTGAACAGGACCGCCGTGTCGTTCTCGAAACCCGCCGCCTCCAGCGCCTCCAGCAGCGCCCCGGCCATGTCGTCGAGCCAGGAGCAATTGGCGAGATAGGCGTGGCGGGCGGTCCGCACATGGGCCTCGGTTATGTCCCCTTCGAGCAGGCCGTGATGGGCAAACATGCGCCGGCTGTGGAGGTCGCGCTCCGGCCCGGGCAGGAGCGGGGTCGCGGGCATCGGGACGTCCTCGTGGCGGTATCGCTCCCAGTGCCCGCGCCGCGCGAAATAGGGTTCGTGCGGGTGCGTGAACGACACCGCCAGGAAGAAGGGCTGCCCGTCCTGCCGGCGCGCGGCGTCCTGCAGCCATGCCGCCGAACGGGAGAGGACCGCTTCGTCATGGTCCATCTGCATGCTGCGCTCGCAGATGCCGGAGCGGATGACGCCGCTGGAATCGTTGTTCGACTCCATGCGGGTCTCGTCCCAGTCCGGCGTCCAGTGGAAGTCGGTCGGGTATAGCTCCGGCAGAAGGCGTTCGTGGAAGCCGTGCAGCATGTCCGGCCCGACGAAATGCTGCTTGCCGGCGAGCGCGGTGCGGTAGCCGGCGAGCCGCAGGTAATGCGCCATGGTGGGCGTGGCCGCCGTGAATTCCGCCGCATTGTCGAAGGCGCGCACGCGCGACGGCAGCATCCCGGCCAGCATCGAGAACCGCGACGGCGCGCAGAGCGGGAAGTTGCAATAGGCGTTCTCGAAGACGACCCCTTCGCGGCAGAGCCGGTCGAGGTGCGGCGCCACCGCCGGGCCTCCGTATGCCGGCAGCACCTGCGGTTTGAGCTGGTCGGCCTGGATCAGCAGGATGTTGGGCAGGTCGCGGGCCATGACGGTCTCCGGCGCGGGATTCGGGGCAGGCCCCTTCGTCACCCGTAGCGGGGCTCGTCCCACCAGGGGTAGAAGGCCGGCATGTCCTTGCCGGGCGCCGACGCGAAGGCGGGCGGGCGCTTTTCCAGGAAGGAGGCGACGCCTTCGCGCGCATCCGCCGACGCGCCGGTATAGGCCATGGCGGCAGAGTCGATCCGGTGCGCCGCCATCGGGTGGTCCTCGCCCAGCATCTTCCACATCATCTGCCGGCAGAGCGCGACCGACATGGGTGCGGCGTTGTCCGCGATCTCGCGCCCCAGCGCACGTGCCGCCGGCAACAAGTCCTCCGGCGCGTGCAACGAGCGCACGAGCCCGCCTTCCAACGCCTCTTGCGCCGAGAAAATCCGGCCGGTCGCGACCCATTCCATCGCCCGCTGCATCCCCACCAGGCGCGGCAGGAACCAGGAGGACGCGGCCTCCATGACGACGCCGCGCCGCGAGAAGACAAAGCCGAACCGCGCCTCCGTGGAGGCGAGGCGAATGTCCATCGGCAGGATTTGCGTGACGCCGAAGCCGACCGCCGGGCCGTTCACCGCCGCGATCACCGGCTTCTTCATGTCGAAGAGGCGCAGCGCCACGAGGCCGCCGCCGTCGCGGTGGCGCGCGCCCGGCTCAGGCGCGGCCCGGTCGAAGGTGTCCGGCCCGCCGGAGAGGTCGGCGCCGGCGCAGAAGGCCCGGCCTGCCCCGGTGACGATGACCGCGCGCACCGCGTCGTCGCGGTCGGCGGCGTCCAGCGCCGCCACATACTCGCCGATCATCACGGCATTGACGGCGTTCAGCCGGTCCGGCCGGTCGAGCGTGAGCGTGAGCAGGCCGTCCTCGACCCCGGCTGTCAGCGTTTCATACGACAACGGCGCATCCCCCGAACAGACATGCGCCGTCCCCTACAGCATTTCCGCTGGAGGTGGAACCGCCACCCCCTTCGCCCGGCCGGAGACCGGGAAAGGGGGCGCAGTCTTTCGTTACATCGCCGAGGTGCGGCCGTAGATGGAGAGGGATATCGCCTCGAACTCCACGCCGTCGCCGGTGATGTCGTCGAACATGAAGTCGCCGGGCTTGGAGCTGGACTGCAGCACCTTGCCTTCCGGGCCGCGCGGCAGCTCGTTGGTCGGGCCGAATTCGGCCTCGAGCGCCGCCACCTCGTCCGCCGTCAGCGCGACCAGCGAACACGGCATGCCCTTCATGTGCGGGATGCCCTGTTCGCGGTCAATCAGCGCCTCCTCGTCGTCGGGCGTCACCTGCCCGTCATTGAAAGCCCACATGCCGGACATGTTCTCCAGCCCCGGCCGCGATTCCGGCTTCCACCAGCCATGCGGCACCCGCACCAGGCCCTTCGGCATGGACGAGCGCCCGTAGACGCGGGCCACCATGGCGCCGGTCGAGGTCTCGAGCCGGGCCCAGGCGCCTTCCTCGAAGCCGAGCCGCTCCATGTCCGCCGGGGCGATCATGAACATCGGGTCCGCCGCGCGCCGGCGCAGCTCCGGGATATGGCGGTGGCCGGAGCGGAAATACTCGTCCTCGGGCCAGCCCACGAACATCGCCATCGGGAAGCGTTCGCAGGGCTCCGCCGCCTCGCGGTAGTAGGGCAGCGGGTCGAAGCCGAGATTTTCCAGCACCTCGGAATAGAGCTCCACCTTGCCCGACGGCGTGGCGAAGCCGGTCCTGAGATACTGCCTCTCCTCGGGATCGGGCGCCTGGCCGCGATGCAGGTTGGGCGGCCGGCCGGCTGCGACGACGTCCTTCCAGGTCGCGCCGCCCGGCTCCAGCCGGTAGTCGATGAACTCCTCCTGGTTCGTCCAGGGGAAGGCGTCGCCGAACCCCATGCGCCTGGCGAGCATATGCCAGAAATAGGTGACATTGCGGCACTCGCCCGGCGGCTCCATCGCCTGCTCGCTGACGCCGGACTGCATGGAGGGCCGTTCCAGCCAGGAGTCGCCCGGCAGTATGTAGTCCGAGATCTGCGCGCTCGGCGTCATGTTGTGCTCGAAGGAGACGAGCAGGTCCTGCTTCATCATCGCCCGGTACACGCGGTCGCCGTTGGCGTAGGCCATCAGCGCGTTGTTGGCCATCATGAAGAAGGCCCGGACCGGGTAGGGGTCGCTGTCCTCCATGGCCTTGAACACCGCCATTGGGTTGGCCATGTAGCAGCCGTTGACGAGATTGATGTAGCGCTGGCCCCAGACGCGCTCGGTAGCGTCCTCGAAGGCCTTCATGCCGCGGAAGGTGAAGACCGGGTGCTGGTCCGCGCCCAACTGCTTGGCCTTCTGCTCCTCGGACAGCAGGTGCTCCATCTCGATCTCGGAGTCAGAACGCACGACCGGGCTCGGGCCGACGAACACGTCGCCGCCCTTGACATCGACATTGCCGGTGAGCGCGCGCAGCATCCCCTGCAGGCGGATCGCCGAGGTGCTGGACACCTGCTGGTCGGTGATCGGCGACCAGGGGATGCAGGCGGGAGCGGTCGTCGCATACATGCGGGCCGAGTCGCGGATCTGCTCCTCGGTGAGGCCGGTGATCTCCGCGACGCGCTCGACGGGATATTCCCGGAGGCGCTCGACCAGCTTGTCGAAGCCGACCGTCCAGTCGCGCACGAACGCCTTGTCGTAGAGCTCCTCATCGACGATGACCCGCAGCCAGCCGAGCAGCAGGGCCGCGTCGGTGCCGGCGCGGAGCGGCAGCCAGATGTCGGCGCGCTCGGCGTTCCCGCTGCGGCGCGGATCGACCACGATGAGCTTGGCGCCCGCGGCCTGCGCCATGCGGATCGCCTTGTATTCCATCGTCCAGCTGTGCCGGCGCGGGTCATGGCCGAGCAGCACGATGCATTTGGAGTTGAGGATGTCGCCGCGCGGGAACCAGCCATAGACATAGCGGTTCACCGCCGCCGTGTTGCCGGCGCAATAGGCGACGCCGCTGATCCAGTTGGGCGAGCCGACATGGTTCATGAAACGCCGGCAGAGGCCGTGGTCGGACAGGCCGGTGGCACCGCTCTGGCCGACCGCGAAGGCCTCCGGCCCGTAGCGGTCGATCACCGCCTGGAGGCGTTCGGCGATGTCGTCCATCGCCTCGTCCCAGGTCACGCGCTGCCACTGGCCGTCGCCGCGCGCGCCCACGCGCTTCAGCGGATAGAGGATGCGGTCGGGATGCGCGAAATGCTTCGGCGCATAGGCGCCCTTCATGCAGATCACGTCCTTGAGGATCGGGTGGTCGCGCGTCGTGACCTTGACCACGCGCCCGTCCTCGATCTTGGCCGCGACCGGGCAGAACCCGTCGCAGCTCGTGCAGACCACATTCTTGAGGACGCTGCCGCTTCCGTTTTCAAACCTCTCCTGTCCTGACAACCCGTCGGGCATCGCGCTCCTCCTCCTGCGATCGGCTGCGGCCGGTCCTCGGCCAATCCGCCAGTCAAGCAAGAAAACCCCGCTGGGTCAATGCGTAGGGAGGCGCGCGACCGGGGCCGGCCTCAGGGCCAGACGACCGGGAATTGCTCGCTGTCGAGCGGGGCGCCGTCGGCGAGCGCCGGGTTGCGCAGGTTGTCGTTCGGGCCGGGGCCGGCGAAATAGGCGCAGCCCTCCCCGCAATAGCGCACCGCATAGCCGCGCCGGCGCGTGTCGGATGTCAGGTTGCCGCCCGCGCCGTGGACGGTCATCGCGTGGAAGGCGAGCGCGTCGCCGGGCTCCATGTCCCAGGAGAGGAGGTCGTAGCCGCCGGCGTCGATGTCCGGCATGGGCTCGTAGTTCTCGCCGCGCTCATAGTCCGCGCCGCCCTTCGCGAACGGCTCCGGCTGGAACCAGCGGTCCCAGCGGTGCGAGCCGGCGACGAAGGAAAGCGCGCCGCTCTCGCGCGTCACGGGGTCGAGCGGCAGCCAGAAGGACATGACCGGCCAGCCGCGCACCGGCCAGTAGGGTTGGTCGTTGTGCCAGCGCGTCGGCTGCGGCGTGCCCGGCTCCTTCACGAAAAGCTGGTCGTAGAAGAGGTTGAGGCGCCGGGCGCCCAGGAACCGCGCCGCCACCTGCCTGAGCGGGCCTTCGCAGCAGAAGGCGCGGAAGCCCTCATGCGTCTCCCAGATGCGGAGGTTGCCGTGGAAGCGCCCCGCCTCCGGCATGTAGCCGTTGAAGAAGGGCCCCGGCTCGGCGATGTCGCGCTCGACCGCGTCGGCCAGCACGGCGAGCCACTCGTCCGGCACCGCGCCCTTCATCAGCACCGCGCCGTCGCGGTCGAAATCCGCCTGTTCGCGTTCCGTCGGACGCATGGGCCTCCTCCTTGCCGGCCGGTATCGCGTGCCGGGCGTTATACCACCGTTCACGGACCGGAACCGGCGGCCCGGCCGGACCCCGTGGACGCGCCGGGCGTGCAAGGGCAGCGACACCCGATTCGCCGCCATCCCCTATCGCCCGTCCGGCGCGGGGGCGAAACGGGCGCGGGTGCGGGCCACGGCTTTCTCGGTCACGGCGCAGACCATGAGCAGGCCGCTCGCCAGCACCGCGCCGGCCAGCAGGAAAGACACCGCGCCATAGCCGATATGGTCCACCAGCACGCCGCCTATCGCCGCTCCCGCAGCCATGCCGCCCCAATTGCTGCTGGATACGACCCCGGCGAGCGTGCCCCGGGACTCGCCTCCGGTTTCGGCTATCAGGATCATGAGAACGGTGGTGACGGGAACGACCAGCAACATGAGGAGGCCGGCCGCCGACACCGAGAACCACGCGCCCCAGTCCAGGAAAAACACGCCCAGTCCCGGAATGGCGGCCGCCAGCAGCAAGGCGGCCGTAACCGGGAGCCTCTTGCGAAGGCGGCCGATCCTGCCCCCCAGCAGCGGCGCGGCCGCCATCCACAAGGCGACGACGGCCATGGGAAGGGCGGTCTCCACCTTTCGCAGGCCATAGGCCACGATCAGGAAAGGCGGCAGCAAGGTGATGACCGCGCCCCATGCGGTGCGGGCCAGTATGTTGACTCCGGCCATGTACCAGGTGACCGGAAAGGCGGCGACCCGCCCTATCCGCCCGGCCAGGGTCACCCGGTCCGCCGGCGGCTTGCGATGGGGCACGAACGCAAGGAGCAGCAGGGCCGCCAGCAGCAGCGCCGACCCGACCGCCAGGAACGGAAACCGCCATCCCGCATATTCGCCGAGCACGGCGGCCAGCGGAACGCCAAGCAGGACGCTCACGCCCGGCTGCATGGTCAGGAGGGCGATGGACATGGGCTGGCGCCTGGCGGCGATCAGGTCTCCGACGAGCGAAACGCATATGGGCGGAACCATGCCGCCGCCGATTCCGACCAGCAGGCTGAAGCCCATCGCCGCGGCGAATGTGGGCGCCAGCCCGATGCCGAGCGAACCTGCCGCCAGGAAGCAAAGACCGAGAACGATTACCGGCTTGCGCCCATAGGCGTCGGAGACGGGCCCGGCCACCAGCGCCGTGGCCGCCCAGACCGCAGAGGCCGCGGTAACGAGCTGCACCGCCACGGGAACCGTGGTGCCCAGCGCCGAGGCCATGTCCACGAGCAGCGGCCCCAGCATCGCCACCGCCGTAACCGCCAGGAACACGGCGAACGCCAAGCCGGCCAGGAGGAGCGGGTAGGCCCTTTCCGCGATAGCGTCCGGCGACTCAGGCATCACACCCTTTCGAGGGGCTGCTTTCGGCCCGATGTCGAGGTCTCGGCGCAGCGCTTCAAGAGCCTCCGGCAAGCCCCGCAAGCAGGGTTTCGCGGGGCAGGCCGCGGGTGATGAAGACGAGGCGCGAGCGGCGGTCTTCGTCGGGCCAGCCGTCCATGCGCATCGGGGACTGGAAGATGTGCTGCACGCCGTGGACCACCACCGGCCCCTCCTCGCCTTCGAGATTCAGGATTCCCTTGACCCGCAGAAGCTCCCTGCCGTGCAGGTTGCGCAGATCGGCCAGCCAGCGCGAGAACGCCATCCAGTCTATCGGCTCCTCGAACACCAGCGACACCGTGTCGATGTCGTCGAGATGGTGCTCATGGTCGTGACCGTGCCCGCCCTCCTCTTCGTCCGCAAGGCCGAGCCAGCGGGCGTCGGCCGTGTCGAGGCCGAAGAGGAAATCGGGCGGCACCGCGCCCATCGCCGCCTCGCGCCGCTCCGCGCCGGGTGCGAGGCGGTCCAGCAGTTCGACCAGCGCTTCCGGGGCCGCGTCCTCGCGGTCGCACTTGGTCACCACGATGCGGTCGGCGACGGCCACCTGCTTCGCGGCTTCCGGCTGCTCACGGAGATGGCCCGGCCCGAGCACGCCGTCCACGGTCGCCGCAATGCCGTCCAGCCGGTAGAAGCCCGAGACCAGCGCGTTGTTCAGCAGCGTCTGCGCGATCGGCGCCGGGTCGGCGAGGCCGGTCGTCTCCACCGCCACGCGCTCGAACGGCGGCACCTCGCCGGCCCGCCTGCGCGCCAGCAGGTCGCGCAGCGTCTCCTCCAGGTCCGAGCGCAGCTGGCAGCACACGCAGCCGCCGTTCACCACCATGGTCTCCCCGTCCACCGCCTCGACCAGCAGGTGGTCGAGCGCGATATCGCCGAACTCGTTCACGATCACCGCCGTTCCGGCCATGGCCGGGTCGCGCAGGAGGGCGTTGAGCAGGGTGGTCTTGCCGCTGCCGAGGAAGCCGGTGAGCACGGTGACCGGCAGGCGCGCCTCGGGCGCATGGGCTTCGAAAAGACTCATCGGCTCCGCTTTTCTGGTTTGTGTCTCTTGACCTGCCGCCGGAGCGGGGCACAGGATACAGTCCTACAATTACCGGAATTGCCGCAAGGGGAGAGAGGCACATGATCTTCAGCAAGTTCGAGTCGCTGCCAAAGACGGCCGACATCGAGTCGCCGGACCGCCGCAGCTTCATGCGAACCGCGGCCGTGGGCGCGGGCGCGGTGGCGGCCGCCGGTGCGGCGATGACCGGCGGCAGCGTGCAGGAAGCCAAGGCGGACAGCCACATGACGCCCATTGGCGAGAAATGGTGGCCGTCACGCTGGGGCGAGGGCGACCAGGCGGGCGCCTCCAACTGGATGACGCCCGAAAAGACGCTCGACGCCGTGAAGTGGATCAAGAACGGCAAGGTCACCCGCATAGGACGCGATTACGAGCCGAGCATTCCCTTCTTCGGCCCGCGCGGCTTCGCGCTCCGCATTCCCGGCGCCCCGACCGGCGGCCCGTTCGGCGAGAACATGCTCGTCTACAACGACGAATATCTCGCGACCGAAATCGGCCAGGTGGGCACGCAGTTCGACGGCCTCGGCCATATCGGCGCCATCGTCGGCTCGGCGACCGACAAGGCCGACCACCGCTACTATAACGGCTTTACCGGGGCCGAGGTCGAAGGCTCCTACGGGCTCCAGAAGATCGGCATGGAGCATGTCAAGCCGTTCTTCACCCGCGGGCACCTGATCGATGTGAAGCCGCAGCAGGCCTGGGACGTCGGCAACGAGGTCACGCCGGCCAATGTCGATACCGCGCTCGCCGCGCAGGGCATGTCGCTCGACGACATCAAGGAAGGCGACGCCGTGTTCTTCAACACCGGCTGGGGCGACCTCTGGATGAAGAACAACGACCGCTTCAACTCCGGCTGCCCCGGCATCGGCATGGATGTCGCGAAGATCCTGGTGGACAAGGGCGTATGCCTTGTGGGCGGCGACACCTGGCCCGTTGAGGTGGTGCCGAACCCGGACCCGAAGAGGGCGTTCGTGGTGCATAACGAGCTCATCACCCGCAACGGCATCTACATCCACGAGAACCTGATCTTCGACGAGCTGATCGCCGACGGGGCGTACCAGTTCGTCTATGTGTTCGCGCCGCTGCCGATCAAGGGCGGCACCGGCTCCATCGGCAACCCGATCGCGATTACCTGACGACCCCGCGGAACCCGAACCCCGATGCCCCCTCTCCCCCCGGGAGAGGGCCGGGGTGAGGGCCGCCCGGAGGGCGGTAGGTCCCGCCGTTGCGGATCGCAAAGCACGAGTCGGACGTCCTCCGGCATCGATATTTTTGGTGCGCAACCCGATTGTCCTGTCTTCGGCTTGCAGGAGCGGTTCCTGTTCTCATATGTCCGTAACTCCGCCCTTCGGGCGGCCCTCACCCCGGCCTTCTCCCCGAGGGAGAGGGAATCCCACCCTGCATCCGCTGCATAGCCGTTCGACGGATGGTTTCCAGAACTGCTTCCGTTTCCTGCAATGTCTCATTGGCCCAGAAGCGGAGCACCAAGATGCCGCGGCTTGCAAGCATGCGGTCGCGGGCTCTGTCATGCTGCCGGCCTTCCGGCTCGCCGTGACGGCCGCCGTCCACCTCCACGGCGAGGCGCGCTTCATGGCAGTAGAAGTCCAGCACGAAGGGCGGCTCGGGATGCTGGCGCCGGACGCGCCATTCGGCCCGCTCAGAGCCCGGCGAAGAAGTCGTTGCCCTTGTCGTCTATGACGATGAAGGCGGGGAAGTCCTCGACCTCGATGCGCCAGATCGCCTCCATGCCGAGCTCCGGATACTCCAGCAGGTCCACCTTGCGGATATGGTCCTGCGCCAGCCGTGCGGCCGAGCCGCCGACCGAGCCCAGATAGAAGCCGCCATGCGCCTTGCAGGCCGCCGTCACCTGGGCGGAGCGGTTGCCCTTGGCGAGCATGACATGGCTGCCGCCCGCGGCTTGGAAGGCGTCCACGAAGGCGTCCATGCGCCCGGCCGTGGTCGGCCCGAAGGAGCCGGACGCCATGCCCTCCGGCGTCTTGGCGGGGCCGGCATAGTAGATCGGATGGTCGCGGAAACAGGCGGGCATGGCCTCGCCCGCCGCCAGCCTCGCCTCGATCTTCTGGTGCGCCAGGTCGCGGGCCACCGTGATCGGGCCGGTGAGCGCAAGGCGGGTGCGGATCGGGTGGCGCGAGAGCTCGGCGCGGATCCCGTCCATCGGCCGGTTGAGGTCGAGCGCCACCACCTCGCCGCCGAGCATGTCGGCATCCGTTTCCGGCAGGAACCGCGCGGGGTCGCGCTCCAGCGCCTCGAGGAAAACGCCGTCGCGGGTGACCTTCGCCAGCGCCTGGCGGTCGGCCGAGCAGGACACGCCGATCCCGATCGGCAGCGAGGCGCCGTGGCGCGGCAGCCGCACCACGCGCACATCGTGGCAGAAATACTTGCCGCCGAACTGCGCCCCGATGCCCATGGCGCGCGTCGCCTCCAGGATCTTCTCCTCCGTCTCCCGGTCGCGATAGGCGCTGCCATGCGGCCCGCCCGCCGCCGGCAGGCCGTCGAGATAGCCGGTGCTGGCGAGCTTCACGGTCTTCAGGTTGAGCTCCGCCGACGTGCCGCCCACGACGACCGCCAGGTGGTAGGGCGGGCAGGCGGCGGTGCCGAGCGTGCGGATCTTTTCGTCGATGAAGGCGAGCAGCCGGTCCGGATGCAGGGTTGCGGGCGTCGCCTGGTAGAGGAAGGACTTGTTGGCCGACCCGCCGCCCTTGGCGATGAACAGCAGCTCGTATTCCTCGCCCGGCGTGGCATAGAGGTCGAACTGCGCCGGCAGGTTGGAGCCGGTGTTGCGCTCCTCGAACATGGAGACGGGCGAGAGCTGCGAATAGCGCAGATTGTCTTCCGTGTAGGCGCGGAAGATGCCGCGCGAGAGCGCCTCTTCGTCGCCGCCGCCGGTCAGCACGCGCTCGCCCTTCTTGCCCATGACGATGGCGGTGCCCGTGTCCTGGCACATGGGCAGCACGCCGCCGGCGGCGATATTCGCGTTCTTGAGCAGGTCGAGCGCCACGAAGCGGTCGTTGGGCGAGGCTTCCGGGTCGTCGAGGATCGAGGCGAGCTGGGCGAGGTGGCCCGGCCGGAGCAAATGGGAAATGTCGTGGAAGGCCTCGCGCGCCAGCAGGGTCAGCGCCTCCGGATCGACCGAGACGAAGTCCCGGCCGCGGAACCGCTCGACGGCGACGAAATCCCCTTCGAGCTTGCGCCAGGGAATTGCGCCCTTGGCGAGCGGGAACATCTCGTGGAAGGCGAAATCGGGCATGGCCGCGCCCCTCATTTCTTGCGGAAACGGTCCAGCGACACGACATTGCCGCCATCGCTGCCTTTGTCCTCCCCGCCGCCCGCCGGCTCGCCGGCCCCGTCGGCGGCCTCGTCCTCCCCGGCCGGTATAAGCGGCTCGACCCCCTGGCGGGAGAATCGCAGGCCGAAATCGACCGACGGGTCGTGGAACACGGTCACCGCCTCCCAGGGAATGTGCAGACGCTCCTGCACGCGGTTGAAGGAAAGCGTGACCTCGAAATGGGTCGAATGGACCTCCAGCCCGTAATATTGGTGCTGGAGCACGATGGTCATGGTGTCGGGATATTGCGAGACGAGGCTTGGCGGCAGGCCTGCGGCCGGATGCCGGGTCAGGAAGGTGATGTAGAAGTGGTGGTTGCCGGGCAGGCCCTTCTCGGCCACCTCCTCGAGCGCGCGCCGGACGACGCCGCGCATCGCGTCCTCGACCAGCCGGTCATATTCCAGGAAGTCCTCGGCCATCGTTCCCCCGGCGCCCCCATGCGATGAGGATGGAGGGCTTCTGTTGCCCGGTGCCCTCCAAACCGCGCTTGCCGAATCAGCGATCAGGCAGCGAGTGCGACCTCATTGTCGTTCGCACTTGAGTTGCGGCCCGATAACGGTGGTGCCATGCCGAGCGAAGACCATGCCTTTACCACGCACGTCGATCCTGGTTCGCCCCCTCGGATGGTGGAGGCGCCGGGTACTGCCCCCGGGTCCGCAACGCTTATTCCGCATGGCGTTTATCGCCATAGCCGGTAGTGTCCGGCACCATCAATATAGGCAGACAGGCCGCGCCCCGCAATCGGGCGCGGCTTTCCTTTTCGGCCCGATAGGGTATAGCGAAGGGGGTGCAGGGCGGAGGTCGGGCATGCTTTCGGGACGTCACGGCGGGCGCAGGCGCAGCCGCGCGGGACGGGCGGTCGGCGCCGGCCTTGGCGCGCTGTTGCTGGCCGCCGCCGCGAATGCGGCCGGCGGCGAGATTGCGCCGCACCGGGCGCTCTACGAGGTCGGACTGGTTCGCGCCGACCCGGCCGCCGGCATTGCCGGAATTTCCGGCGCCGCGTTCTACGAGTGGTCGTCGGCCTGCGACAGGATCGTGGTAAACCGCGATACCCGGTTGTCGGTCCAGCCGCCGGAGGGCGAACCGGTATCCGTCCAGGTCGAATTCTCGGCCTGGGAGCGCATGGACGGCCTGGCTTACGGCTTCTCGGGCAAGACCGTCCGGAACGGCGTCCTGACCGAGACGCGAAGCGGTACGGCGCGGTTCGCAGCCGCCGGCAGCGCCGGGGAAGCCGCCTACAGCCAGCCGCACGGGCGGCGCGTGGCGCTCGGGCCGGGAACGCTGTTCCCCGCCGCCTGGGCCCGGGACGTCATCGACCACGCCAGGACCGGCCGGGGCCTGATGACCCGCACGGTGTTCTTCGGCGAGGACGAGGACGACCTGCTGACGGCCAGCGTTCTCGTGCTGCCGGACGGCGCGGCGGGAAAGGGCCCGGAGGCGCCGGCGGCGCTCGACGGCCTCGCCCGCTGGCGCGCGCGATTCGCCTTTTTCAATGCGGGCGGGGAGGCGCTGCCCACATTCGAAACGACCGAATGGTTCTACGAGAACGGCGTCGGCGGCGATGCCATGCTCGTCTTTCCCGACTTTACCATCCGCTACAGTCTGAAAGCCGTGGAACTCCACGACCCGCCGGAGTGCTGAGGCGCGATCCCCTGAACCGGCGCACGGCCGCAAGAGTCGCGGTCGGCCCCCGCACCCTTCACCGGCGGCCGAACAGCCGTTCTATGTCCGCGAGCTTGAGCTCGACATAGGTCGGGCGGCCGTGGTTGCACTGGCCGGAGCGCGGCGTGGCCTCCATTTCGCGGAGCAGCGCGTCCATTTCCTGCGCGCCAAGGCGCCGGCCGGCGCGCACCGAGCCGTGGCAGGCCATGGTCGCGGCCACATCCTCCAGCCGTTCCTTCAGCGCGAGCGCGAGGCCGTGCTCGGCGAGGTCGTCGGCGAGGTCGCGCACCAGGCCCTTCACATCCGCTTCGCCGAGCGCGGCCGGCGTTTCGCGCACCAGCACCGCCTCCGGACCGAAGCGCTCCAGAACGAGGCCGAGTTCGCCCAGCTCCTCGGCTTTGGCGGCGAGGCGCTCGGCTCCCGCCTCGTCGAGCTCGACCACCTCCGGCAGCAACAACGCCTGGCGCGGCGGCCTGCCGTCCGCGAGCGCCCGGCGCATGCGCTCCAGCACCAGCCGCTCATGCGCGGCATGCTGGTCCACCAGCACGACACCGTCGCCCGTCTGCGCCACGATATAGGTGTCGTGGAGCTGCGCGCGCGCCGCGCCGAGCGGCAGGTCCACGGTTTCCGGCGACTCGGGAGCGGGCGGCGGCGCGGACGGCGCCAGCGCGGGGTCCAGCGGCGCCTGCCACACCGCGGCACGCTCGGCGAGTTCGAGCGGCGGCGCGGCGGTCCCGCCCGGCCGGAAACGACCCATGAGCGGTGCAGCGGCGGCGCCAACGCCGCCCCTATGAAACCCGGCGGGCGCAGCGGCGCGGTGCCCCTCTTCCGCCAGCGCCCGGCGGAGCGCCGAGACGATGAGCGAGCGCACGCGGCCCCCGTCGCGGAAACGGATCTCGGTCTTCGCCGGATGCACGTTCACATCCACCCGGTCGGGCGGCAGGTCGAGGAAGAGCGCCAGCACCGGGAAACGTCCGCGCGGCACCAGTTCCTCATAGCCTGCGCGCACCGCGCCCTGGAGCAGCCGGTCGCGCACCGGGCGGCCGTTGACGAACAGGTATTGCGCCTGCGCCGTGCCGCGATGCCAGGTCGGCAGGCCCGCATGGCCGGAAAGGCGGATGCCCTCCGCCTCCAGCGCCACGGCCACCGAGTTGTCCGCGAACTCCGCTCCCAGCACGTCCGCCAGCCGGGCGAGCGGGTCCGGCGCCGCGGGCGAGGCCCAGGCGCGGCGCCCGTCATGCTCCAGCGAGAAGGCGACGGACGGGCGCGCCATGGCGAGGCGCTTGAGCATGTCGGCGGCGGCCAGATATTCCGCGCGGGCGGATTTCAGGAATTTGAGCCGGGCCGGCACGGCGCGGAAGAGGCCCGCCGCCTCCACCCGCGTGCCGCGCGCGCGCGCCGCAGGCTCCAGGGCGCCAAGCTCTCCATTGTCGACCGCGATGCGCCATGCCCCCTCCGCGCCCTCCGCCCGGCTCACGATCGTCAGGCGCGAGACGGAGCCGATGGACGGCAGCGCCTCGCCGCGAAAGCCGAGCGTGCGGATATCCACGAGGTCGTCGCCGGCGAGCTTCGAGGTGGCGTGGCGTTCGAGCGCCAGCGCGAGGTCGTCCCGGGGGATGCCGGCGCCGTCATCGTCCACGGAAATCCAGGCGGCGCCGCCCGCGCGGAGCGCGCAGTCGATGCGCCCCGCGCCTGCGTCGATGGCGTTCTCGACCAGTTCCTTGAGCGCGGCCGCCGGGCGCTCGACCACCTCGCCCGCCGCGATGCGGTTGACCACCGCTTCCGGCAGGCGGCGCAGCATCACCGCCGCTCCATCGCCGAGAGATAGTCCCGCGCGAGCGCCTTGCCCTGCTCCACCGCCGGCTGGTCGAACGGATCGACGGCCATCAGGCGCGCCGCGAGAATCGTCTCCAGCATGAAGTGCATCATCAGCGCGCCGAGCGCCGCCTCGTCGATGCGCTCCAGCAGCAGCCGGCGCACGGGCCGGCCCTTCTCTGCCAGCGTCTCGACGGTCGCGCGCGCCTCCGCATCCAGCAAGTCGCCCATGCTGCGTCCGGAGAGCCATGCGAGCCGCCCGTCCTCGACCAGGGCCGGCGGCACGACGCGTCCGCGCCCGGCGCTGTCGGCCGTCACCACGGTGAAGAGCTTGTCGTCCGGACCGTCGAGCCAGAGCTGGAGCTGGCTGTGCTGGTCCACCGCGCCGAGCGCGGGCGCCGGCAGCGTACCCTTGCCGTCCTTGCCGAGACTCTCCGCCCAGAGCTGGCGCAGCCACATGGCGAAGGGTGCGAGCCGGTCGGCATAGGCCATCAGCACGGCGCTCCGTCCGGCGCCGTCTCCGGAGGCGAAATTGAGCGCCGCGCCGAGCGCCGGGCCGCTGGCGCCGGGCGTGGCGGCGTTCAGCGTCCGGTGCAGCACCTGGTGCGCGCCCTCGCGCAGCGCCGCCGGGTCGAGGCCGGCAATGACCGCCGGCAAGAGGCCGACCGGCGTAAGCGCCGCATAGCGCCCGCCTATGCCGGGATCGTGGTCGATGACGAAGAAGCCCCAGGACTCCGCGAGGCGCCTCAGCGGGCTCGCGCCCGGCTCCGCGATGACGGTCACGTGCGGCGCGGCGTTCTCGCGGCCCACGACGTCCGCCAGCGCCTCCAGGCAGATCAGGAATTGCAGCAGCGTCTCCGCCGTGCCGCCCGACTTGGAGATCGCCAGGAAGTCGGTGCGCGCGAGGTCGAGGCTCCGGAACAGATGGTCGAAGGTGTGCGGATCGATATTGTCGAGGAAATGCAGCCGGGGAGAATCGCCGCTCGGCCCGAAGCCGGAATCGGCGAGCGCGTAGAGCGCCTGCCCGCCGAGACTCGAGCCGCCGGTGCCCAGGATCACGACATCGTCGGCATGTTCGCGGTGGTGCTCGGCCCGGGCCTCGATCATGGCGAGGTCGCCCCGGGCTTCGGGCAGGCGAAGCAGCGGGAGGCTGCCGTCGTCGCGGGCGCGGGCGAGCGCCGCCAGCCCCTCGGCCGTGGCGGCAAGCGCCCGCTCGAAGGCGGCGCTCTCCACGATGGCGGAGCAGCGGGAAAGGTCCTGACGGTAGGGAAGGTCGCCCAGCACCGTGCGCGCGCCTCCGGCCTACCGGCGCTGGATCGTCGGCGTTTCGCCCTCGGTCGGCGGCTTGCCCTGCGCCTTGTTCTCGCGAAGCCGCTCGCGCTCCGCCGCGGCATCGACGACGCTCGAAGGCGAGTCGCGGTCTTCCCAGAACATCAGGTCGTCGAGCAGCAGCCGGTTTTTCCTGGCGAGTTCGGCGGTCTCCTCGTCGATGCGCCGGCGCAGGCTGCTGTCCACCTTGGTGCCGCCCGTCTTGGAAATCAGCGCCGACTCGCCCTCCGACAGCGCCTCCCTTTCGCGTGCGGTGGCGCCGGTCAGCGTTTCCCGCGTGCGGTCCCGCTGCAGAGGCCGTTCCGGGCGCACGGCCCCCGGCTCCGGCGGGCGGAGACGGTAATCGGGCGGCAGGGTGAGCGGCGCGTGGCGGAGCACGGCGAATTCGTCCGGCCCCTCCCGATCGATGCCGAGCGTCCGGGCCACATCGCAGGCGCCCAACACGAACACCGCGCCCGCAACCAGTGCTAACGACCGCAAGATCATCGGGTTCGTTCCTTCCCGCCGCCGGTTTCCCCCGTCCGCCTGCCGCGCGTGAACACGGCGTCGAACAACAGCATGGCGACACCGACGGTAATGGCGGAATCGGCCAGATTGAAGGCATACCAGTGCCAGCCGGCGATATGGAAGTCAAGAAAGTCGACCACCGCGCCCCGCGTCAGGCGGTCGAGGATGTTGCCGGCAGCACCGCCGGCGACGGCGCCGAGCGCCAGCGCCTCGAACCGCCGGCGGGAGCGCAGCATCCACACCACCAGCACCGCCGCCACCGCGCCCGCCAGCGCCGCCAGCAGCAGGGGTCCCGCGGAGCCGAACATCCCGAAGCTCACGCCCCGGTTCCAGACCAGCACGACATTGAAGAACGGCAGAACCTCGACCGGCAGGTCCGGGCGGGCCGCCAGCACCCAGAGCTTGGACGCCTGGTCGGCGGCGAAGACCAGAAGCGCGGCGGCCAGCCCCCAGGCGGCGGGCATGCGTTGCAATGTCAGGCGGCCGCCTCCGGCGGCGGCGCCCGGACCGCATCGGCGCAGCGCCCGCAAATGTCCGCGGCCGCCTCGCCCACGTCCGGCAGGCGGCGCCAGCAGCGCGCGCAGCGCTCGTCCCCGGAGCCGGCCGGCACCACCGCCACACCGTCCACATCCTCAAGCCGGAAGGCGTCGGCAGGCGGCTCGCCCTCGCCGAAGGCGAGCGTCGAGACGATGGCGATCTCGGCGAGGTCCAGTCCGTCGAGGGCCGCGCGGCGCTCCGGCGCAAGCCAGACCACCGGCGCCGCTTCCAGGCCGGAGCGCATGCGCTTGGCGGCCCGCTCGCGCTCGATGGCGCCGGTCACGACCCGGCGCACGGCGCGCACCTCCGCCCAGCGCGCCGCCAGCCCGTCGTCCCGCCAGTCCGCCGGCAAATCGGGGAATTGGCGCAGATGCACGGACTCGCCCTCCGCGCCGCCCCCGGAACCGCCGTGGCGCGCGAGCCAGGCTTCCTCGGCCGTGAAGCAGAGGATGGGCGCGGTCCAGGCGGTCAGGCAGTCGAACAGGAGGTCGAGCACCGTCCGCACCGACCGGCGGGCCGGGCTCGAAGCCGGCTCGCAATAGAGGACATCCTTGCGGATATCGAGATAGAAGGCCGAGAGGTCCACGGCGCAGAAATTGTGCAGCGCCGTCCACATGGCGTGGAAGTCGTAATCCTCGATGGCGCGGCGCACCAGCCGGTCGAGCTCCCAGAGCCGGTGCAGCACCCAGCGCTCCAGTTCCGGCATGTCCGCAGGCGCCACGCGCTCGGCCGCCTCGAAGCCCGAGAGGTTGCCGAGCAGGTAGCGCAGCGTGTTGCGGATGCGCCGGTAGAGCTCCGCCTGGTGCTTCAGGATGTTCTCGCCGATGCGCAGATCGTCCGAATAGTCGGCCGAGACCGTCCAAATGCGCAGGATGTCGGCGCCGTAGCGGTCGATGACCTCCTGCGGGGCAGTCACGTTGCCGAGCGATTTCGACATCTTGCGCCCGTCCTCGTCGAGCACGAAGCCGTGCGTCAGCACCGTGTCGAAGGGCGCGCGGCCGCGCGTGCCGGCAGCTTCCAGCAGCGAGGAATGGAACCAGCCGCGATGCTGGTCCGAGCCTTCGAGATAGAGCGAGGCCGGCCAGCGCTGGGTTTCGTTGCCCTCCAGCACGAAGGCGTGGGTGGAGCCCGAATCGAACCACACCTCCACGATGTCCTGCACCTGGTCCCAGTCCTCCGGGTCGCGGCCGGGGCCGAGGAAGTGCGAGGCCGGCAGTTCGAACCAGGCATCCCCGCCATGCTCGCGGAAGGCCGCCAGCACGCGCTCGTTGACCGCTTCGTCGCGCAGCAGCTCCCCGGTCTCCCGGTGGGTGAACACCGGGATCGGCACGCCCCAGGCGCGCTGGCGCGAGACGCACCAGTCGGGGCGGTTCTCGATCATGGAGCCGAGCCGCCGGCGCCCGCTCTCCGGCACGAAGCGGGTCGCGGCGACCGCCTCGAGCGCCTTGTCGCGCAGGCCGTTGGTCTCCATCGAGATGAACCACTGGGTCGTGGCGCGGAAGATGAGCGGCGCGCGCGAGCGCCAGGAATGCGGGTAGCTGTGCTGCAGCTTGCCCTTGCCGAGCAGCGCGCCCGCCTCCTCCAGCGCGGCGATCACGGCGCTGTCGGCCCCGCCCGGCTTGCCGTCCGCCGTCAGCACGCGCTCGCCCGCGAAATGCGGCACATGCGGCCGGTACGCGCTGTCGCCGTCCAGATAGTCGGTGACCTCGAGCCCGTTCGCCACGCCCAGGTTGAAATCGTCGGCGCCGTGGCCGGGCGCGATGTGCACCACGCCCGTGCCCTGGTCCATGGTGACGAAGTCGGCGGCCATCACCGGGGATTCGGTGCCGTAGCCGAACGCGGCGAGCGGATGCGCCGCCGCCGCGCCCACGAGTTCCGCCCCCTTGACGCGGGCCAGCACCTCGTGGCTCTCGAAGCCGCATTCCTCGAGGAAGGGCCGGAGCCTGTCCTCGGCGACGATCAACGCCTCGGGCCTCTCCGGCACGGCCACGCGCAGATAGTCCGCGCCGGCCGCGACCGCGAGGCCGCGATTGCCGGGGATGGTCCAGGGCGTCGTCGTCCAGATGACGAGCGCGGCCGGGCCCTCGATCCCTCGCAGCACCGGCATGGCGACATGGATCCAGGGCGAGACATGGTCGTGATACTCGACCTCGGCGTCGGCAAGCGCGGTCTTCTCCGCGACCGACCAGAGCACCGGCTTCATGCCCCGGTAGAGGCCGCCGTTCATGACATAGCGGCAGATCTCGCCGGCGATCGCCGCCTCCGCCCCGTTCGACATGGTGGTGTAGTAATTGTCCCAGTCGCCGAGCACGCCGAGCCGCTTGAACTCCTCGCGCTGCGTGTCGATCCAGAGCGCGGCGAACTCCCGGCACTCGCGGCGGAATTCCAGGATCGGTACGGCGTCCTTGTCCCGGCCCCCGGCGCGGTAGTCCTCCTCGACCTTCCATTCGATCGGCAGGCCGTGACAGTCCCAGCCGGGGATGTAGTGGGCGTCCATGCCGGTCATCTGCCGGCTGCGGTTGATGACGTCCTTCAGGATCTTGTTGAGCGCGTGCCCGATATGCAGGTGGCCGTTCGCATAGGGCGGGCCGTCATGCAGGATGAATTTCTCCCGCCCGCGCGCGGCCTCGCGCTGGCGGCCGAACAGGTCCCCGGCCTCCCAGCGGGCCAGGATCTGCGGCTCGCGCTTTGCGAGGCCGGCGCGCATCGGGAAATCCGTCTTCGGCAGGAAGACGGTGTCGCGGTAATCGAGGGTCATTCGGATTCGCCGTTCGCCGGGTCGGTGAAGATGAGGGCGCCGCCGGATTGCGGCTGTCCCGGAAGCCTCAGTCCGACCGGTGCATGCGCTCGCTCCGCTCATGGAGCTCCTGCGCCTGGATGGAGAGCGTCGCGATCGGCCGGGCTTCGAGCCGGCCGAGGTCTATAGGTTCGTCGGTCTGCTCGCAATAGCCGTAAGTGCCGTCGTCGATCCGCTTCAGCGCCTGGTCGATCTTGGCGATCAGCTTGCGCGCCCGGTCCCGTGTGCGCAGCGCGAGTCGCTTGTCGGTCTCCATCGAGGCGCGCTCGCCATCGTCGGCGACCCGGAGGCTGTCGCTCTGGAGCTGAACTACGGCGTCGGTGGAGTCGCGGATCAGGCGTTCTTTCCAGTCGAGGAGCTTCAGCCGGAAATATTCCTGCTGCAACGGGTTCATGAAATCTTCGCTTCTGGAAGGCTTATAGTCGGGAGGCAGCGAAACCCCCATGGAACACCCCTCTCGTTTCCACCAGCGGGCCGGAAGCTACCCAACGGACCCCGGCGAGTCAACGCCGTCGGCCCCGGACCGCCCGGAGCGGAGCGGGATGTCCCGGCCGGCCTACATGCGGAAGACGCCGAAGGCGCCGCGCTCGACGGGGGCGTTGAGGGCGGCGGAGATGGCGAGCGCGAGCACGGTCCGGGTCTGGGCCGGGTCGATCACCCCGTCATCCCAGAGCCGGGCCGAACCGTAATAGGGGTGCCCCTGGGTCTCGTACTGGTCGAGGATCGGCTGGCGGAAGGCCGCCTCCTCCTCTTCCGGCCAGTCCCGCCCGTCGCGCGCAAGCGCATCGCGGCGCACCGTCGCCAGCACCGTCGCCGCCTGTTCCGCGCCCATCACCGAGACGCGCGCGTTCGGCCAGGTGAAGAGGAAGCGCGGCCCGTAGGCCCGCCCGCACATGGCGTAGTTGCCCGCCCCGAAGCTGTTGCCGATGACGACCGTGAATTTCGGCACCCGCGCGCAGGCGACGGCATGCACCATCTTGGCGCCGTCGCGCGCAATGCCGCCCGCCTCGTATTTCCGCCCGACCATGAAGCCGGTGATGTTCTGCAGGAACACCAGCGGGATGCCGCGCTGGGCGCAGAGCTCGATGAAATGCGCGCCCTTCTGCGAGGATTCCGAGAACAGGATGCCATTGTTGGCGACGATGCCGACCGGGTAGCCCTCGATATGCGCGAAGCCGGTGACCAGGGTGGTGCCGTAGAGCGCCTTGAACTCGTCGAGCCGGCTGCCGTCCACCACCCGCGCGATGATCTCGCGCACATCGTAGGGCGTCTTCCAGTCCGGCGGCACGATGCCGTAGATCTCTTCGGGATCGTATAACGGCCCTTCCGGCTCGCGGAGATCGAGATCGGGGCGCTTCACCGTGTTGAGATAGCTGAGCGCGGTGCGGGCGAGCGCGAGCGCATGGTTGTCGTCGGCGGCATAGTGGTCGGTCACGCCGGAGATGCGGGAATGCACGTCCGCCCCGCCCAGCTCCTCGGCGCTCACCACCTCGCCGGTGGCGGCCTTCACCAGCGGCGGGCCGCCGAGGAAGATCGTGCCCTGCCCGCGCACGATCACCGCCTCGTCGGACATGGCCGGCACATAGGCCCCGCCGGCGGTGCAGGAGCCCATCACCACCGCGATCTGCGGGATGCCGTCGGCCGACATGGTCGCCTGGTTGTAGAAGATGCGCCCGAAATGGGTGGCGTCCGGGAACACTTCGTCCTGCTGCGGCAGGTTGGCGCCGCCCGAATCCACCAGATAGACGCAGGGCAGCCGGTTCTCGCGCGCGACCTGCTGGGCGCGCAGATGCTTCTTGACCGTCAGCGGATAGTAGGTGCCGCCCTTGACCGTGGCGTCGTTGGCGACCACGACGCATTCGCGCCCGTGCACGCGGCCGATGCCGGTGACGATGCCGGCGGACGGAATGTCGTCCTCATAGACGCCCCAGGCGGCGAGTTGCGAGAGTTCCAGGAAGGGCGAGCCGGGGTCGAACAGGCCGCGCACCCGCTCGCGCGGCAGCAGCTTGCCGCGCGCGAGATGGCGCTGGCGGGCGCGCTCGCCGCCGCCTTCCTGCACCCGCGCCACGGCCCGGCGCAGGTCCGCCGCCAGCGCCTGCATCGCGTCGGCGTTGGCGCGGAACTCCTGCCCCCGCGTCCGCAGCCTGCTTTCGATAACCCCCACCTGCCTGCCGCGCCCCCGGCGGCCGGCCGGTCAGGCGGCCTCGTCGGCCTCGTCGGCGCGCGCGGAGCGCGTATACGCCCGGTTGCAATGCTCGAGGCAATAAGGCTTGCCGGGCTCCGCCTCGGCCCCGCAGAAGTGGAAGTCGTCGTCCTGCGGGTCGCCGAAAGGCCAATTGCAGACCGCCTTGCCGATCGGGGCGAGACGCACGGGGCGTGCCGGCGGCGGCGAAGCCGGCAGGCGGCGGATCGGCGAGGGGCGGGGCGCCAGGCCCGAGCGGTGCGCCTTGCCGACCACGGCGTTCTTGGACACGCCGAGCCGGCGGCCGATTTCCGCTGTGCTCGCGCCCGTCGCCCAGAGTTTGCGCAACTCCGAAACCCGTTCCGCTGTCCAGGTCATCTGTCCCGCCCCGATCCTGCGATCCGTAGTGTTTACGTGTTTCATGCATACTATATCCTGTATTATTGCGCAAGCAATTCCCGGCACGCAGACCGGCGGCCTCTCATCCGGTCTGGCCTTTTTGTCGCAGGGCTGCTATGTTATGTAATCCGTGTCGGCGCCTATCGGGAGGAGAACAGGCGCCGTGGGTCGATGATGGAGCTTCGAGGGTCATGCTAGGCCATTGGTCTCCGGAAGAGTTGCCTTGGGCGGCATTCGATCCTGAGCGGGTCGACCCCGACCTCGTCCCGCTCGTCAAGGCGGCAAGCATGGTCGAGTCCAACGGCCATGATTACGCCGCCTACCTGAACCGCGTCTTCGCGGATGACCGGCAGGTCTGCGACATGATGAACGGCTGGGCGCATGAGGAAGTCCAGCACGGCGTGGTGCTGGGCCGCTGGGCGAAGCTGGCCGATCCCTCGTTCGACTACGACGCCGCGCTCACCCGCTTCCGGGCGGGCTACTCGATCCAGGTCGATGCCGATGCCTCGATCCGCGGCTCGCGAACCGGCGAGATGATCGCGCGCTGCATGGTCGAGGTCGGCACCTCCTCCTTCTACTCGGCGCTCGCCGACCGAACGGACGAACCGCTGCTGAAGGCGATCTGCAAGCGCATCGCGGCCGACGAGCTGCGCCACTACGCCCTCTTCTACCGGACGATGAAGCGCTATCTCGCGAACGAGCGGCTGAACAAGGTCGAGCGCATCCGCATCGCCTTCCTGCGCGTGCTGGAGACCGAGGACGACGAGCTGGCCTATGCCTGGTTCGCCGCCAACGAAGCCGGCGGGCAGAATTACGACCGGAAGCAGTCCAACCGCGCCTATATGCGCGAGAGCTACGCCCTCTACCGGCCGCACCACGCCCGGCGCGGCATGACGATGATCTTCAAGGCGGTCGGGCTGAAGCCGACCGGGCGGCTCTCCCGCCTCTTGAGCAGGCTTGCGATAGTTCTGATAAGCTTCCGCGCCCGGCGGCTGGCCCGCGCCTGACCGCCCTGCCGTTCCCGTTTCCGGAAGGACTGTCCCCATGTCCGATCTGCCGAAGTCCGTCTCGATCTCGGAGGAAGGCCCGCGCGAAGGGTTCCAGATCGAGCCCGGCCCGATCCCCTCGGCGCGCAAGATCGAGCTGATCGACGCGCTCTCGGCGACGGGCCTCAAGCGCATCCAGGTCGCCTCCTTCGTCAGCCCGAAGCATGTGCCCGGCTGGGCGGATGCCGACGATGTGGTGGAGGGCTTCCGGCGCGAGCCGGGCGTGGCCTATTCCGTGCTCTGGCTGAACGAGCGCGGCCTCGACCGGGCGCTCGGCAAGGAGGGCATCGAGATGAAAGGCACCATCTCGACCTCCGCCTCCGAGACCTTCATGCGGAACAACACCAATCGCGGCCATGAGCGCAACCGCGAGGTGCAGAAGAACCAGATCGACACCTATCTCGCCTATGGCATGCCGGTGCGCAAGGCGTCGGTGATGGCTGCCTTCGGCTGCAATTTCGAGGGCGAGGTCCCGGTGCGCAAGGTGCTGGAAGCGGTCCGCGACCTGTTGGAGATCGCGGCGGAGAAGGGTGTGGAGATCGGCACGCTTTCGCTCGCCGACACGATGGGCTGGGCGCAGCCGGCCTCGATCAGGGCGGCCGTGGGCGCGGTGCGCGCGGAATGGCCGGAGCTGGAAATCGCGCTCCACCTGCACGACACGCGCGGCATGGGCATCGCCAACGCCTATGCCGGGCTGGAGATGGGGGTGGTGAAGTTCGACAGCTCGGTCGCCGGCCTCGGCGGCTGCCCCTTCGCCGCGCACAAGGGCGCGGCCGGCAATGTCTGCACCGAGGACCTCGTCTTCCTCTGCGAGGAGATGGGCATCGACACGGGCATCGATCTCGACGCGCTGATCGAGTGCGCCCGCCTCGCCGAGGACATTGTCGGCCACCCGCTGCCCGGCTCCGTCATGCACGGCGGCTCCCTCTCCCGCTTCCGCGAGGCCCGCGCCTGAGAAAACTTGCGGCCAATAGTGGAACGAGGAATGCTAGAATCTCAGAGCCTGACCCAAAAAGAGTTGAGCGGTTTCAAGGGATTGTGATTCAGTTCGGTTAGGAAGCTGAACGGAGCCACATATGCCCTGGACCGAAACCGCTCGCCGGGAGTATCGGCGGGACTGCCCACGATATGCAAG
>JAJDYL010000208.1 GCA_022825195.1 Alphaproteobacteria bacterium
TGTTCAACTCGGGCGGGAATTGGCGGGAGTACCGAAAGACGTGTCAACCTCTTTCCCGCCGGACCGGAAACTCATCCCCGCGATGGCGTTCCCGGCAGGGCGTTGCGCCGGCCCGTTCGAAGGAGACCACAAGGAATGCCCGGTATAGCCATCGTCACCAATGAACGATACCGAGGCCCGGCTTCATTGCCTGGTGCGGCGCAGTCGCTTCCTCGGCACATCTCGAATGTCGGCGCCATCCGATGATCTTCGCGCCTGTATAGAACGCGCCTTCAATCTGTCAGGCCAGTCGCTCCTCACTTGTCGCCGAACAGACGGCAATCCGGGTTCACGACCCTGCGCCTGCGTTCAGGGCGTTCTTCAGCGACTTTCCGGGTTTGAACGCCGCCGTGGTCGAGGCGGCGACGGCAATGGTCTCGCCGGTACGCGGGTTGCGGGCGGTGCGGGCCGGCCTGTGCCTGACGGCGAACGTCCCGAACCCCAGGAGGCTGACCGGTTCGTCCCGGGCCAGCGACCCCGCGATGCCGGACAGCATCGCATTGACCGCAGCCTCGGCGTCAGACCTGCTCATTCCGGTTTCGCCGGCCACATGCCGCACAAGGTCCGATTTGTTCATTGGATCGCTCTCCCTGTTCCGTCGAACGGTTTCCGCGTTCAGAATCGGTTCCGTCGGAATACGCTCGACCGGTCCGTCCCTGCGATATTCGACGCACGACAATCGTGGCGTTTGCAGGCCATTACGGTCAAGGTTGAAAACCTGAAACGACCGGAACCGGTCGCATGGTCCGGCCGCCCCCCTTGCAGAGCTGTCCAGCCGACAACCGGCCGAACGATTACTCCCCGGCGGGTTCGACGATCACGCGCCCGCGGCCCCGCCTGACGACATAGCCGCCCCGCCGGATGAAAAGCTTTCCTTCCTGGATCAGGCCCCACAACGCATCGCGGATAACCTCCGCATCCCTATCGACTGCCGGCGCTTCGCGTCCCTGGTCGAGCCATTTTGCAAACGCCTCGTCGGCAATGGTGCGGCCCAGGGATTTGCGAAGCGCATTGAGCTTTCGTAATTCGCCCTTCTTCAGGGACGCCTCATCCACCATCTGGAAATTCCTCGTTATCGACGCACATTGAACCCGTCGTTCGACGACAGGCATTGTGCAAGACATAACATCCGCGCATTGTAACATTCAACGACAATCGTTGCGCCGGTAGAGTGCAACCGGAAGATGTACGATTGCCCCGGAATTACCAGAAACGCCCCGCGCGGAGCGCAAGGTCCGGCAGGACAGGTCAATACATATGGTCCAGGCTCATAGTCCCCCAAGCTGATCGTCCTGTTCGCAACCCGGGATGAAGCCCATGAATTCGTTATGGGCCTGCCAGCCGAGCATTCGCCTGATCTCGACCGGGAACGTCCCGGCGAGCTTTTTCGGGACGGAACCGTAGAAATTCTCCGCCTGACGCAATCAGCCTGCGGAACAGATGGTGATGATGCCGGTTCGCGCAGTGTTCGTACGGTTCACGCTCAACCCGTGCAATGTCTTGCCCAGCCACAGCGCCAGCGAACCGCGCTTCATCGTCGCGTAATGACCTTGCTTTCGTCGGCCTCCCTATCCATAGGCCACCGGTGACTCCTGGGAACGAACCGGGTCGCGGCGTTTTCTTCTGTGAAGTCGGTCAACGCCAGGATGGTGGTGATCGCGTAGTGAGGCGCTTCGGGCGAACGGTCGACATAAGTCCCGTAGAGGTCCTCGTCACGATGAAGAACCTGCATTTCGTCGCCCCCATGGACGGACATGGCGGAGCTCGCCGACAGGCGCCAGGTGTTGCAATTCGCCCCCAGAATCGTCCCCACCGCGCCCGAGAAGAGCTCTGACATCAGCATACGGCGATAGGTTTCGCTACGCTTGACTACCGTATCGACGGTCTTGGCGCGCTGGCCGGTGAACACGTGACCCAGGATCGGTGCCTCACCGAGCGATGAATCCAGATCCGCGCGGATCCGGTCGGACAACAATGTCTCGACGATGACGACGCCAGCCTCATTCAGGCCATCGACGACATCCCGGACATCGGTTGAACTGGAAAGACGGCAGATCATGGGAGCGTCGAAACCGGCGAAGGGAACCCGCTCCAATCTTGCATCGCCACGAGGCGGCCAAGCCGGAACAGTAAGGGGAACGGATGATAACAACAGCCATTGCATTACGAAACAGACCAAGAGGGTGACCGAGACTGTTATCCGGTTAGAGGCGAGACCGCAAATCGACTGGGGCACCGCCCGTTTTCAAAGCGGAAAGACCTTCAATCCGGCATAGGCCTTTGCCTGCAGGCACTCGCCGGCCAGGACGATCTTGACGTGATTGATCCCCATATGCAGGCGAAATGCTCCTTGCTTGGCAAAGACACTGTGGCGTCTCGGCCAGTCCAGCAGGCCGCGCGCCTTGTCCGGCAGGCATAGCCCGGTTTCTTCAAGGCGGTCGATCAGGCGGGTCCATTCGGATCTTCGGGTCGTGATCCAGGTTCTCACCAAGGCGCGAATCCCGGCGGGGTCGGGGCACGCCGGATAGCTCGGATACATTTCAAACCCCAGCCTCGGCGCGATTCCATCGGATGTGATATCGAAGGACGCCATGACGCTGTTGGACACGCTCTCCATGGCGGCCAGCGCCCGGGCAGCCATGGTGAGCGAGCCGGGCCATTCGAGCCGGTCAAGAAAGGACAGCAGCCGAGGGGTGGAAATTCCCGTGACAATCAGCCGGATCGCCCTCGGCGTGCGATCCGGAGCCACCGCGGCGAAGACGACAGTGGCTGTCGATGGCACGGCCTGAAGAGCCCGGCATAGCGAAACTCGTTCACGGTCCTCCAGGGGCCGCCCGGCCACCCTCCCGAGAGTGTCCACCAGAAGCTGCGACCAAAGCGCTCCCGAGGCTGGCGCACGCGAGAGGGCGGGGCTCAGATAGACGGCCGGAGCAAGCTGTCGGCCCGACGGTGCGTCAATGAGGTCATAGGCCAACAGAATCCAGTCGATCCAGTCGTCCCGCCCCGACTTGCGGGCAAGATGCCTGCTGAGCCAGGACTCCACGGTGGCCGGCGGCGCCCGCAGGCCGCTGGCGACATAGTGCTGCGCGACCGGGCCGGGTGTTATCACGACGGAAAAGTCCGCAGCCGGTTCCGGCTCGCCGAGCCGGAACTCGAAACCGCATGCGGCGGCCGCCTCAGCGGGCAGCCCGCCGACGCGCTGCAGCAGGCGGTCCCAGCCCTGTCCATCGAGCAACGCGGCAGGGAACTGCGAACGAAGCCCGAGCAGCACATCCCGCAGATGGAACGCCCCGGTCACGACCGGGCCAGACGAGAAAGGGCCTCCACGCAATACGCCGCGGTCAGCGCCTCGGAGACATAGATGCGCGAGCCTTCGGGAGCGCGCAGGAACTCCGAGGGGGGCCAGCCGCCATCGGCGCGCTGCATGTCGACCAGTTGCTCCGCGCGCCGCGCGATCAGGTCGGCATTCGTCCCGTCTGCGAGCATGTCCAGTGAGGAAATTATCTGGGCCGCCCGGTAGGCGGTCTCGGGCGCAACCTCCCGGATGCGGTTCCCGAGCGCGAGCCGTACGGTCTCAAAGGCCGGTGGCGCAATACAGCTCGCGCGGCTGACGCTGCAATAGAGGTCCATGGGGTTGTACCAGATGGACGAACCCGGCACCCGGTCCTCGACAATCAGGCGCTCGATCCATTGCTGAACGGGTCGTGTCTCCTCCCGGTCGCCCAGATAGGTAACGACATTGGCATTGACGATCGGGTCGTCGTCATTGGGCATCCCGAACGGGCCGAACGAGCTCATCCATGTCAGGAACCGGCCATTGTCGTCGCGGCAGGACAGGACGGGCTGCACATTCCGTCCGAAGAAGAGCCAGGGATGGCTATGGCGCCCGACAGCGAGCGAGCAAACGGACGTGGAATCGACCTCGAAGCCGTGCGGCGCCCAGCGCCAGATGCCGGGGAACTTTATGTGGGAAAGGATGAAGCCGCGGGAGCGGGAGAGAATGTTTTCAATATGTTGCGGGGGGGGGCAGGACTGGAGAGCGACTACGCCGAGAGCAGCCACGAAGGGGGGAATTCGATCCTCTTCGAGTTGGAAGGTCCCGTAATAGTCGCAGCGCCAGGCGCCATCCGGCCCCACCGCCGACTCGAGAAAATCGAGCCCGCGGGCAATGGCGGCCTGTGCAGCCGACCAAAGCGATTGCGAAACCATTTGGGGCATCTGTGTCCTCAGAACAGGAGCGTTGATGTTACGGGTCCGGCCCGCCGACCGTGAAGCGTAGCCTGAAATCCGGCGATCCTCAGAGTCGCCACCATGACCGACTGCGAGCAATAGTCATGGAAGCGGATCGGGACAAGCTCCCGATTCCTGAAGTTGATGTCGAACGGCGCATCGACGAAGAACGGGAACCGGCTCATTTTGCCGCCCCTCTTCAGGCCGTCTGGCGCAGGGCCAGGTCGCGGAACGGGCCTTGTGCTGCAAGCAGCTCCTCATAGCTGCCGGATTGCGCTACGCGCGCGCCCTGCAGCACGTAGATCCGGTTGGCCATGCGAATCGTGGAGAGGCGGTGCGCGATGACCAGGCGGGTGCTGGTGGAGTCCTCGATGCCCTGCATCGTCAGCGCCTGGCTTCGGGTATCCAGCCAGCTCGTGGGCTCATCGAGGAAAACGATGCGGGGCTCGCGCACCAGCGCGGCCGCAATCAATATCCGCTGGCTTTGGCCGCCGGAAAAGTTTGCGGGATTCCCGCCTACCTGGGTATGGAGCCCCATCGGCATGGCGCGGATTTCCTCCTCAATGCCGGCCTGCCGGGCAACTCGCCAGGCGTCCTCCTCGGTGAGTTCCTCGTTGTTGCCGACGATATTGTCGAGAACGCTGCCGGGCTGCAGGGCGCCGTTCTGAACGACCACGCCTGTCTGTCGCCTGACCGCGCCGAGGTCCAGATGGGCCAGATCCCGACCGTCATAGTAAACGGCCCCCGAGACCGGTGTTTCCAGCCCGAGCGCAATTCTGAACAGGGTACTCTTGCCTGAGCCGGATTCGCCGACGATGGCGACGAACTCGCCGGGCTCCACATGGATCGAAACATCGTCCAGCACCTTCGATCCGCTTTCGGAGTAGGCAAATCCCACCCTGTCGAAGAGTATCCCTCCTGCAAGCACCGGCCGATCCCGACCGCCGGAACCTGCGGACACCGGGCTCGCCAGGATGGGGGCGACATGCTCGCAGGCCGGTTTGATGAAGGCGATCGCCCGGGCGGAGTTTCCGAGCGTGATGACGGACATGCACAGCACCATGACCGCGATATGCACTGCGAGGAAGTCGGCCGTCTCGAAACCGCGCGCGTCCTGCGCGGCGACCGCCGAGAAGAGGACCGCGCTTGCCACGCAGGGTGTTGCGGCGCCGAAGGCCGCAAGATGCTCGCCGAGGACCGACAGCCGGATTTCGGCCTGCTTGTGATGCAGATACTGCCTGGCCCAGGCGGCAAAGGCCGAGTCCTCGGCTCCGGTGGTGCGCAGTTTCGCAATGCCGGTGAGGAACTGCTGGATGTCCCCTGCCAGCCTGCGCGAGGTTTCGAGATAGCGGCGCTGCGGTTCGATCTGGGACAGGCAGAAGGCGCCCGTGACCCCGATCATGGCCGCCGCGAGCAGGAGGGCGACCCAGCCGAGCCGGACATCGTAGTAGAAGAGCAGCCCAAGCGCCGGAACCAGGAACAGCGCGGACAGCACGCCGTCGGCCGTGACGCCGGAGACATGATCCCTTACATCTTGGAACACCATGGATCTCGCCGAGAGTTCGCCGGCGTTGTAGCGGCGAAAGAAAGCCGGGGAAAGGCGCAACAGGCGGTCCCAGATCGCGGCTCCGACCCGGGCGGCAAAGCGCCCTTCGGCGCGCATGAGCGCTGTTCCGCGAAGAATGTGCATCAGGGCGGCAGTCGCGGCCAGCCCGGCCAGAACGGCTGCAAACTCGAGGAGCATCGCCGCATCGCCGCCCGGCGCCATGGCGCCGACTAGCAGGCTGACGGCAAATGCCGGCGCCAGCGCCAGGGCGCCGCCGGCAAGGCCGGCCAGCACGAGTTGGACCAAATCCAGCGCCGACCCGGCGCACCCCGCAAGCAACAGGTCTTTCAGGCCTGTCGCGTCCTCGCGGCGCAGTCTGGGATACAGCAGGTGGACATCCCGGATTTCGTCCGCGGTCTTGCTGTCCGCCCGGCTGGACCTGCCGGTCGCAGGATCCACGACCCGGTATCGGCCGGCCGGACCGGGCAGCAGTGCCACAGGCTCCCCGCTTCCCCGGCGAAAAGCCAGCATGGCGCCGCTGTTTCCGAGCCACCAGCGGCTTTCCTCCGTCAACCGCACCCGGCGCGCGCGAACCGCCGATGCTTCACAATAGTCCCTCAGCGTCGGTTGCCTGTTGCCCGCGACAGCCGGCGTGCGTATGTCAATGCCTTCCCGCCTGCCGATCATGCGCAAGGCCTTGCCGAGCGCGGTTTCATTGTCCTCGGGGCGAAGGCGCGGGTCGTAAAGCGCCTTGAGGCCGGTCCTGGCCCTGGCCTTTTCGTTTTGACGCCGTGTCGCCTGGGTGACCTGCAGATTGGCTTCGTCGACCAGAGACAGGCGCCGGTTGAGGCTCTCCACATCGAGAAGCCTCTCGTGAAACCCGGGCAAGACCTTGCGCAACAAGCGGCCGCTGTCGAGGCCGGCGGTCAACCTGCATTCGAACTCTGCCGCCGTGTGCAGGCGGACCCATGAGGCCGGGGCAACCGGGAACCATTCGTCGGACCCGATATCCGCAAGATCGAGGAAACCGGCATCCAGCCCTTGCGCGGCAAGCCAGACGACACCCCGGTCGGTCGAGGCGACTCCAGCTCCGGCCATGCGCCCGGGACCGAGGCGAAGCGCGGTAGGGGGCCTCGCCATCATGTCGCGGGCCACTGCGGCGGTAAGGTTGCCGATCCAGGCATCGACCTGCGCGTCTAGGGATTTCCGGATACCGCCGGCGTTTTCCGCTCTCGCCAGCTCATCGAGCAAACGTTCGCGCGTCAGACTGCGCAGGCGGGATCCCGGCAGGCCCTTGGCCATGAGTTTCATCGAATGGCCGGAGGCATTGACACCGAACGCCATCCGGCCCGGATTCAGCCGGGCGAGATGCTTGTACGCAGAGGTTATCCGCCCGTCGTTATATTCGGCCGCAAGCACGTCGACCGCTCCGCTCTCGACATACCAGACCACTTCGGCGTCGCCGAGCGCCACCGGCCGGTTCGCGGCAGCCGGATGCGCCTCCCCGCAGGCGAGAATGAGCCTGGCCAGCGCGCAGTCGGGGCCGGTCTCAATCACCCTGGATCAACCTGCGGTAGACGCTGTCGCGGGCATGGAGTTCATCGTGGGTCCCCTGCTCCACGATACGGCCCTTGTCGACGACGAATATCCGGTCCGCGTCGCGAATCGTGCTCAGACGATGCGCGATAATAAGGCAGGAACACCCGCGGCGGCGAATCCCGTCGTCAACGAGCAACTCGGTCGTGGGGTCGAGGGCGCTGGTCGCCTCGTCCAGGATCAGCAGCGATGGATTGTTGACCAGCGCCCGGGCGATCTCCATCCGCTGTCGCTGACCGCCGCTGAAATTGCGCCCGCCCTCCTCCACCGGGGAGTCGTATCCGGCGGGACGGCCGATGATGTCCCCGTGAATCGCGGCATCCCTGGCGGCGGCGGTGACGAAGTCGTCCGGAGTGGTCGCATCCCACATGGTGAGATTGTCGCGGATGGAGGCGGCGAACAGAACCGGATGCTGGTCGACGATGGCGACCGATCTGTAGAAGACCTCGCGCGGGATCTCTGCGAGCGGGTGGCCGTCGAACAGGATGTCCCCCGACCAGGGCGGATAGAGCCCGGCTGTCAGTTGCGCCAGAGTGGACTTGCCGGAGCCGCTTGGACCGACCACGGCAATGCGCTGGCCGGGCTCGATCGTCAGGCTCAGGTCGTCGATCAGCGGGTCGCGGCTTCGCTGGTAGCCGAAAGTTACGCCCCGCACCTCCAGCTTGCCGATCAGGCGCAGCTGGCCTTGCAGCGCCGCGACTTGCCGGTGCGCATCCTGGACGTTCGCTGCATGCGCCAGCTTGCGCGGTGCGTGCAGAACATCTTCCATTCTGGACAGATCGGCTTCCAGGGTTTCCAGCAGGTCGGAGAACTGGGCGACCCGCGTAACGGGGCGGATGAAGTTGCCGGCAAGGACATAGAACCCCATCAACGCGCCGATGCTGACCTGCTCCACCATCATCAGCCAGCCGCCGAACCCGAACACGGCAACCGCGGTGAGCAACTGGAACAGGTACGGGAGCGAAGCCGCCACATGCCCGAGTTCCGCAAACTCCTGCCTTGCTTTCAGTTCACGGGCCTGTCTGCCGCTCCAGTCGGAGAAGAAATCGTTTTCGCGGGCGGTCGCCAACAGACTCTCGATCGATTGCAGGCCGGCGGCGCTTTGGCCCGCCAACATGCCCTGTTCCCGCCGCAGCCGGTGATTCTGGTCCCGGCGCAGACGGGTCAGCACCCGGGTCAGGAAATAGCAGGAGATGCCAAGCCCGGCGACCGCACAGGCCAACGGCAGGTTCCAGACCAGCATGACCGCCAGAAAAGCCACGCTCATCACCAGATCGACCGCAATGCGCACGAGTTGCCCGGCGCCGATGTCCGCCACCTGGTCGATCTGCCGCAGACGCATGGCCAGATCGCCCGGAAGCCTGTGGGCGAAAAAGCGTAACGGAAGGCGCAGCAGGGTATCGAGAAACCGGTCGGACTGAACGATGGAAAGCCGAATGACCAGTTCGCGCAGCGAACGCATCTGCAGCCATGTCAGGACATAGGCGCCAGCGCCGGCAGACAGCATGCCTGCAATCAGCGCTCCGCCCAGGTCGCTCTGCCCGCCTTCGAGGAAACCGTCCACGAACACCGCCAGCAAGAACGGCAGGACCAGGGACATGAGAGCGAGCAGCAATCCCAGAGCCGCGATGCGCGCCAACCGGGAACCGTGACCCTCCAACAAGGGCCAAAGCCTCTGCAGACCGCTGCGCCGGGAGCCCTGCCGCTGGAATTCGGGGCCGGGTTCGAGCTCCAGCACGGCGCCTGTGAATTCACGATAGAACGTTTCCCGGCCAACGGCGCGATGTCCCTCAGCCGGATCGTTCACATAGTAGCGGTCGCGCGAGACGCCCTCGAGAACAACGAAATGGTTGAATCCCCAGAACAGGATCGTGGGGCATGGCAACCTCGCCACATGCCGCAACTCCATGGTGCGGCCTGTGGCCCTCATGCCGTGGGCTCTGGCAGCCTGGGCAATGTCACTGAGATTCGAGCCGTCCCGGCCCACATGGCATTCCTCGCGCAGCTGCTCCAGCGATATCCAGCGTCCGTGATGGGCGAGCACAATGCCCAGACAGGCCGCCCCGCAGTCGGTTGCCTCCAACTGCATGAGCAGCGGGGTGCGGAAAGGCCGCCCCCAGGACCGTAGGAATCCGCTGACATACGGGAACCGTGATGCCGAAAGCCTCGCCATTGCGACCGGGCTCAAACTGCCAGAACTGCCCAGACAGCCATGATCGTCAGCAAAACAAGCAAGGCCCTGGTGAAGACGCGCCCATGCGGCGCCGTGACCGTCAGCGGATCGTCCAAGGCTTCGGGCTGCATCCTGTGAAGGAGGGCTGCTCTTCTATACACGCTTTCTTCTTTGCACGCTGACCTTGTTCCAACAGTTCTGTCGCGACCTGGAAGTTCCGGTGGCGGTTCGGTCCGAAGTCCGGACGGCGTTGAAAACCTCTGAAGGCATGGCCGGATGCCTGCAACGGAAGATATTGGAACCCCTTTGAGCTTTCAACCGCAAGCACCGCGCCTTGCTGCAGCTTGCCATGGCGGGAATTCCTGAGCATAATGCGACGTGATCGGCACGTCGTTGTCAGAGCGAGGAGAAACAGGTCATGAAGACCGTAGTGGAAATCGAAGACATGATTCGTGTCAAGGCGGATGAGGACGAAGCATTCCGCGGCAGGTTGATTGAAGACCCGCGCGAGGCAATCAAGGAAGCCACCGGGCTTACGGTGCCTCAAGGGTTTTCCATCAATGTGCATGAAGAAAGCGCGACAGAATTTCATTTGGTCCTGCCGCCTGCCGGCAGCCGCCTTTCGGACGAGGAACTGCGGGGAGCTTCGGGAGGCATTGCTCCCACCGACGATTCGTACTAGGCCCTGTATCCATTACGGGCTTCCGGTTTAGGCGGAGACGCGATCCGGGCTTCCCGATGCAGGGAGTCTGGACATAGGCCGCCACCGACTTCCTCGCCATGTAAAGGTCGCAACGGCCGGAATCCGGCTGCGCGATTATGAGTCCGAGGCTTGGCGGTGTGTGTGCAGGGACCGTACGAAGACCGTCGGGATTTCGCGTGGCGGTCGGCTGGCAAACCGAACGGGCATGGACAGATCGACAAATGAGAGGACGATTGCCGCCATTCCTGGACGCGCCGTTCGTGATTTCGGACGGCTTCTTCGTTAGCCCGAAATATCGGTTTACCCGGCTGAATTCCAGGGAAGCGTTCGATCCGGATGGCAGCCGGGACGCGATTTGCCGCAGGAAGATTCGGATTCACGACGCCCGTTCACTCAAGCGGGCGCCGAGTATCGAATGCGAGGGCTTCCAGTTGGTCGAGGCGCCGGTCGATCTGGATTTTGGCAATCGATCCCAAGTGACCGGCCGCTATTTCAGGCATTGCGAAGAGCTGGTCGAGGCCGCCACCGGATGCGTGGCGGCCAAGGTTGTGCAGCACGGTTTTCGCGTCGGAAGAGTCACAGGTCCCGCTCGCCAGGGTCTGTACGGGGCGGTCGTTCACGCCGACTTTTCTCCTACGATAGAAGATTTTGTCGATGTGCCGGAGGGTCGGCATTTCGCCTTGTTCAACGTCTGGCGCGGAACGAATTCCGATCGTCTGATCGAATCGGGGCCGCTGGCGCTGTGCGATCTCGCCACGGTCTCAGCTGACGACATCGTTTACGCCGATAGCCTGCGGCGCACCGAACCGCGAACACGTGTGATCGATTGCCGCCTGATTCACGATGCGGGCCAGATCTGGCATTACTTCCCGAACATGAAGCCGAGCGAGGCACTGATCTTCAAGCAATATGATACACGTCTGGAAGACGCCGCTTCGCGCACGGTCTTTCATGCCGCATTTCGGGATCCGGCTACCCGGGAAAATGCGCCATTGCGAGAGTCCGTCGAAGTTCGCGTTCTAGCGGTCCTGCCCGAGGCCGACCCGGACCGCGAGCGCCGTAAGGCCAGATTCCGGGCCGAAGTGCCGAACAGGCGGCTGGATGGCACGGTTTCGACCTGGCGTCAGGAACCGGCGGTCGACTGGACGGGCGTTCAGCGGCAGCCGCCAATGGTTGACCGGGCTCCGGCGAATTGACGGGAGCCCCGCATCCCCCAGACTCCGGATGACCTGCCCCATGGAAAGAGTTTTTTTTGACTACTCATGGACCAACCCGTATGTTGTGTTCGATGATTTTTTCGAACCGGATGAATTTGAAACCATAAAGAATGGATTCGGCGAGATTGACAGAAGCTTCAATCCTAGGAGGCTGATTCTGGCTCTCAAGTGCGCGTTCAGCCTTTCAGGCCAGTGCGTCTACAATACCAGCCGTTGCAGCGAGGAGGAATTGCGGCCGATCAATGAAAGATGCGCAGATGTGCTCTTGAACATGCTGAAAGAACTGGCCCCACAGAAGCTGGATCGGGCCAAGTACATTGATTGGGGATTCCAGACAGTCCCAAAATCCCTGATCCATCCAATTCATCCGGACATTCCCGAAAAGCTGTTATCGACCGTTGTCTATTGCAAGCCCAAAGACAATCTCGGAACATTCCTGTTTTCCAGCCGGGAAGGCGACAATCGTTTTGAGGTTCCCTGGAAGCGTAACCGAGCATTGGCGTTCAGTAGGGCAGAGGATACCTGGCACAGCTATGCCTGCAATGATATTGAGCAAAGATGCGCGTTGGTGCTGAATGTCATGCGAAGCGTTGAATCACCAATGCCGACCTCCTGATGTAGGCGACGGTCAGAAAACCCACATGGTCCATCGGGTTTGATCCGCCCCGTTGAGTGAAACGCCGGGCGGTTCCTCATTAGCGCTAACTTGTTTGTGGATTGAGGCATGTGGAGCTTTGCAGCTTTCGCCGTCTTGGGGGTTCGCAGAGCGCTTTTGACCCAACTTCAACAGTGACGATTAAAAGTATTGGATAGAACAAGGAGTTACACCGGCATCGCCGGGTGTACCCACTACATTTCGTTGATTTTGGGGACGGTCAGGCTTTGTGTTCGCGCCAGTTCGGCGGGAGGGCGATGCCGACGGCCTGGAAGACCTTTCCGATCACGGTTCGCGCGCCGGGGGGCGGGGGCGGGGAGGCGGCGGTACTGCTGCGCGAGGCGGTCCGGTTCCGGCGTCTCGTCGAAGGGGGAGCAGGCGGCATGAAGAAGCCCTCCACCGGGAAGAACCGGGTGACGCATACGATCTGCTGCACCGGTGAAGATTGGGAACTGGTTCGGCAAGGCGCGAGCTGTGCCGGCATGTCGGCGTCGGCCTGGTGGACCGAATGCGCGCTGACCGTGGACCTGTCGCCGAAGGGCGGCAAGGCGCGGCCGCTGGTTCTGGATGCCGGACGGCAGCGGGGCCTCTCGGAAGGCGTGTCGGCACTGGCGCGCGGTCTTGATGCTGCGGACGAGGAGATGCTGTCGCAGTATCGGGACGACATTCGCGCGATACTGGAGGAACCGCTCAGGGCGATGGTGGAGCAGGACCGGCGCGAGAAGGCGATGGAGTTGCTTCGCACGGTTTTCGGCGAGGAACGCGCGGCGGTAATCGCGGCCGCCTTCGTTCCGGACCCGGAGGAAGCGCCCGGGTCCTGGCCGTCGGCAGATCCGGAAGCCGGCAGCCCCGAAGTGCAGCCCGACCGCAAGCGGCCCCGCAGCCGGAGACCTTGCCCGCCGGCCATCGGCAAGGACCGGCAGACGCCTGCGTGAAGGGGATGCGGCGGGCGAAAGTGCCTCAGCAGCCACGCTCATGCGCTTCGGCTACGAGGCAGGCCCGATTGCTTCCGTCTTCATCGTCCAGGATGTTCCCGGAGATGTTCCTGCGCACCGCCGTTTCAGGCTTGCCCGGCTGCCAATCCACAATCTGACCGGATACATCGTTCTTCGCTTGCCCCTCATCGCTGAGCGGCCAATTGCGGATGATGGATTGCCTGTCGCGCCAGTCGGTCATCCTCAGTGGCACCACCTGTCCATCCCCGATCTTCGTCATCGAAGCACGTATGAGAAATAACCATACGCTCCGCTGGATACAACTCCGTCGTCTTTTTCCATCGATTCCTTGCCCGGGTCTGCAACCGCTTGCGAGATTTGCTCCGGCATCGATGCGAGTCCGCATTCGGGTCGTTTCGACAACGGCCTCGCCGATTTGTGCGTCTTTGCGGAATATCCGGATATGTCGGCAGGCGGCGCTGAACCGGGACCAAACCGAATACCGGCTACCCGGTATCGATGGATTTTCGCTTTCAGCATCAACCGCAGCGACAAATTGCTGCCATGGAACTACCCTACTGCCAGCCGATGCCTGATGGCTGCGGGCTGGTGAGCCGGGTGTTTGCCATGAAGACGACCAACGGCAGAGTTGTGAGGATTGCCATTTTCGGCGGTCTCGCCCTGTCGCTCGCGTTCGCGGTGGACGCGTTGCTTTCGTTGTCGCCGACATGGAACCTCCTGAACCCGGACTATCTGAGCGCCCGTGAAACCTGTCGGCGTTGGGCGGAGCGCCCCCTGGACGTCGCGACGTTCCGGGCCTCGGAAGAGGACAAGTCCACGCGCGCTGCCATGGCATGTTCGCTTCTCAGGACGCAGGACGACTATGTCGGAATGAACCGTCGGGAGATACTGGCGCTCTTCGGAAACCCCGACGGCTACTACTACACCGAGATGCAGCCCACATATCTGGTTGAAGTCGCGAAAACCGAGTCACAGGACACCTGGCAGATCGTCTTTCTGATCGACCGCGACCGGAAGGTATACGAGGTCGTCATTCACAAGAACTGCTGCTGACGCGCCACCGGACGCGTCGCGTTCCCGGCTGTCGGGTCGCTCGCTGAGCTGAGCGATTTCCCGGCGCCATTGTTGCTTGCCGCCGCCACGTCCAACCGGGCGCAGCGATGGCGATGTTTACCGGAGGTTTCGAGCCGCACTATCCTGATTGCTTGCCGGCATGGGCAGGCAGAATAACGAGACGGGGACAGATTGGCTCACCCTTCATCCCGCGACGAGGAAGCCGCGCTCATACGTGAGCGGCTTGCGCACCTTGAGGACGAGAAGGCGACGCTTGAAGCCCGTCTCGCCGATCTTGGGATGCGCCGGACGGACGCAAGGGACATGCCGCCCGTAGGACCTGTCACCAACCGTTCGCCCGCGCGCGACAAGATCTCCTTGTTCAGGTCCCTGTTCCGGGGCCGCGAGGACGTCTATCCGAGGCGCTGGGAAAATGCCGCGGCGGGCAAATCGGGCTATGCGCCGGTCTGCGCCAACGAGTGGGCGCCCCGCATCTGCGGCAAGCCGCGCGTCAGGTGCGGCGCCTGCCCCAACCGGGCATTCCGCGAGGTGACGGACGAGGCGATCGACGGGCATCTGCGGGGCCGCCACACGATCGGCGTCTATCCCATGCTTCCGGACGATACCTGCCGGTTTCTCGCCGCCGATTTCGACAAGGCGAGCTGGCGGCGGGACGCGGGCGCCTTTCTCGAAGCCTGCCGGTCGAAGGAAGTGCCCGCGGCCCTCGAGCGTTCGCGTTCGGGCAATGGCGCGCATGTCTGGATCTTTTTCGCCGAACCGGTGCCCGCTGCTCTCGCGCGCCGTCTCGGCGCCCATATGGTCACCGAGGCGATGGAGCGCAACCCGGATATCGGGTTCGCGTCCTACGACCGCTTCTTCCCGAGCCAGGACACGGTGCCGGTCGGCGGCTTCGGCAATCTCATCGCGCTGCCGCTGCAAGGCGGTCCGCGCGAGAATGGCAACAGCGTCTTTCTCGATGACGGTTTCGCTCCCCATGGCGACCAGTGGGCGTTTCTCTCGTCCCTGCGCCGCCTCTCCCCGGACGTGGCGACCGCCATTGTCGACGAGGCCAGCCGGCAGGGCCGGGTTGTCGGGCTGCGCCTGCCGCTCGACGATGACGACGACGAGCCTTGGAACGCGCCACCTTCGCGGCGAAGGCCCCTGCCCGGGATTACCGGACCGCTGCCGGAGCGGATCGACGCGGTTCTGGGAGATCAGATCTACGTCCCGCGTGCCGGCCTTCTGCCGGGCCTGGTCAACCGGCTCATCCGTCTCGCGGCCTTCCAGAACCCGGCCTTCTACAGCGCCCAGGCGATGCGCCGGTCCACGTTCGGGATACCCCGCATCGTCGCCTGCGCCGAGTTGCTGTCCCATCACGTCGCCCTGCCGCGCGGCTGCCGTGAGCCGACGGAACGCCTGCTGGAGGAACTGGGCATCGGCATGGACCTGCGCGACGAGCGCAATCCCGGCCGCCCGGTCGAAACGAGCTTCCTCGGAAGTCTGGCCCCGGAGCAGCAATCCGCCGCCGATGCGCTGCTGGAACACGAGACCGGCGTGCTCGCGGCGGCGACCGGGTTCGGCAAGACGGTCATTGCCGCCTCCGTCATCGCCGCCCGCCGCACCAACACGCTGGTGCTGGTTCACCGGCGCCAGCTCATGGAACAGTGGACCGCGCGGCTGGCGGCGTTCCTCGACCTCCCGGCATCCGCGATCGGGCAGATCGGCGGCGGCAGGCGCAAGCCGGGCGGTATCGTCGATGTCGGCGTCATCCAGAGCCTGGCGCGCAAGGGCGAGGTGGACGACATCGTCGCCGATTACGGGCATCTCGTGGTCGACGAGTGCCACCATATCTCCGCCGTCAGCTTCGAGGTGGTCGCGCGCCGGGCGAAGGCGAAATACGTGCTGGGCCTGTCCGCCACGGTCACGCGCCGGGACGGCCACCATCCGATCGTGCTCATGCAGTGCGGTCCCGTCCGGTTCCGGACGAGCGCGAAAGCGCAGGCCCGGCAACGACCCTTTGCGCACCGGGCGGTCCTGCGCCCGACGGACTTCACGATGCCGGCCGGCACGGACGCGGAACGCCCTCCGATCCAGCAGGTCTATGCCGCGCTGGCCGCGGACGAGGATCGCAACGACATGATCTTCGACGACGTGCTGCAGGCGCTGGAGGCGGGCCGCTCGCCGATCCTGCTCACCCAGCGCAAGGACCATGCGCACCGCCTTGCGGAGCGGCTCGGCCGCTTCGCGCGGAACGTCCTCGTTCTCCGGGGCGGCATGGGAACCAGGCAGCGCCGCGAGGTCATGCAGCGTCTCGAAGACATACCCGAGGCGGACGAGCGGGTGCTGATCGCCACGGGCAGCTATGTCGGCGAAGGGTTCGACGACGCCCGCCTCGACACCCTGTTCCTGACGATGCCGATCTCCTGGAAGGGCACGCTGGCGCAGTATGTCGGCCGTCTCCACCGGCTGTACGCGGCGAAGCGCGAAGTGCTGGTCCATGACTATGTCGATGGCGCCGTACCGGCGCTCATGCGCATGAGCGAGAAGCGCGTCCGGGGGTATGAGAGTCTCGGCTACACCGTCGAGAGGCCAGGTACCGTGTCACTAGGGACTGCCGGCGATGACCTGTTGGGGCATCCGGGCCCGTCGCTAGATCGCCACAAACGGAGGCCATGCCGATGACGGAGCGTGACCGCGAGGAAGACGCGCTGCGGGACAGTTTCGCCCGCCTGTCCGTCGAGGAGGTGGCTTTGCGCCGCCAGCCGCCAACATCGGCACACCGCGCCCGGCTCGCGCAGATCGACCGGGAACGCAAGCGCATCGCGCGGCGCATCCAGGCTATCGAGGATCGGCAATGACCTGCCTCTGCGGGGGTCGACTCCAGTACCGCACTCCCGTGCCCCTTCCACACGCGTCAGGCCGCACGGCGATGGGCGCGGCGACACCGGAAGCACGCCGAGCACATGATTCTGCGATACGAGCAGGCGAAATGTGCGCCCCGGCTCGATTGATTGTCAATTGCCAATCTGCTATCAGGCCAAGCTCAAAACTCACCAAGTGAGGGGCGACCATGCGCCGATTGAACCAAATAGCAATCCTCATTGCCGGGGCGTTGACAGCGCAAGGGGTGGCAGCCGAAAACATCAGCGAGAGAGCCCGTTTCATCCTATGGAATGAGTGCAGGCCTATGACGTTGGGTATTGATATTAGGTATGCAAATGGGAAAATTGATGGCTTATCGAAAAAAGAGATTGAAATTGTTGTGCGTGACAAATTGCGAGCAAACAGATTATATAGAGAAAAACGTGAATCTGGTACAGCGACTGGCGTTCTGTATATAAGTTTGACTGGAAACTTAAAGCAAAAAATTATAGGAAATATGGAAGTAATAAGCGGCACCCTATCCATAACAGTGCAGTTCTATAAAAAAGTCTTTGACTCGGCAACAAAATTAGAAAGACTGGCTGCAACTTATACTAATTCTGTTCCATATGGCATCCACGGGATGCATGAAGATCAACTTGCATCTATAGCACCAAGTGTAGAGAAAACCGTTGTCGTTGTTGTTGATGATTTCATCGGCAATTACCTCCGCGTGAACGCGGACGCCTGCAAGAATTCAAACTGATCTGCCGCCGCTAAGCAGGAAAAGAAATCCGCTATTCAATCCATTTGTATTCGCGCCCAAATCGCGATCCGTGGCAAATATCCTTGCTCTCTTCAATAGAAGAGAAAGTCCATAGTCGCCGATTGTCGTCACTGACTTTAAATTCAACTGTAGGCGAATTACCTTCCTTGACGCGCTGCATACCTTCTATAAGTCTAATCATACTTTTGCGCGCATTGTTTGTTGAACCAAGATTTTCATTGTTTTTTAGGTGGGATTTTGAATACTTCATTAGTTTTTGCAACCACTTGCTGACCTTAGGGCAATTGGGAGATGTAAGTTCCAAAAAAGGACCTATCTTATATTGATTCTCGATTATTGATAGATTTGTCTTAATATGTAGCGCACAATTGTTTGTTTCTTCCGTCGCAATATCCATAATTCTGGTTTTGCTTACCTTATTGAAAATCTCCCGATCATTTGTCCTAAAACTATTACTCAGAACTTTGCCACCTTCACAAAAGGCTTTGACCGGTTGCCATTCTCCAATGAGCGTCTGGCCGGCAGCATTGCCGGACAGCACGAAGGCAATGCCGCACAAGGCAAGTGCGCCGAAGATCGTCTTCATGACTATCCCTCTACTGCCGATCTCAGTCAATCCTTATCCAGGCAATTATCGTTAAATTCCTGGATCAATGCGATTGCTGCCCGTCCATACCGTTGCCATGCCTCCATGACGACTCTTGTGGATAGTTTGCCGCCTGTCTTTTCAGCGGCCGTTTTCAGTTTGGTCATATTCCTGGCACTGGCATCGAATTCCAATTTTACATCATTATCTATTGCGCCCAGACACGCGGACGTCTTGTGCGCCATCGCATTCGTCGTAACAAACATCATGGCGGAAACGACAATCAGCTTTTTCATCCGGTGTCGACCTTCGGCGCGTCCGTCAGTGGGCGGACAGCCGGATGATGAACCCGAGAACGACGATGGCAGCGATCTAGAGCCCGACTTGCCAGCGCAGATCGTCCTTGTCGCGCTTCACCGCTTCTGTATCGCGTTTCGTATTGTCCTCGGTGATGGTCTTTGCCAGGAGAGCGATGTCGGTCTTGTATTCCGCCTTCATGGTCTTCATGCGCTCCTCAAGGCGGGCGACCCGCTCGGACAACTCATGCGGCGTCGGCCCGTCTATCGTGGCGCGATACTCGCACGGGTAACGGCCGTCCGCAATGAGATAATCGCCTTCGCCGTCAAATGGGGCGGGATTTGCAGCATGACGGCGGCGGCGCGACGGTCGTGTCTGGCGGATCCTGCGGCGCCGGATTTCGCCGGTTGGCGACGTGCTGACGGGACAGAAGCCGGAAACCGAAACGGCGGAGTCGCGCGGGAACACACTTTGGCCATGCCGCCCGATGACATCCCGGCCTCACGTCCGCACCCATCGGCGCAGTATGTCGCTCCGGATATCGGCACCGATCCTCTCGCGCTGGCGTCTGAGCGGGTTGCGGGGGGAATCGAACTGGAGCGCCTCCATGCGGAACAGGCACCCCAGCGTGCGCATGCGGCGGTGCATGTCGGCCTTGCCGCTCTCATATTCGGGGTCGTCGAACCCCATGACCTCGACGACGTAGCGCGCGATGCCGCCGGGGTCGTAGCGGCCGTCGGCATGGCGCGGGCCGGGACGGCCGGGCATGTGGCCGCGCCCGCCCGGACGGGTAACAGTCAGCAGGAAGTCGGGCAGGCAGGGCCCGCCGGCGGTTTCGAACCGGAATAGCGGCTTTTCGAGTTCCGCGCGGACGCCGCCGCCCAGCTTCTCGCGAAGACCGGGATCGTTTTCCAGGCCCCGCACCAGGCGGCGCAGCGTGCCGAGCGCGCGGCGTTCGGCGTGCGAGTCGACCGGCACCGGGCAGAGCGTCGAGACGATGGGGTGCGCACGGGCCTTCAGGCACTCCCATTGCCGGCTGTCCTCCGAGCGCGCCACGAGCCCGAGGAACAGCCAGGGCCCCAGCACCCGGTTCCGCCCGATCTCCGGGGCAGCCACCCCGGACCGCACCTCGACATGGCCGAGACGCGGATGGGCCCGGTTGATCGCGGTCCCGTCCACGTCGCGCGCCGTCCAGCAGAGCAGGGCGAACGGCTTGTGGCGCTCCGGCCAGCCGGGCTCGGCTGCCTCCAGCTTCCGCGCGACCGCGCCGGAGCGCCAGTCCGCCGGGTCGGTGAACAGGAACGCCGGCATGGGCACGCCCGGCGCGAGGCGGAACGCGCCGGCCGCGCGTACGATCTCCGCGAGCCATTGCCGTTCCGAGGAGAACCCGTCCGCGACCGCCAGCATGTTGAGACGCGCGGCATCCATCAGCGTGGCCAGCATGGCGGCCACCGTGCGCGGCGGCCGTCCGTGCGAGAGCCCCGGAAACCCCCACCGGTCCCCCGCCGTCGGGACAGGCTCGTCCTCGGCAAGCGTTTCGCCGTCCGGGAACGGGTCGAACATGTCGTCGAAGACGGCGGGCCGGGCGCCGCCCCCGGCGCGGGGGCCGGTCTCGCCGCGGGCGAACACGCAGCCCTCGGCATGCGGCTCTTCGGTGTCGGGCCGGTTGGAGAGCGCGAACCGGGTGCGCGTCCGCCGGACCGGGACGATGACCGGCCACTGCCCTTCGTCCTCGCGGCAGTCGCAGAGGATCCAGCGGTCCGCGTCGCGCGCCGCATTCAGCATGGCGAGACAGGCCGTGTGCTGCGTCTCGTCCGCCTCGCCGGCCTTGACCGCGCGCAAGGCCTGTTCCTCGGCCGGCGAGAGCGTGCGGACCCAGTCCAGATGGGGCTTGGTTACCAGTTCGAGCGCCATGGTCCCGCCTGTCAGGGCTTCATGCTGAGATGGAGGCCGGGGTCCAGCAGCAGGCGCCGGCTCATCCGGAGCTCGAGGGTCTGCACGCGGAGCGATGAGCGCCGGCGGCTATCCTGCTGCCAGAGGGTACGCCAGCAGCCCCGCCCGGTGAGTGCGGCCAGCGACAGCCGCCGCTCGCCGCAGGGCCGGCCGTCCGAACGCCAGGTCACGTTCACGGTGCAGCGGTCCTCCAGCCTCTTCTCCTCTGCCGTCCTGCGGACCAGCTCGCCCTCGAACCGCACCGCCTCCATGGGCTCCGCGCGGTCGAGGGGCCGTCCCTCCGCCAGCGCCGGGTCGACCAGCTCCGTCCAGCTGAGAAGGTCGCCGACGGCGAGATCGTCATGCAGGCACTCGACGGGGAACGCATCCGACCGTTGCGACCGCTCCCGCGCCAGCGCGGCCTCGCGCAGGCCCGCATGGCTCCAGGCCGCAAGGCGTACGTTCATGCCCGTGAGCATCCGCGCCGGGATCGCCTCGACCGCCTCCTGCACCTCGTGGCCCCGGCCGGCCGCCAGCCACTCCAGCTGGACCATGTCCCTCGGGTTGCGCCCGCCGGTCCAGCCGGACGAGCGCACCACCGCCTCGCTGTGCTCGGCGCCCCGCCAGCGGCGGAGCCGGAGCCGGTCGCCCGCCACCAGCGCCTCGCCCCCTCGCCAGCGGCGGGCGAAGCTGTGGTCGATCCTCGAATCGCGAAGCCGCGCGGTCTCGGCGCGCACCATGCCGGCGATGCGCCCTTCCTCGATCTCCGGGAGGCGATGCCGGCGTTCCGCCGCCCGGAAGCCCCCGTCGATGGCATCACGCGCCTCCGGGCGGCTGTCCCAGTGGCCCGTGAGGCTGCCGTCGTCCAGCGCCGAGCGGGCCGCCTCCGCGAAGCGTTCGCTCCGCTCCAGCCTGGCCGGCCAGCGGGCGAGCAGCGTCTCCGGAAGCCGCTGGCGTCCGGCCCGCTCCGCTAGCCGCTCGTCCTGGTCCGCCAGCCACCGCATCTCCCTGTCCAGCGCTTCGATCCGCGCCCACTCCGCCGCGCGCGCGGCATGCTCGTCCAACTCGGCCCGCAGCCGGCGGCGCGCGGCCTCCTCAAGCTCGCGGTTCTTCTCCAGTTCCGCGGCTTCGGCGACGGCCGCGCCATGAGCGGCGTCGTGGAAGGGAAGGACGCCCCTTGCCTCGGCGTCGCTCCGCGTTTTGTCCAGCTGCTTCATCACCTCGACGAACCGGTCGAGGGGATCGTGCTTCTTCAGGCGCTCCAGCTCCAAGGCGAGCCGCTTCCTGCCGTCCCGGACCTCGTCGAGCCAGGGACCGTAGGCGGCCTCGTCCTCCGAAATGGCGTCGCCGGTCCGCCGCAATGTCCGGGCCCGCTCCGAGAGCCCGGCATAGCCCGGCAGGTCGGAGAGCGGCATGTCCCGGCCCCGGCCGCCGAGACGCCGCCGCTCCTCTGCCAGCGCCCGCCAGTCCCGTTCGTGCCCGCGCGCATCCTCGAAGAAGCCCTCGACCTCCGCCCGGCGCGCCTCGCAGGCCTCCGCCTCCGCGATAACGAGTGCGGCGGCGTCCATGACGGGCGGCGGCACGATCTCCTGCCGGGCGAGCGCGCGGGCCAGCTCCAGAAGTTCGTCATGGCCCTCGGCGTAGAACGGGATCGTGCCGGCGGACGCCGCCCGCTCAAGCACCTCCCGATGAAGCGCCTCGAACAGCGGGACGGTATCGTCGAGAAGCAACAGGGCATCGAACCGGTCCAGATAGCCGGCGATGCGCGCCCCGGCCTCGCCCGCGCGCACGCCCAGTTCCTCCAGCACCAGCCGCCCGTTGGCCACCAGACGCTCCGCCATCGCGCGCCAGCCGGCCCAGTCTTCCAGAACGGCAATCGCGGCGCCCTCGGCCGCCGCCCGGTCCTCCAGCGCGCGGCGCCGTTCCTCATGCGCATCCAGCAGACCCAGGAACTCGCGCGCCAGAGCATCGCCCTCCCGGCAGGCCCGGTCGTAGGCGAGAATGCCGTTCACCACTTCGCGAACCGCGGCCGGCAGGTTCGGCCAGTTCGCCAATTTCTCCGTGCGCGCGACCAGAGCCCCGTAGCCCTCGGCCAGGAACGGCACCGTGCCCTGTTCCCGCGCCTTCGCCTCCAGACGGGTCCATTCCTCGCGCGGCGTCCAGACCGGCCCCTTCTCCGGAAGAAGGCGGCGCAGCGCTTCCGGGCCGATCTCCTCGCCCACCGCCTCCAGCGCCGTCGCCCGCTCGCCCGTATGCGCCTCCAGCACCTCCACCAGCTGCTCCCGGTTGTCGGTCAGCACCACCGCGCTGTCCCGCGCCCGGCTGATCTCGACATAGAAGGTCGACTGGTCGGTCAGCGATCCATGGCCCGAGTCCAGCACCGCGATCACCCCGTCCGCCGTGCTGCCCTGCGCCCCATGCACCGTCGAGCTCCAGGCATGGTCGATATGACGGAGTTGGGGATCGTCGTGCCGAAGCGACATGGTGCGCCCGTCGTCGAGCGCGAACCGCACCCGGTCGCGGGTGATCGCCAGCACCTCCGCCCGCCCGCCGTTCACCAGGTTCCGTGCCTTGTCGTTCCGGGTCCAGCGGATGCGGTCGCCCGCCCGGATCTCGATCTCCCGCGCCTCGTAGACTTCCAGCCGGTAGCGGTAATATTTCTGCTGCGGCGCGACATGGCGCGGCTTCCCGTCCGGGTGCATCAGCACGACGCGGTCCTCCTCGGTGCCGGTCACCGTCAGCGCGTCGTCCCGCTTCACCCGGAAGTTCACCATGTCCTGGTTGAACAGCACCGTGTCGCCCTCGCGGTAGTTGCGCGCGTCCGCCTTCTCCGCCCGCGTCATGCCGAGGTTGACCAGGCGTTCGATCCTGAGCGCCCGTCCCCTGAGGACGCCCTCGGCCGCCAGCGCCTCGCGCACCGCCGCGTTGATCCCGGCCCGCAGCTCATGCGTCGGCGCGACCAGCAAGGTTCGCTCCCGCGCCTCCGGACCGAGCTCCAGCCACGCCTCGGCCGCCTTCTCCGCCAGCTCCTCGTAAGGAACCTCATGCACGCTGCCGCCCAGCAGTTCCACCGCCTCGCCCGGATCGCCCGCCAGAACCGCGTTCACCGCCTTGCGCAGGTTCGGGTTCCGCTGCCGGCGGATGTCGTTCATGACCGCCGTCGTCATGCCCGCCTGCTGCAACAGCCGGAACGGCTGGCCCGCCTCCACCGCGCGAAGCTGGCTCCGGTCGCCCACCAGCACCAGCCGCGCGATGTCGAGCGCGCGCGCATGGTGCAGCAGGAACCGCATCTGGTCGGTCGAGACCATCGACGCCTCGTCCAGCACCAGCACCCCGCCCCCGAGCCGCTCCTTCAGCCCCTCGATGCCGGGACCGGAATCATCCACGGACCCGCAGCGCGCGAGGAACCATTGCAGCGTGCGCGTATGCATCCCCGTCTCGCGCGCCAGCGTCGTCGCCGCCGCCGAGGACGGCGCCAGGCCCAGCATGGGACGCCCGCCCGCCAGCGCCCGCAGATGGGCCAGCATCGCGGTCTTGCCGGTCCCGGCCCGGCCCTGGACCCCCACGATCCGGTCCTCCGCCAGCAGGACCGTACGCACCGCCCCGACCTGGTCCTCCGTAAGGCCGGCGCCCGCCAGATACGCCTCGACGGCCTCCCGCCCGCAAAGCGCCTCGCCCGTGCCCATGCCCTCCCTCATCATGGCGATCAGGGCGCGTTCCGCCTTCAGCGCCCGGTCGGTGACATAGGCCCGGTCTGCGCGCCTCAGGTTCGCCTCGACCAGGTGCGCGTCCCGGACCAGCATGCCGATCGCCTCGCGCACCGCCTCGATCGAATGCCGCCCCGGCGAATGCTGGAGCGCCAGCGCCTCCAGATCGCCCGCCGCGAACACCGACTGGCGCTCCTCCAGTTGCCGCACCGACCGCCAGGCGATCTTCAGCGCCGTCGGCACCGGCGGCAGCACCGTCCGGCCCCGCGAGCGCCGGGCGCTCGGAACCTCCCGGAACTCCGCCGCGCGCCCGGCCCAGATCTCGCGCAGCATGCCGTGCAGCGGCTCCGCCTTGGGCTTGCGGGTCGCCAGCGCCGCGATCTGCGCCTCCGCCTCGCCGCGCTCCCAGCCCTTCTCGTCGATCCAGGCCAGAATCTGCTTTCTTCTGGTCGAGAACGCGTCCCGCAACGCCTTGTCGTAGCCCGCGATCTCGAAGCTCTGCAGGCGTCCCGCCATCGCCGGCACGACCGAATAGCCCCGTTCGATCAGGCGGCGCGACAGCTCGTTACGGTAGAAGGCCCCGATCAGCCGCGCGTTCCTGTGCAGCAGGGTCGGCTCGATGCTCTTCCACCGGCCCTCCGCATCCCGCGTCATGTTGGCCACCACCGCATGGGTGTGCAGCTGCGGGTCGAGGTCGCGGCTCGCCACATGCCGGAACAGCGCCGCCGCAAGCCCGTATCCCTTCACGCGCGGACGGCGCCCGGTCTCCGGGTCCCAGCCCCGCGTCTCCAGCATCGTCTCCTCGATCCAGTCGAGGCTCGCTCTTACCGCCTCGTCATGGCAGCGCAGGACCGACCGGTCGCCGCGCGGATGCCTCTGCCTCGGCAGCAGCGCCGCGAGCGACACCGACTTCGGCGCCGAGAAGGTGATGTCGAAACCCGGACGGTGCTCGTGCCTGCCGTCGCGTTTGCGCCCCAGCCGGATGCCGGTCCCGGGTACGTGGCCCTGGAGGAGCCTCTCGAACGCGCCCGCCGCGACCTTCCGGCCCGGCGCGAGCCCCAGCGCGGCCGCCGCCAGCCCGTACCACGCGCTCGCCTGGCGGTGCTCCTCCGCCTTCGCGCGCGCCGCCTCCCGGTCGCCGCCGGCCGTCACATAGTAGCCGCCCTCCTCACGGAAATACTCCGCCGTCGACGAAGACGACGTCAGATTGCGGACACGCGCGACCATGGAGCAGGATAATAGAACCATTGTGCAGGAAACGACCCCGAGGGAGGCGGGCTGACGAAACTTCTAGCGGCCCAGAGCATGGCTGGAGGACATTCCGAGAGGGAAGTAGTCGGCAACTGTCGCCGTTATCAAGTCGGACCCAAAGACATCACGCTGAATAGCTTGCGAGTGACATCACGCTGATCGGAAAGGGACTTACAGCGTTCGGCTACAAGAATTTGTTGGAAAACGGAAAGCTTGACCTGCTGCTCTTCAATCCGTATCACCGCTGGATGGTAACCGGGCTAGAATTAAGTCCGGGTATTCCAGCACCAAAGGATGAATCCTCCACATCGATGCAACCTAAGTCAAGGATATATGTCCGATGAGTAAAAGCCCCAAGTTCTTGAAGTATAAGATATTTCTGCCAATGGTTACAGCTCTGATTATGATAATATTCTTTGCCATAGCAACGAAAATAATTGTTGAACAGATTTCTCCCCTCCAAATTTGTTGTGATCAAAATTCAGATAAATCAAAATATCTAAACCATAGTGTCTATTTTTTGTTTCCGATATCCATAGCACTATTTTTCATACAATTATTTGTGATTTTGGTAGCTTTGGTCACAGTACGAAATCGGACAACATCTGCAGATATTAACGTTACCTTTTGTGAATACCTATACGTTGTCTTGTCGTTTTCTGTTTTATCATTTGCCGTTTACTGCTATATTACTGAGTTTAATGTTGAAACTTTTGGCTTTGAATCTAGCATCTTCAGTGAGATATTAAATCGGATTCCTTGCGAAAATCGCAATGATTTATTTCGTACAGCAGAATGCATAAAGATGATTCTAGAGCTAATGGCAATTCTTGCAATTACCTCGCTATTTGGAGCAACATGTTCTTTAGTTCCAGTGTCTGCCTGGAGCAAAAGATATAAAAACTGGTATTTTGACGAAAAACAAATAGTAAATTGGATCAAGTGGTTGAATAATTATTTTTACATCGCAGTTGCATATCTTCTTTTCGGTGGAGCATTTCAAGTAGCATATGTTCGATGGCTAGTATCGAATATGTCAGGAAATAATCCAGTCAATCAATTGGGAATTGTATTCTTTAACACTTCGCTTTATGTGTTTTTGCTCATCATGATACTTTTGCCAAGTGTATTTCGAATTATGAGGGCTATTTCGTTGCTCGAAGAACAAGAAACTAAGGGAATGAGTGAAGCCTATAGAAGATCATGGAGATTGCGAAATGGATTTCCAAATATCGACTTTGCAAATAGCATGAAATATACGCTAGGCATCTTTTCACCATTTATGGTGCCAATTCTGTCTTTGATATTTGAAGCTTAGAACTCTAAGATTGCGACTCAAAACTCGTCAAATGTTTATAATGCCTTACCAAGCGTCTGATTGTGAGTAGGATATAGACGATGTTGGTCCAGTCTGGGCTCGAAGCGATGGACTTCTCCCGGCCTTTTGCCACCGGTAGCGCCCGAGCCATATGGAGTGCGTACGACGGCCAATCGGTGGGGTAGTGTTTTGAAGGCGCTGATTGCATTGGGTCATCTGACGATTTGGCGTGTTCAGCTTCGGATCCTGTCGAGGACGCCGCGAAGTCACGGCCTGGCATTGGCTCCATCGGCGAACAGGTGGCGCAGCCAGACGCAGGCGTGGCATATGGATTTTGGCACGGCCGTCGCACAGTCGCGGTTCTTGATATGGCCAGCATGAACGGCGAGGCCGAGGAGCGTGGGCGCATAGGTTCTGACCGTTGCCGCCAGTCCGATAGTTGCCTGGAGCGCTTCCGTCATTTCCCATGGGTGAGGGGTATAGGAGGATTCTGGTAATTTGCAGTAAATTACTCTGTCAGCCATATTGGCTTTCTGCTCGGCCCTGGGCACACTTGACATGTTATCGCGGGCCGTGGATATTCGGCCCTACTGACCAAGTTGCCATCCAATGGATGGCAGAGATGCAAAGGGGCAACTATGATTACTGTCAATTGCCTGAATGTTGATGTGGGAACCTGGATAAAGCCAACTAGAGACAATTCTGGATTAAGTCTCTCTGTACGGGATCGATCCGAGAATTCCATGATCGGGGCTACACTCAAATGCCTTCATCACTCACTGCAATATGAACAATTCATACCATGGGTTGCCCATACGATAATGCGTAAACTCGATGAAAGCACAGTGTCATGATCGGAAGAGCGATTATCCGCTCGGCAGTCATCTTGTTGATCGCCGGCCTTGTTCTGTTGACCATCCGGAATTGGGGTCAAGTGCTGTGCGTATTTGAATATATCCAGAGCGCGAGTAACTTGTATATCCAGAACGGGGGTAACTTGGTCAAGTCTCTGGTCGTTATTCTTGCAGCTCTTGCTATGCTTGTATGCTGCTGGTTGAAAGTGTTGAAGCAAAGGGAGTACACCCGCAGCTATGGACAGAAGTGTTCGCCGCTGGAGGCACCATATCCAGCCCCAGGTTGGAAATGCATTACTGGATTCCGGTTCAAGACCGATCTGTGCCTGACACGTCTGCAGGAGCGGGACCCTCGTTTTAAATCGGAAAAGCAATATCTTGTCGCCAAAGATTATATTATACGTGTTGAATTGGATGGCAGCACGGTACAGGTCATAACAGTTCCGCGGGGAACGGTGACCGACCTTGCTTCCGTGCCTAGGATCTTCCGCTGGTATGTGGGCCGCGTCGGACGGCACCTGGAAGCCTCCATCGTTCATGACTGGCTCTACGTTGCGTGGCAGGAGCACAGGCTTCCTCCCACAGACAACATGCGACTGTTTTCAGACAGGATAATGCTCGCGGGTATGCAGGCATCAGGTATGGGCTGCAAAGCCTACGCCATCTATTGGGCCATCCGGGCTTTCGGTACCTGCGTCTTCTATGGGCGAAATCCGAAACCTTATATTCTGGAGAAGCACAAAATGCCCGATTGCTGCTGTCATGAGCCGATGAAGGTCTCGTCGGACTGGATTGGGCCTTGAATGGTCTTGCAGTCGGCAGCTTTCGGGCGCAACTGAGCTTCTTTGCCGAAAACACATTGCACGAATACTGACATGCGTGCGGCTTCGTCACGCCGACGGCAGAAATCGACCACAGGAGGCAGGCTCTATCAAGGAGACGACTTCTGGTGCGGCTGCGAATCTCGCGACGCTCCGCATGCGGGCAACCTCTTCTTCCACAGACGCAAAGGCAGTCCCGTGTCAGGGGTCGTTCCCGTCGCCAACCGGTCCGCCAGCCAGGGCCTTGGCGATAATCGCCCCGACACGTGCAGCAGCGGCCTCGACCTCATGATCCCCGACATGGGTGTATCTGAGCGTCATGGTCGGCTGCGCATGCCCCAGCATCCGGGAGACGGTAGGGAGCGGGACGCCCCTCGCAACGGCTTGACTCGCCACCGTGTGGCGCAGGTCATGCAGGCGCACATCCTCGATCCCCGCCTCCCGCCTTGCCCGGTACCAGAGACCGAGATTGCGGGACTGCGGCCTTGCCGGGTTCCGTGGGGAGGGAAAGACGAAGGTGCTTCCCGTTCGCGGCTGGCGGGCAATGACGGCCTGTGCCGCCTCGCTCAGCCAGACCGTGCGCGGTCCCGTCTTGGCTTCTGCCAATCTGAGCATATCGCCGTCGACCTCCGACGATCTGAGCGTCAGGATTTCGCTCTTGCGGCAGCCGGTCAGCAGAAGCAAGCGGATGATGTCGGCCTGCGGCCGGCGCGAGGGCCGATCCGAGACCAGCCGGTCCAGGGTCCGGTGGAGCCGGCCGATCTCTTCGGCGGACAGGAACCGGGTCATCTTCCGGCCCGGGTTCGGGCGCATACTTCCGGCCGGGTCGTGTGGAATGTGACCGGCGGCGACGGCCGCCGTCATGATCTGGCGGAGCAGGGTGAGCGCAATATTGGCAGCGCCCGGCGTCTTACGGCTCATGGCGTCAAACCAGCGCTCGATCACAGGCCTGTCGATTCGGTCGAGCCGAAGCGCCCCGAAAGCGGGCAGAAGCCGCGTCCGGATCATACGGTCCACACGCTCGCCCCAGCCTTGGCTGCAGTGGCCCCGGCGTGCCGGCAGCCAGTCCTCCATGACGAAATCCCGGAAGAGCGGAACGGCGGCCCGGCCGGCAGGGTCTTTGGAGCAAAGCGGATGCGAGCCATCGAGCAGGGCCCGGCATGCGGTCCGGGCTTCCTTCACCGTCATCAGCGCGGCCGAACCGATGGTCGTCCGCACCATCCTGCCGTTCACGGTCCCGTGCCACACGAAACTGCGGTGCCTGGAAGGGCGGACCCGTACGCCCAGACCGGCAACGCGAATGTCCCGGACGATGTATTCGGTACTGCCGGGACGCAGTTTCCTGACAACGGCGTCCGTCAGGCGGACCTTCCTTGCCTTGCCCGTCATGACTGCACCCCCGAGAGCAGCGGCGCCAGCGCCTCGACCGTCTCCCTGACTGTCGTGTCCGAGAGATGCGCGTATTTCAGCGTGGTGGCCGCATTGTCATGACCCAGCAACCGGCCCACTGTGCGGATCGTCTCGCCGCTCGACAGCGCCATACTGGCATAGCTGTGGCGAGTGTCATGCAGGCGCAAGTCCTCAAGGCCCGCCTCGGCGCGCAGCTGTATCCAGAAGGCGTCCAGCCAACACCACGGCGTGCGCTGGCCTGCGATGGGGAACACGAAGCGAGACGAACGCGGCAGCCCGTCGAGGACCTCCCGCGCCGCCTCGCAAAGCCAGACCGTACGGGGACCGGTCTTCGAATCGGCCAGATAGAGCCTGCCGTCGCGGTAGAAACGCCATTCCAGCGTGACGATCTCCGACTTCCGGCAGCCGGTCAGCAGAAGCAGGCGGAGCGCCGCAACCCGGAAGGGCTGCCGGGCCTCGTGCTGCTCCAGCGCCATGCCGAGGCGGCGATATTCCTCCGGCAACAGGAACCGCTCCGACCGCCTCTGCCGGTAGCGCCGGATGTCCTTGCAGGGATTGCCGTCATCGGGACGATACCCCCAGGCTTCGGCCTGCTGCATGATGACGGACAGGATCGGCGCCGAACGGTTCGCCGCCGCCGGCACCGCATGAAGCGAGCGGAACCAGCGCTGCACCTCCTCGCGGTCGATCTCGGCGACAGGCCGGCCCGCGAAGAAGGGCAGGATCTGGTTTTGGAGATAGCGGCGGTTGACGGCGAGCGTGCGCGGCTTCCAGCGCCTGCCGTAGCGGGTAAAGACCTCTTCGGCGACGGTCTCGAACAGGGCATTGCCGGACAGGTCTGCTTCGATGTCCCTGTCGTCGCGGAGAGCGGCCAGCATGGACCGGGCGCGGGCGCGCGCGTCGGCCTCTGTCATGACTGCCGCATCGCCGACGATCTTCCAGACCCGGTGGCCCCGGTGCTGGCTGTGGATGAAGTATCGCTTCTTGCCCGAGGGCATGATGCGGACGCCGTATCCCTTCAGTTCGGCATCCCGGACATTGCGGACGGTCTTGCGGGGCCGGAGGGTATCGACCCGGCCCTGGGTGAGGCGGATGGCTGCCACGATTGCGGTTCCCCGATCGGTTGCACGTGTGTGCAAAACCGGGTCCGATCACGCGCCCGGTTGCACCGGAAACCGTAAAATTCCACAATCATGTCAGATGGTTAGCACCGCAGGTGCGGCGCGATGTGTATGGCAAGCGGTCGGAGAAGCAGTCGGCGGACGAACGCCAGTTGGCGTTCGAGGAGCTGGAGGGCGCGTCCGCGGAGTTGGAAGCGGAGGCCGCGGTTGACGATCCGTCGCCGCCGCGCGCACCGAGGAAGCCCCGCCCGGAGCGCAATCTCGGCCATTTGCCGGAACATCTGGAGCGGATCGAGCAGGTGATCGAGCCGGAGAGCACGCTGTGCCCCTGCGGCTGCGGGGAGATGGTGAAGATCGGCGAGGACCGCGCCGAGAGGCTCGACATCGTGCCGGCTCAGCTTCGGGTGATCGTCACGGTGCGGCCCAAATACGCCTGCCGCAAGTGCGAGGAAGGCGTCACCCAGGCGCCGGCACCGGCGCGGCTGATCGAGGGCGCGCTGCCGACCGAAGGCGCCATCGCTCATGTCCTGGTGTCGAAGTTCTCCGACCATCTTCCGTTGTATCGCCAGGCTCAGATCTACGCCCGCTCGGGGCTGAAGCTGGACCGCTCGACGCTGGCCGGCTGGGTCGGCAAGGCGGCGTTCCACCTCGAGCCCGTGTATGAGCGCCTGAAGGGCGCGTTGAAGACGTCGAGCACCCTGGGGCTGGACGAGACCACGGTTCGGGTTCTCGACCCGGGCCGGGGCAAGACCAAAACCGGCTACCTGTGGACCATGGTACGCGACGAGCGGGCCTGGTCCGGGGCAGACCCACCGGGCGTGGCGTATGAGTATGCGCCCGGGCGCAGCGGCAAGCATGGCGAGAAGCTGTTCGAGGGCTTCAGGGGAACGGTGCAGGTCGATGGCTATGCCGGCCACAACCGGCTCGGCCGGCCGAACCGCCCGGGCGGGGCGCTGACGCTGGCGGCATGCTGGGTCCATGCCAGGCGTGGCCTCGAGACGGTGTTCGGCAGCAACGGCTCGCCGATCGCGAAGGCCGGTCTGGACCGCATCGCGCA
>JAJDYL010000137.1 GCA_022825195.1 Alphaproteobacteria bacterium
GAGATGGTGCTTCCGGGGGACAACATCTCGATGGGTGTGAACCTGATAGCGCCGATAGCGATGGACGAGGGGTTGCGGTTTGCGATCCGCGAGGGCGGGCGCACCGTCGGCGCCGGCGTCGTCGCTTCAATCGACGACTGACGCAGGCGGCTAGTCGCCCGGACGCTGGAACGAGAGACCGAGTGCAATGGATCACCAGAACATCCGCATACGCCTGAAGGCGTTCGATCACCGGGTTCTCGACCAGTCGACGGGCGAGATCGTGAGCACGGCGAAGCGCACGGGCGCGCGTGTGCGCGGGCCGATTCCGCTGCCGGTGCGCATCCAGCGCTACACCGTGCTGCGCGGCCCGCATATCGACAAAAAGAGCCGCGAGCAGTTCGAGATGCGCACCCACCGCCGGGTGCTGGATATCGTCGACCCGACGCCGCAAACGGTGGACGCGCTGATGAAGCTCGACCTCGCGTCCGGCGTCGATGTCGAGATCAAGGTCTGAGGGAGGCACGGGGTCGATGCGAACCGGCGTCATTGCCCGCAAGCTCGGCATGATGCGCATCTTCGCGGAAACGGGCGCGCATGTGCCGGTGACGGTGCTGTCGCTCGACCGCTGCCGCGTGGTTGCCCAGCGCCGCCGGGAGCCGGACGGCTACACGGCATTGCAGCTTGGCGCCGGCATGGCGCGCACCAAGCGGGTCACGCAGCCGATGCGCGGCCATTTCGCGAGGGCGAAGGTCGAACCGGCAAGGCGCCTGGCCGAGTTCCGGGTGTCGGAGGATGCGCTGGTTGAGGTCGGGGCCGAGTTCTCCGCCGACCATTTCGTCAAGGGCCAGCATGTGGATGTTTCCGGCACGAGCATCGGCAAGGGCTTTGCCGGCGCGATGAAGCGGTACAATTTCGCCGGCCTCCGGGCATCGCACGGAGTTTCCATCTCGCACCGCGCGCACGGCTCGACCGGCAACAGCCAGAATCCCGGCAAGGTCTGGAAGGGCAAGAAGATGGCCGGGCATATGGGCAATGCGCGGGCCACGGTGCAGAACCTCGAAGTGGTCGGTACTGACGTCGAGCGCGGCCTCATCATGGTGAAGGGAGCCGTCCCCGGCGCGAAGGGCGGCTGGGTCCTGGTCTCGGATGCGCGCAAGCGCAAGCTGCCGGAAGGCGCGCCGTTCCCGGCCGGCCTCAGAACGCCGGACGAAGCGGAAGCGGCCGGCGGCGGGAACGGGGAGTAGGGACATGCAGCTCCCGGTCAGGGATTGGGATAACCGCGAGACCGGCAGCATCGAGCTCGCCGACGGCGTGTTCGGAGGCGAGGTGCGCCGGGACCTGCTGGCCCGCGTGGTCAACTGGCAGCGCGCGAAGAAGCGCGGCGGCAACCGCAAGGTCAAGGAGCGCAGCGAGATCGCGCGGTCGAAATCCAAGATCTACCGCCAAAAGGGCACGGGCCGGGCGCGGCACGGGGCGGCGACGGCGAACGTCTTCCGGGGCGGCGGCGTCGTGCACGGGCCGAGGGTGCGCAGCCATGCGCACAAGCTGCCGAAGAAGGTCCGGGCGGCGGGCCTGCGCGCCGCGCTCGCATCGAAGACCCGAGCCGGCAAGCTTATCGTGGTCGAGGACCTTGCACTGGAGACCGCCCGCACGCGCGAACTGGCCAGGCGCCTTCGCGAGATGGAACTCGGCTCTGCGCTGATCGTCGGCGGCGAGACGGTGGATGACAATTTCCGGCGCGCCGCGGCCAATATCGCCGGCATCGACGTGCTGCCGCGCATGGGCGCCAATGTCTATGACATCCTGCGGCGCGACGCTCTGGTGTTGACCCGGGACGCCGCTGCGCATCTCGAGGAGCGCCTGTCATGAGCCGCGCCCGCGCCATCGGGCGGCCGGCGCCCCGGATCGGACGCGAGCGCATGCTCGCCGTGTTGCGGGCGCCTGTCGTGACCGAGAAATCGACCCTGATCGGCGAGCACAACCAGATCACCTTCCGGGTGGCGATGGACGCCACCAAGCCGGAAATCCTCCAGGCGGTCGAGGGGCTATTTTCGGTGAAGGTGAAGAAGGTCAACACGCTCAGGGTCAAGGGCAAGACCAAGCGCTTCCGGGGCATACCGGGCAAGCGCCCGGACTGGAAGAAGGCGGTCGTGACGCTCGAAGAGGGGCACTCGGTGGACGTGACCACGGGGATCTGAGGCTATGGCGCTCAAGCATTACAAACCGACTTCGCCCGGGCGCCGCGGGCTGGTGCTCGTGGACCGCTCCGGGTTGCACAAGGGCAAGCCTGTCAAGGCGTTGACCGAGGGGCTGACCGGCTCCGGGGGACGCAACAATCACGGACGCACGACCGTGTACTGGCGCGGCGGCGGCCACAAGCGCAAATATCGCCGGATCGACTTCAAGCGGCGGAAATGGGACCAGTCGGCAGTCGTCGAGCGTCTGGAATACGATCCGAACCGCACGGCTTTCATCGCCCTTATCCGCTATGAGGACGGCGAGCTTTCCTACATCCTGGCGCCCCAGCGCCTCCAGCCCGGCGATACCGTGACCGCCGGCCGGGAAGTGGACGTGAAGCCCGGGAATGCGATGCCCCTGCGCCGGATTCCGATCGGGACCATCGTCCACAATGTCGAGCTGAAGCCGGGCAAGGGCGGTCAGGTCGCGCGCGCTGCCGGGACCTATGTGCAGCTCGTGGGGCGCGATGCCGGCATGGCGCGACTGCGGTTCAAGTCCGGCGAGACGCGCATGGTTTCGCATGAGTGCATGGCGTCCATCGGCGCCGTGTCGAACTCGGACCATGGCAACCAGACGCTCGCCAAGGCGGGACGCAACCGCTGGCTCGGCCGGCGCCCGCATGTACGCGGCGTGGTGATGAACCCGGTGGACCATCCGCATGGCGGCGGCGAAGGCAGGACCTCGGGCGGGCGCCACCCCGTGACCCCCTGGGGCAAGCCCACCAAGGGCCGCCGGACCAGGAAGAAGAAGGCGTCCGACAAGATGATCCTGCGCAGCCGGCACCGCGCCAAGACGAGAGGCTAGCCCATGTCGCGTTCGGTTTGGAAAGGCCCCTTCGTGGACGGCTATCTGCTCAGAAAGGCTGAGGCGGTGCGCGGATCGGGGCGCAAGGAAGTGATCCGGACCTGGTCGAGGCGGTCCACGATCCTGCCGCAGTTCGTCGGGCTTACCTTCGGCGTCCATAACGGGCAGAAATTCCTCCCCGTCCTGGTGACCGAGGACATGGTCGGCCACAAGTTCGGCGAGTTCGCGCCGACCCGGACCTTCTACGGGCATGCGGCGGACAAGAAGGCGCGGCGGGGCTGAGGCGATGGGCAAATCGAAGGCAGAACCCCGCCTGGCGGAAAACGAGGCGCTGGCTTACGTGAAATACATCCGAACGAGCCCGCGCAAGCTGAATCTCGTTGCCCAGAGCATTCGCGGCCTGAGTGTGGAGGCGGCGCTCGATACGCTCGCCTTTTCGAAGAAACGCGTGGCGGAAGACGTCCGCAAGGCCGTGCAGTCCGCGGTCGCGAATGCGGAGAACAACCACGAGTTGGATATCGACAGGCTGGTGGTGGCCGAGGCGACGGTCGGGCGCACGATCGTGATGAAGCGGATGCGGCCCCGCGCAAGAGGCCGGGTCGGGCGGCTCGAGAAGCCGTTCAGCAATCTTCGCATCATCGTGCGGGAAGCGCCCGATGAGGACGACCTGTTCGTCCCCGAGGACGAGGCTGCGGTCGAGGAGCGTGTGTGATGGGCCATAAAGTCAATCCGATCGGGCTCAGGCTCGGCATCAACCGGACCTGGAACTCGCGCTGGTATGCGGACCGCGACTATGGCGACCTGCTGCACGAGGACCTGCAGATCCGCGAATTCCTGGAGAAACGCCTCCAGAATGCGGGCCTTTCCAAGATCGTCATCGAGCGCCCGGCGAAAAAGGCGCGCGTCACCATCCACACGGCCCGGCCGGGCGTGGTGATCGGCAAGAAGGGCGCCGATATCGAGCGGCTGCGCACAGCGCTCGGCCGCATGACCAACAGCGACGTCAACCTGAACATCGTCGAGATCCGCAAGCCCGAGATCGACGCGCGGCTGGTGGCCGACAACATCGCCCAGCAGCTTGAGCGCCGCGTGGCGTTCCGCCGGGCGATGAAGCGGGCGGTGCAGTCGGCCATGCGTCTTGGCGCGCTGGGTATCCGGATCAATGTCGGGGGCCGGCTCGGCGGTGCCGAGATCGCGCGCACCGAGTGGTACCGCGAGGGCCGGGTGCCGCTGCACACGCTCCGGGCCGACATCGACTATGGCGAAGCGACCGCGAACACGACCTACGGCTCCTGCGGGGTCAAGGTGTGGGTGTTCAAGGGCGAGATCATGGCGCACGACCCGATGGCCCAGGACAAGCGGCTCGCCGAAGAACGCGCCGCGATGGGCCGCTGAGGAGACGGAGGCATGCTGCAACCGAGGCGCACGAAATACCGCAAGCGGCAGAAGGGGCGCATCCACGGCATGGCGAAGGGCGGAGCCACGCTCACTTTCGGCAGCTACGGGCTCAAGGCTGCGGCGCCCGCCCGGATCACCGCGCGCCAGATCGAGGCCGCCAGGCGGACGATTACCCGCCGGATGCGCCGCGCCGGCAAGGTGTGGATCCGCATCTTCCCGGACGTGCCGGTCTCGACCAAGCCGGCGGAGGTCCGGATGGGCAAGGGCAAGGGGTCGCCGGAATACTGGGTGGCGAAGGTCAAGCCCGGGCGGATCATGTTCGAGCTGGATGGCGTGCCGGAAACCGTGGCCCGGGATGCCTTCGCGCTCGCTGCCGCCAAACTGCCGATTGCGACCCGCGTGGTCGTCCGCGACGGGATCTGAACGCCATGAAAGCGATAGACGTGCGCGCGCGCACAGCAGACGAACTCTCGGAGCTTCTGGAGGATCTCCAGAAGACAGCGTTCAACTTGCGGTTCCAGAAGGCCTCGGGCCAGCTCGAAAACACGGCCGAGATCCGTCAGGTGCGCCGCGACATCGCCCGGGTCAAGACGATCCTCGGCGAGAAGAGCCGCGTGGCGGCCGAAGCCTGAGGACGATACCGCCATGCCGAAACGAATCCTGCAGGGCGTCGTGGTCAGCGACAAGATGGACAAGACGATCATCGTCCGCGTCGACCGCCGCGTCCGCCATCCGCTCTACAAGAAGTTCGTCACGCGCTCGAAGAAGTTCGCGGCGCATGACGAGGAAAACCGTTATCGCGAGGGCGATACCGTGCGGATCGAGGAGCATCGTCCGCTCTCGAAGCGCAAACGCTGGACGGCGCTCGCCCGCGTGGGCGAGGAACGGGCGTCCGGGGAGGCGGGGGCATGATCCAGGTCGAGACCAATCTGGATGTCGCGGACAATTCCGGGGCCCGCCGGGTGCAGTGCATCCGGGTTCTCGGGGGCACCGGCCACCGCACGGCGTCGGTGGGCGACATCATCGTCGTTTCGGTCAAGGAGGCGATCCCGCGCGGGCGTGTGCGCAAGGGCGAAATCCGCCGCGCCGTGGTGGTGCGCACCAAGAAGGAAGTGACCCGGCCCGACGGCACGGCGATCCGGTTCGACCGCAATGCCGCAGTCATCCTCAGCCCGCAGAACGAGCCGGTGGGCACGCGCATCTTCGGCCCGGTAACGCGGGAGCTGCGCGCCAAACGCTTCATGAAGATCATCTCGCTCGCTCCGGAGGTGCTGTGATGGCCGCGCGTATTCGCAAGGGCGACCGGGTGGCGGTGCTGACCGGGCGCGACCGGGGCAAGCGCGGCGAAGTGCTGCGCGTGCTGCCGGACAAGGAGCGTGCCGTGGTACAGGGCGTCAACATGGTCACCAGGCACCGCCGCGGCAGTGCGCAGGGGCCGGGCGGCGTCGAAGAGATCGAGGCGACGATCCACCTTTCGAACCTCGCCCATATCGACCCCGAAACCGACAAGCCGACGCGTGTCGGGTTCCGCACGCTGGAAGACGGCCGCAAGGTCCGCTTCGCGCGCGGCTCCGACACCGTCGTCGACCGCTAGGAGGCGGCGCATCGTGCCTCGACTCCAGGACATCTACCGCGAAACCGTGCGCCCGGCGCTGATCGAGCAGTTCGGCTACGCCAACCCGATGCAGGTGCCGGCGCTCGAGAAGATCGTGCTGAACATGGGCGTCGGCGAGGCCGTGGGCGACAGCAAGAAGATCGAGGCCGCGGTCACCGACCTGACGGCCATCTCCGGGCAGAAGCCGGTCGTCACGCGGGCTCGGAAATCGATCGCCGGGTTCAAGCTGCGCGAGGGCATGACGATCGGTTGCAAGGTCACGCTGCGCCGGGCGCGGATGTGGGAATTTTTCGACCGGCTGACGACCATCGCCCTGCCGCGGGTGCGCGATTTCCGCGGCGTGTCGCAGAGAGCGTTCGACGGCCGCGGCAACTACTCGCTGGGAATCCGGGAGCAGATCATCTTTCCCGAAATTTCCTACGACCGGGTCGATGCGATTCGCGGCATGAACATCGTCATCTGCACCACGGCACGGACCAACGAGGAAGCGCGGGCCCTGCTCGGCGGCCTCAACATGCCGTTCGAGCGATAAGCGCGAGGGAGGACAGGAACGCCCATGGCCAAGGTCAGCATGGTGGAGCGGGACAAGAAACGCCGTCGGCTCGTGGCGCAATATGCGAAGAGGCGTGCGGCCCTGCGGGCCGCAGTGCGCGACGCTTCCCTCGCGCCGGACGAGCGCTTCGCCGCCTCGCTGAAGCTCGCGGGCATGCCGCGCAACGGTACCAAGGTGCGGTTGCGCAACCGTTGCGAGGTGTCCGGACGGCCGCGCGGCTATTACCGCAAATTCCGCCTGTCGCGAATTGCGCTTCGCGAATTGGCGTCGCGGGGAGAAGTGCCCGGCGTCGTCAAGGCGAGCTGGTAGGAAAGGAGGCGGCCATCCCATGTCGATGAGCGATCCTCTCGGCGATATGCTCACACGCATCCGCAACGGCCAGCGGGCCGGCAAGCCGCATGTGGTGTCGCCGAAGTCCAAGCTGCGCATGAATGTGCTGCAGGTGCTGGCGCGCGAGGGCTACATCCGCAGCTATGAAGAGAGCCACGAGGGAGCCGCGGGCGAGTTGCGTATCGAGCTCAAATATTACGAGGGCCAGCCGGTAATCCGTTCGATCCAGCGCGTGTCGAAGCCGGGCCGGCGGGTCTATTCCCGGATCAAGGACCTCAAGCCCTACAATAACGGGCTCGGGATCCAGATCCTGTCCACGCCGCGCGGCGTCATGTCGGACCACGAGGCGCGGTCCTTCAATGTCGGCGGCGAAGTGCTCTGCCAGGTGTTCTGATGTCTCGCGTAGGCAAACATCCCGTCGCGATTCCGGACGGTACCGAGGTCCGCTACGAGGGCGCCGTATTGAGCGCCACGGGCAAGCTCGGCGAATTGAGTTTCCCCGTCTCCGAGGAACTGGTCGAGGTCCGGCTCGACGACGGCCGGATCACGGTGCGGCCGCGCGACGAATCCAAGCAGTCCCGCGCCATGTGGGGCACGACCCGCGCGCTGGCGCAGAATATCGTGACAGGCGTTAGCCAGGGTTTCGCCCGCAATCTGGAGATCACCGGCGTCGGCTACCGCGCCGAGGTCAGGGACCGCGTTCTGGTGCTGTCGCTCGGCTACAGCCACCCGGTCGAATTTCCGATCCCGGAGGGCATCGAGATCGTCTGCCAGCGTCCGACGGCAATTTCCGTCAGCGGTGCCGACCGTCAGCGCGTCGGCCAGGTCGCGGCGGAGATCCGCGCCTGGCGCAAGCCCGAGCCCTACAAGGGCAAGGGCGTGCGGTACGAGGGCGAATACGTCTTCCGCAAGGAAGGCAAGAAGAAGTAGGGGCGGGACGATGTTGACGACACGCGAACTCTTCGAGCGGCGCAAGCGGCGCGTGCGCCACGGCCTGAGAAAGGCCGGCGACGGGCGCCCGCGCCTGTCGGTGTTTCGTTCCAACCGCTACATTTACGCGCAGATCGTGGATGACCGGCAGGGAAGGACGCTGGTCGCCGCTTCGTCGCTGGAGAAGGACCTGCGCGAGGCGTCCGGCACCGGCAACTGCGAGGCGGCCCTGGCCGTGGGCGCGAGGCTGGCCGAGCGCGCCGCGGCGGCGGGCGTGAAGGAAGTCGTCTTCGACCGTGGCGGCTACAGGTATCATGGACGGGTCAAGGCGCTCGCGGATGCGGCCCGCGAGGGTGGCCTCTCGTTCTGACGGGGCCGCAGGCACGAGCGCAGGAGGAAGACGGGCAGCATGGCACGGGGACCGAGGTCGGATCGCGGACGCGACCGCGAAGAGAGCGAGTTCATCGAGAAGCTCGTCTCGATCAACCGCGTCGCCAAGGTGGTGAAGGGAGGCCGGCGATTCGGCTTCTCCGCGCTTGTCGTGGCCGGCGACGGCCAGGGGCGGGCAGGCGTCGGTGCCGGCAAGGCGCGCGAGGTGCCCGAGGCGATTCGCAAGGCAACCGAGCGCGCCAAGCGCACCATGCGCCGGGTGCCTCTGAAGGACGGGCGCACCCTTCATCACGACGTCAGCGGGCGGTTCGGTGCGGGCCGGGTGGTCCTTCGCGCGGCGCCGCAGGGCACGGGCGTTATCGCCGGCGGCCCGATGCGCGCCGTCTTCGAGGCGCTCGGCATTCAGGATGTGGTGGCCAAGTCGCTCGGCTCGTCCAACCCTCACAATATGGTGAAGGCGACGTTCGAGGCGCTTTCCCGCACGGCCAGTCCGCGCATGGTCGCCCAGCGGCGGGGCAAGCGCCCCTCGGACCTGTTCGGACCGCGCGCGCCCGCAAACGACTCCGGTGAGGCGGATGCGTCGGCGGAGGCCGCGGGCAATGAATGACCGCGCCGCGAAACGTGTGAAGGTCACGCAGACGGGATCGCCGATCCGGCGGCCCAAGGTGCAGCGCGAGACGCTGATCGGCCTCGGGCTGAACAAGATGAACCGGTCGCGCATCCTGGAGGACACCCCTGCCGTGAGGGGCATGATTGCCAAGGTGCGGCACATGGTGCGCGTGGAAGAAGTTGAATGAGGGCGGCCTGCCTCCGATTTGAGGGGTGAGCGAGGACGAAGACGCGATGAAGCTGAACGAACTCTCGGACAATCCGGGCGCCCGCAAGACGGCCAAGCGGGTCGGACGCGGTATCGGTTCCGGCAAGGGCAAGACCTCCGGGCGCGGTGTCAAGGGCCAGAAGTCCCGCAGCGGCGTGGCGCTCAACGGATTCGAGGGCGGGCAGATGCCGCTCTACCGGCGGCTGCCGAAACGGGGCTTCAACAATTACCGGTTCCGGGCGCGCTACCAGGCGGTCAATCTCGGCCGCCTGCAGATTGCGGTGGATGCCGGAAAGTTGAACCCGGCCGAGCCGGTCGATGCGGCGGCGCTCGTCGCCTCCGGCGTCGTACGCCGGGCGCGCGACGGTATCAGGCTGCTCGCCGGAGGCGAGCTCAAGACAGGGCTCGAGCTTCGGGTGGCCGGCGCTTCCAGGGCCGCAGTCGCCGCGGTCGAGGCGGTGGGCGGCAGCGTGACGGTGCTGAACGCCGCGCCGGCGGACGGGTAGCGCGGACCCATGGCTTCCGCCGCCGAACGCCTCGCAGCCAATGTGAATTTCGGCGCCTTCGCCAAGGCGACGGAGCTGAAGAAGCGCATCTGGTTCACGCTCGGCGCGCTGATCGTCTACCGCTTCGGCACCTACATCCCGATTCCGGGCGTCGATGCCTCGATCCTGGCGGAAGTGTTCGCCCAGCAGCAGGGCGGCGTGCTCGGCCTGTTCGACATGTTTGCGGGCGGCGCGCTCAGCCGGATGAGCATCTTCGCGCTCAACATCATGCCGTACATCTCGGCGGCGATTATCATGCAGTTGCTGACCGCCGTCAGCCCGAAGCTCGAAGCGCTGAAGAAGGAAGGCGAATCGGGCCGCAAGAAGATCAACCAATACACCCGCTACGGCACGGTAGCGCTGGCGGCGGTGCAGGGCTTCGGCCTCGCCAGCGGGCTGGAAGCGATGGCAGGGCCGTCCGGCTCGGCCGTGCTGATCCCCGGCCTGTTCTTCAAGTTCACCACGGTTGTCACCATCGTCGGCGGCACGGTCTTCCTGATGTGGCTCGGCGAGCAGATCACCCAGCGCGGCGTCGGCAACGGCATTTCGCTCATAATCTTCTCCGGAATCGTGGCCAATCTGCCGCTCGCGCTCGGACAGATGTTCGAGCTCGGCCGGACCGGCCAGATGTCGACCGCCTTCATTCTCGGCCTGATGGTGATGGCGGTGGCCGTAGTCGCCTTCATCGTCTTCATGGAGCGCGCTCAGCGCCGGCTGATCGTCCAGTATCCCAAGCGTCAGGTCGGCAACCGCATGTATGGCGGCGACAGCTCCCACCTGCCGCTGAAGCTGAACACCGCCGGCGTGATCCCGCCGATCTTCGCAAGCTCGCTGCTGCTGATGCCGCTGACCATCGCGCAGTTCAGCGCGGCCGGCGCAGCGCCGGGTGGCGAGGAGGGTGTGCTTGGCATTGTCGCCGCCTATCTCGGGCACGGCCAGCCGGTCTATCTGGCGCTCTACACGGCGATGATCGTGTTCTTCTGCTTCTTCTACACCGCGATCGTCTTCAACCCGGAGGAGACGGCGGAGAACCTGAAGCGCTACAACGGGTTCATCCCCGGCATCCGCCCCGGAAAGAATACCGCCGTCTATCTCGACTATGTGCTGACCCGGCTGACGACCGTCGGCGCGGCCTATCTGGCGCTGGTGTGCCTGCTGCCGGAGATCCTGATCTCGCAATATGCTGTGCCGTTCTATTTCGGCGGAACCAGCCTGTTGATCGTCGTGAATGTGACGATGGACACGGTGGCCCAGGTGCAGAGCCACCTGATCGCGCATCAGTATGAGGGGCTCATCAAGAAGTCCCGCCTTCGGGGGCGACGACGATGATCCTGGTCCTGCTGGGCCCACCCGGAGCGGGCAAGGGCACGCAGGCAAGGCGGTTGACGGAAGAACGCAGGCTCCCCCACCTGTCCACCGGCGACATGCTGCGCGCGGAGATCGCCGGTGGCGGAGAGCTTGGCAGACAGGCCGCTGCCGTAATCGAAGCGGGCCGGCTGATGCCGGACGAGATCGTGACGGGCATTATATCCAACAGGATCGACGCCGCCGATTGCGCGGGCGGCTTCATTCTCGACGGCTTCCCGCGCACCACCGCGCAGGCCAGGGCGCTCGACGCCCTCCTGTCCGGCAAGGGGCTGGCGCTCGATGCCGTGTTGCTGTTGCAAGTGGACGAGGAGGCGCTGGTCGAGCGCATTTCAGGCCGGTTCACATGCAGGAATTGCGGCGAGGGCTACCACGACCGGTTCAAGCAGCCGGCCGAGGCGGGGCGCTGCGACAATTGCGGGAGTACAGACTTCGAACGCCGGCCGGACGACAGCGCCGACACGGTCCGGGAGCGGCTCAGCGTCTATCGCGGCCGGACCGCGCCCATCCTGCCCTATTACGAAACGAGAGGCCTGCTGTGCCGGGTTGACGGCATGGCGGAAATCGGCGAGGTTGCGCGCCAAATCGATGTGGCGCTTGGCGGGGAAGCCGGCGGCCGGCCTTCTGGCGGTTGACGATTTCCGCGGCTTGGCGTATGTTGCGCTGTTTCAGCGGTCCAGTTCATGAGGAGTCCCAGGAGTGGCGCGAATTGCGGGCGTCAACATTCCGACGCAGAAGCGCGTAGAGATTTCCCTGACCTACATTCACGGCATCGGACGCGCCAAGTCGCGGGAGATCTGTGAGAAGGCGGGGGTGCCTCTCGAGTACAGGGTCAACCAGTTGACCGAGGATCAGGTCATTCGCATCCGCGAGACCATCGACCGCGACTACATGGTCGAGGGCGATTTGCGGCGCGAGGTCGCGATCAACATCAAGCGCCTCATGGATCTTGGCTGCTACCGGGGTCAGCGTCACCGCAAGGGGCTTCCCGTGCGCGGTCAGCGCACCCACACCAATGCGCGCACTCGCAAGGGCAAGGCGCGGCCGATCGCCGGCAAGAAGAAATAAGCGAAGAAGGAGCCGGTCGAGGATGGCGAGGCCAGCTGCCGCCCGCGTGCGAAGGCGCGAGCGCAAGAACATTTCGTCGGGCGTTGCGCATGTGAACGCGACGTTCAACAACACGATGATCACGATCACCGATGTCCAGGGCAATGCGATCGCCTGGTCGTCGGCGGGCGGGCAGGGCTTCAAGGGGTCCCGCAAGTCCACCCCTTTCGCAGCGCAGATCGCCGCCGAGGACTGCGCCCGCAAGGCGCAGGAACACGGCGTGAAGACTCTCGACGTCAATGTGCGCGGCCCGGGTTCCGGACGTGAATCCGCACTGCGCGCGCTTCAGGCGGCCGGCTTCACGATCACGTCGATCCGCGACGTGACGCCGATACCGCACAATGGCTGCCGCCCGCCGAAGCGTCGGCGGGTTTGACCGCAGCACCCCATCGAAACCAGCGGGCCGGCTCTCCCGGCGGGGATTGAAACGAAACGATGACCACATCGTTCACGCATAAGAACTGGCAGGATCTCATTAAGCCCGGCAAGCTCGACCTGCAGGGCGGGGGCGATCCCGCACGGTCGGCGGTGATCTCGGCCGAGCCGCTCGAGCGCGGCTTCGGCATCACGCTCGGCAACGCACTCCGACGGATCATGCTGTCCTCCCTGCAGGGAGCGGCGGTCACGCGAGTGCAGATCGACGGCGTGTTGCACGAATTCTCGTCGATTGCCGGCGTGCGCGAAGACGTCACCGATATCGTCCTCAACATCAAGGGTCTGGCGCTGCGCAAGCATTCCGAGGGCCCGAGGCGGATGGTGCTGGACGCGACCGGGCCGGGCGTGGTGACCGCCGGGCGCATCCAGGCGGGTTCCGACATCGAGATCATGGACCTCGACCATGTCATCTGCACGCTGGACCGCGGCGCCAGCCTGCGCATGGAAATGACGGTCGAGAACGGCAAGGGCTATGTCCAGGCGTCGGACAACCGGCCCGAGGACGCGCCCATCGGCATGATGCCGGTCGATGCCATCTACAGCCCGGTGCGCCAGGTGTCCTACCGGGTGGAACAGACCCGCGTCGGCCAGGCCACGGACTATGACAAGCTGCTGCTCGACGTGCAGACCGACGGGTCCGTCTCGCCGGAAGACGCCGTCGCTTTCGCTGCCCGAATCCTGCAGGACCAGTTGCAGCTGTTCGTGAATTTCGAGGATCTTCAGCAGTCGCAGCCCGAAGGCCGGGCCGTCGACCTGCCGTTCAACGCTCACCTGCTGCGCAAGGTCGAGGAGTTGGAGCTGTCGGTCCGCTCTGCGAACTGCCTGAAGAACGACAACATCATCTATATCGGCGACCTGGTGCAGAAGACCGAGAACGAAATGCTCCGCACCCCGAATTTCGGCAGGAAATCGCTGAACGAGATCAAGGCGCTGCTGAAGACGATGGAGCTGGACCTCGGCATGGAAGTGCCGAACTGGCCGCCGGACAATATCGAGGAGCTGGCCAAGCGGCTCGACGAGCCGTTCTGAGCGGAAGGGGACAGATCGATGCGCCACCGCAAACGGGGCCGGCGGCTCAACCGCAGTTGGGCCCACCGCAAGGCGATGTTCTCCAACATGGCGAACGCGCTCATCAAGCATGAGCAGATCCGCACCACGCTGCCGAAGGCCAAGGAGTTGCGCCCGGTGGTCGAGCGGCTGGTGACGCTCGCCAAGCGCGGCGACCTGCATGCGCGCCGGCAGGCCTTCGCGCGCCTGCGCGACGACGCCATGGTCGCGAAGCTGTTCTCTACCCTCAGGGAGCGGTATGCGGATCGGCCCGGCGGCTATACGCGGGTGCTCAAGGCGGGCTTCCGGCGGGGCGACATGGCGGCGATGGCTGTCATCGAATTCGTGGACCGGGATATTGCCGCCAAGGGCCAGGACAGCGGCCCGGTCATCGAGCGCGACGAGCCGGCGCTGACCGAGGCCGCGTAGCACCGGGCCGGGCCGCGGCGCCGCCGTCCGGCCTTCCATGCGCTCGCACTATGCACGCGGCCTCGCGCTGACATTCGCCGGCGTTCTCGCCGTTACCCCCGACACGCTGCTGGTGCGTCTGGTAGACGCCGACCCGTGGACCATGGTATTCTGGCGGGGCCTTGGAATCGCGGCCGGCCTTACCGTGATCGTACGCGCCGTCGAGGGGCGGGAAGGCGTGCGCAACATCTTTCGCTTCGGGCCGCGCAGGCTGCTGGGGGCGGCGCTGCTCGTGGTGGTCAGCAACTGCTTTATCTGGGCGCTGGCGCTGACCGCCGCGGCGAATGTGCTCGTCGTGCTCGCCGGCTCTCCGCTCGCTGCCGCCGTCATCGGCCGCCTGTTTCTCGGCGAGCCGGTGTCGCGCCGGACCTGGGCGGCGACGGTCGCGGTCGTCGGCGGCGTCGCGGTCATTTTTGCGGACGATCTGGAGAGCGGCCGGCTGGCCGGCAATTTGTGTGCAGCGGCTGCTACGGTGGCGCTCGCCGCCTATTTCGTGCTGCTTCGCTCCATTCGGGCCGCGAGCACGCTTCCCGTGCCTATCTGGGGAAATCTGGCGGCGGCCCTGCTGGCGCTGCCTCTGGCCTCGCCCTTTTCGGTTTCGGAAACCGGAGCGCTCTGGCTTGTGCTTGCGGCCGGCCTGATGCTGCCGGCGGGGATCGGCCTCATCAGCACGGGCCCGCGCTACATTCCGGCAGCGGAAGTGGGACTGCTGCTGCTGCTCGAAACCCTGCTCGGTCCGCTCTGGGTGTGGCTCGGCACCGGCGAATCGCCGACGCCGGCGGTGCTGACGGCCGGCGCGGTGATCGTCGCGGCACTCGCCATGAACTCGGCTCTTGGGCTACGCTCCGCCATCCGCACGGAGATGCCGCCATGACCCGCCCCGCCATGATCGTCGCCGCCCAGCCCGAGGCTGCGGAGGCCGGCGCCCATGTCCTCCAGCGGGGCGGTAACGCCGTTGACGCCGCCATCGCCGCTGCGCTCGTGCAGGGTGTGGTCGACCCGCAAATGTGCGGCGTGGCGGGCTTCGGCTCGTGCCACCTCTTCCTGCCGTCGAAGGGCGTTCACTGCTGTATCGATTTTCACGGCAAGACGCCGCTCGCCGCGCACCCGGCCATGTGGGAGAGGCTGCTCGAAGGAGAGACCCGCGACGGTTTCGGCTTCATCCTGAAGGGCCGGGTCAACGATGTCGGCTATCAGGCCATTACCACGCCGGGCGCGCTCAAGGCGTATTTCGAGGCGGTGACCGAGTTCGGAAGCTGGGACTGGGCGGATATCTGCGCACCGGCCGCGGCCCAGGCCCGCAAGGGCTTCATCGTGCGCCCGCACGTCGATTTCTGGTGGCGGCAGACGGAGCAGCTCGGACGCACGGCCAACCGGGACCGCAACGCCTTCTCGGACACCGGCCGGACCGTCTATTTCCGCGAGGACGGCCGGCCGAAGGGCACAGGCGACCGGGTCGAGAACCCCGACCTTGCCCGGACGCTGGAACGAATCGCCAGGGACGGCGCGGACATCTTCTACACCGGCGAGATCGCCCAGGAGATCGACGCTGACATGCGCGCCAATGGCGGGCTGATGACGGCGGCCGACCTCGCCGCCTACCGAACCACGCGGGCGGAGCCTATCTGGACCGGCTATCGCGACTGGCGGGTCGCTTCCAACCGGCCGCCGGGAGGCGGCGTGCAGGTGTTGCAGATGCTCAACCAGCTCGAGCATTTCAACCTGGCGACCATCGGGCACAACAGCACCGAATATATCCGCATCGTCTGCGAGGCGATGAAGCGGGCGACGCGCGACAAGGACGCCCACGTCGGCGACCCGGCCTTCTACGACGTGCCGCTGGACTGGCTGCTCTCCGGGGAGTACGGCGCGGACCTGGCGGGCGAGATCGAACGCTGCGAACGCGCATCGGTGACGCGGGTGGCCCACGAGTCGCCCGATACCACCCATGTCGTCGCCGTGGACCGCGAGGGCGGCATCGTCACCATGACCCACTCGCTCGGCATGCCGTCGGGCGTCATCACGCCGGGCCTGGGCTTCATGTATAACGGCTGCATGGCGGTCTTCGATCCACGCCCCGGCCGCGCGGGCTCGATCGCGCCCGGCAAGAGCCGGTTTTCCTCGCTCTGCCCGACGATCGTCTTCGAGGGAGACCGGCCCTGCCTGGCGCTGGGGGCGCCGGGGGGCACGCAGATCGCAATGGGCGTGACGCAGGCGATCCTGAACGTGCTCGACCACGGCATGACCATGACCGAGGCGGTCTCGGCGCCGCGCTTCTCGTCCACCTCGGACGCCATCGACATCTCGAACCGCATTCCCGGCTACGCGGTCGAGCCGCTGGAGCGAATGGGCTACGAGATCGTCCGCAGCCCGCTGACCTTCGGCTTCGCGGCGGTGCACGGCATTCGGCTGCTCGCCGACGGCAGCCTCGACGGCGGCGCCGATCCCGGGCATGACGGCGTGGCGCTGCAGGTCTGATCGGGACGCCCTATACTGCGGCCGAGGCGCGGCTCGCGCGGGAGGAGTTAAGCCATGTGCGGCATCGTTGGGCTCTATCTCAAGAACCCTGCCCTGCGCCCGCATCTGGGCCGCCTGTTTTCGCCCATGATGGACGAGATGACCGAGCGCGGCCCCGACAGCGCGGGCTTTGCGGTCTATCGCGAGCAGCCGGGGCGGGAGCAGGCGAAGGTCACGGTGTGCAGCATCGCGCCCGGTTACGACTGGTCCGGCCTCGCCGGGGAAGCGAGCCGGGAGCTCGGCTGCGAGGCAGCGGCGGAGCCGGCGTCGAATCACGCCGTCCTTTGCGCCTCCGTCGATGCAGGCAGGCTGCGGGACTGGGTCGAGGCCGGGCATCCGGAGCTCAGCGTCACCAGTTCCGGCACGTCGCTCGAAATCTACAAGGATGTCGGACTGCCCGCCGACGTCCTCGACCGGTTCGGGGTCGCCCAGATGGCGGGCTCGCACATGATCGGCCACACGCGCATGGCGACCGAGAGCGCCGTGACGACGGAGGGCGCCCATCCCTTCAACACCGGCGACGATCTTTGCCTCGTCCACAACGGCTCGCTCTCCAACCACCACCGGCTGCGCGACTGGCTCAGGGACCGCCACGGCGTGCGGTTCCAGACCGAGAACGACACCGAAGTGGCGGCCGGCTACCTCACCTGGCGGATCGGCGAGGGCGCCAGCATCGCCGAGGCGCTGGAGGCCGGCATCAGGGACCTCGACGGCTTCTACACCTTCGCGGTCGGCACCAGGGACGGCTTCTCCGTCCTGCGCGACCCGATCGCCTGCAAGCCTGCCGTGATGGCGGAGAACGACGACTGGGTCGCCATGGCCTCGGAATTCCGCGCGCTCGCCTGCCTGCCGGATGTCGAGGCCGCCTCGGTCTGGGAGCCGGAGCCGGGCAAGGTCTATTCGTGGGGCGGCAGCGCGTGACGCCGGAGACCATCGACCTCGATGCGGCGGGCGTCCGGGCGCTCAACCGCCGCCTGCAGGGCCGCGACGGGCCGGTTGCCGGCGGGCGCTTCCTCGTAACCAATGCCAAGGGCCGCCATGCGCTGGCCGTCGGGCTTACGGAGTCGATGGATGTCCGGATTCGCGGCCATGTGGGCTACTACTGCGCCGGGATGAACCGGGAGGCGGATGTGACGGTGGAGGGGAACGCCGGCACGGGCGTTGCCGAAAACCTGATGTCCGGCACGGTCCGGGTGACGGGAGACACCAGCCAGTCGGCCGGGGCAAGCGGCCGGGGCGGGCTCCTGGTGATCGAGGGCAGTGCCAGCGCCCGCTGCGGCATCACCATGAAGGGCATCGATATCGTGGTGGGAGGCTCCATCGGGCACATGTCCGCCTTCATGGCGCAGGCCGGCCGGCTGGTGGTCTGCGGCGATGCCGGGGCCTATCTCGGCGACTCGATCTATGAAGCCGAAATCTTCGTCCGGGGCGGCGTCGAGAGCCTCGGGGCGGATTGCGTCGAGAAGGATATGGACGAGCGGGCCGCCGACGAGTTGCAGGCGCTGCTGGAACGGGCCGGCGTGGCGGCCGATGCAAGCGGGTTCCGCCGTTACGGTTCGGCCCGCCAGCTGTACAATTTCCGCGTCGACAACGCGGCGGCCTATTAGGGAGGCGGCATCATGTCTGGCGACCGACCGGCGCGCTCCTGGGCTTCCTTTCCGCCGCATGTCATCTCCGAGATACATCGCGCGGCCGACCAGGGCCTCTACTACATAAGGGGTTCCGGCGCGTGGCGGTCCGTGCCGTCCTTCGACGACCTCGTGTTCCTCGGGGCTTCCGTCTCGCGCTACCCGCTGGAGGGCTACCGGGAGCGTTGCGACACCGATGTGACCATCGGCGCCCGCTTTGCGTCGAAGCCGGTGGAACTCAGGATTCCGATCACCATCGCCGGCATGAGCTTCGGCGCGCTGAGCGCCAATGCCAAGCAGGCCCTCGGCCTCGGCGCGAGCGCGATGGGCACCAGCACGACCACCGGCGACGGCGGCATGACGATGGAGGAGCGCGAAGCCTCGCAGACCCTCGTCTACCAGGTCCTGCCGTCGCGCTACGGCATGGACCCGGACCATCTCCGCCTGGCCGACGCCATCGAGGTGGTTGTCGGCCAGGGCGCCAAGCCGGGCGGCGGCGGCATGCTGCTCGGCCAGAAGGTGACGGAGCGGGTGGCGGGAATGCGGACCCTGCCGGCCGGCATCGACCAGCGCAGCGCCTGCCGGCATCCCGACTGGACCGGACCCGACGACCTTACGATCAAGATTCAGGAACTGCGCGAGATCACGAACTGGGAGAAGCCGGTCTATGTGAAGGTCGGCGCCACCCGGACCCAGTACGACGTGGCGCTTGCGGTCAAGGCCGGCGCGGACGCCGTGGTGGTGGACGGCATGCAGGGCGGCACGGCCGCCACCCAGGAAGTCTTCATCGAGGATGTCGGCATTCCGACGCTCCCCGCGGTCCGGCTTGCCGTGGACGCGCTCAAGGAATTGGGGGTCCACCGCCAGGTGCAGCTCATCGTGTCGGGCGGCATCCGCACGGGCGCCGATGTCGCCAAGGCGCTGGCGCTCGGGGCCGACGCCGTCTCGATCGGCATGGCGGCGCTGATGGCGCTCAACTGCAACGCGCCGCTCTATCTGGAGGACTATGAGGCGCTCGGCACGAGGCCCGGCGCCTGCAACCTGTGCCAGACGGGACGCTGTCCCGTCGGCGTCACCACGCAGGACCCGGTTCTCGAGGCGAGGCTCGACCCGGAAGAAGGCGGTCGGCGGGTGCGCAACTACCTGTCGACCTTGACGATGGAGTGCCAGACGCTCGCGCGGGCCTGCGGCAAGAGCCATGTCCACAATCTGGAGCCCGAGGACCTGGTCGCCCTCACCGTCGAGGCGGCGGCGATGGCGCGGGTTCCGCTGGCGGGGACCGACTGGATTCCGGGCCGGCCCTGACGGCGCGCGATCGTGACAGGAATGCCGGGCGGTCGTAGCATGGTGCGATTGGCGACCGGAGAGGACGGCATGAGTGCGCGGCGGGCGTTGCGGCGGCGGGTCCCGGCTCGAAAGGCGAGCTATCGGGATGTGCTCGATGCGCCGCCGCATATGGTGGCGGAAGTTGTCCAGGGCGCGCTGCACCTGCAGCCGAGGCCTGCCAGCCGGCACGCGCTGGCGGGATCGTCGCTCGGCGACGAGCTGGTCAGCCCGTTCCAGAAGGGCCGGGGCGGACCGGGCGGCTGGTGGATCGTCGATGAGCCGGAACTCCATTTCGGCGAGGATATCCTTGTGCCCGACCTTGCCGGCTGGCGCCGCGAACGGATGCCGGATTACCCCGATACGCCTTATTTCACCCTCGCGCCGGACTGGGTGTGCGAGATTCTCTCTCCCTCGACGCGAACCTTCGATCTGGAGGAGAAACGCCCGATCTATGCACGGGAGGGCGTCCACCATCTCTGGTTCGTCGATCCGGCGGCAAGGGCGCTGGAGGCGTTCGCCCTGCATGGAGGCGACTGGACACCGGCCGGCTCGGCGCAGAACGACGAACCGGTGTCCCTCCCGTCGTTCGAGGCGGTGACCTTCCCGCTGGACGCCCTGTGGCCCTGACGACCGCGGCCCCCTGTTAGACCCGAAAGGATGACCATGACCGGCAAATTGGAAGCCTTCGCGAAAGCGAACGGTGTCAGGTATTTCCTCTTCAACTTCACCGACATTCGCGGCATGCAGCGCTCCAAGCTGGTCCCTGCGGCCGCCGCGCCGGACATGGAGGAGGCGGGAGCGGGATTTGCGGGCTTCGCCACCTATCTCGACATGACGCCGGCCCATCCCGACATGCTGGCCGTCCCCGATACCGCAAGCGTCATCCAGCTTCCCTGGCGGCCGGAGGTGGCATGGGTCGCCGGGGACCTCGTCATGGACGGCCGGCCGGTCGAGCAGGCGCCGCGGGTCGTCCTGAAGAACCTTGTCGCCCGGGCCGCCGCCGAGGGGCTGCGGATGAAGTCCGGCGTCGAGGCCGAATACCATCTGATCGACGCCGACGGCGCCGGTATCTCGGACCCGCGCGATATCGACGCGAAGCCCTGCTACGACCAGCAGGCGCTGATGCGCCGCTTCGATGTCGTGTCCGAGATCTGCGACGCCATGCTCGCGCTCGGCTGGGGCCCGTACCAGAACGACCATGAGGACGCCAACGGCCAGTTCGAGATGAACTGGGACTATGACGATGTCCTCGTCACGGCCGACCGGCACGCCTTCTTCAAGTTCATGGTGAAATCCATCGCCGAGAAACACGGGCTGCGCGCGACCTTCATGCCGAAGCCGTTCCTCAGCCTGACCGGCAACGGTTGCCACGCGCATGTATCGGTCTGGGATACGGACGGGCGGACCAATTTGTTCCACGATCCGGATGCGGAGCTCGGCCTCTCGGAACTCGCCCTGCATTTCCTCGGCGGCGTGCTCCACCACGCCGAGGGGCTTTGCGCGATCACCAATCCGATCGTGAACTCCTACAAGCGCATCAACGCCCCGGTCACCTCCTCGGGCGCCACATGGTCGCCCAACACCGTGACCTGGACCGGCAACAACCGCACCCACATGGTGCGCATTCCCGACGAAGGACGTTTCGAACTCCGGCTCGCCGACGGCGCGGCCAATCCCTATCTGCTGCAGGCGGCCTGTCTGGCGGCGGGCCTCGACGGAATCGGGAACGAGCGCGATCCGGGCAGGCGAAGCGATCTCGACATGTATGCCGAGGGCCACAGGCGCCGGGTCAGGCGGCTGCCGAACTACCTGCTCGACGCGGTCCGCGCCTTCGACCGCAACGCAGTTTTGAAGGACGCGCTCGGCGCGGAATTCTCCTCCGCCTATGTGAAGCTGAAGATGCAGGAATGGGACGCCTACTCCCGCCATCTGAGCGACTGGGAGCGGGAAACCTCTCTGGACATCTGAACCGGCGGCCCGCAGCGGCTTCGAGGCAACGGGATGGACCGGATGGATCGCGAATACGGGCCGGGCGGCTGGGCCGGGATCGGCGTGCCGCAGGCGAACCCGACGGTCGAGGCGGAGATGCGCCGGCTCCTGCCGCGCGATGTCGAAATGCTGACAAGCCGCCTGGTGAGCCGCGCTCCGACCTCCGTCGAGCGGTTGATCGACTATTATGACGGGCTCGACCGCACGCTGGACAGCTACGATGTGCTGCGCCCGGACGTTTACGGCTTCGCCTGCACCGGGTCCTCCTACCTGGTCGGCGCGGAACGCGAGGCGGAAATCGTCGCCGAAGCGGAAGCGCGGCTCGGCTGCCCGTTCGTCACCGCCGCGCAGGCGATCGTCGACGCCTTGCAGGCGCTCGGCGTCGAGCGCGTCGCGCTGCTGGCGCCCTATCCGGCCGACATCGTCGATGCAGGGGTCGCATTCTGGCGGGCTGCGGGGCTTTCCGTCGTCCAGGTCATGTCCATCGACATCCGGTCCGAGGACACGCGCCGGATTTACGGCCTTCGGAGCGCGGACGCCCTGGCTGCGCTGGAGGGCGGTGTGTCCGACGCCGCCGAGGCGCTGCTGATGAGCGGCACCGGCATGCCCACGCTGGCCGCGCTGGCGCCCGCGGCGGACCGGATCGGCAGGCCCGTGCTGTCGTCCAACTACTGCCTTGCCTGGGCGCTGCGCCGGGCCCTGGGCGGGGATGCGGGCCTCTGGACGGCGGACGGCCCCGGACTTCTCCGGACCGCTCCCTGACGCGCCGTTCGGCCCGGCTGCCCCGTCGAGCGGCCGCGGGGACATGCCGGGAATGTCATGAAATGTCATGTTTTGTCCTGTTCTCCATGCGCAGGGCGCATAGTCGCCGGCCCGCTCCGGCATAGCGCCGGCCTCCGCCCCGGTCGTTCGCAAGGCATCGCACCCTCCTTGTCGGTCCACGGTCCCGGACGCCGCCGTTGCCGGAGGAGCGTTCCTCTCCCGCGCATAATGCGCGCGCGTTTCGCGGCGGCGCGCGTGTGCGCCCGCGCGCGAGGCGGCGGGGGCGCACGCGCTCCGGCAGCATCGCCCCCGGTTGGGGCCCTGCCGCATGCACACATCTCCGGCGTTGGCTTCGCACCGCATGGCCCGCAACTGTCACCCGGCGCCCCCTCAAGCTGTCACCCCGGCTCGGGGGCCGGGGTGACAAAGGGGGCGTGAGGACGAGGAAAGGAGCGCGGAACGCGCCATGGCCAGGCCAGCGGGCGCGCCCGATACGGGCCGGGACGAGGTGTGCGCATGCGGTAGCCGCCGGGGCCGGGGCAGCGGCCGGGAGACCGGCGGTCGCGGTAGGGACGCCGGTTTCCCGGCGCCCCCCGCACAGATCCGGACGTGCGCGCTAACGCATCCGGCTCCTACCTCGGGTAGTGACGGCGAAGCGCACGCTTGGCCACGG
>JAJDYL010000168.1 GCA_022825195.1 Alphaproteobacteria bacterium
ACGGGCCCGCGGAGGCGGGGACGGCAGGCAGGAGCATGACAGACCATGACATTTCCGCAGGGCCGCATGACATTTCATGACACTTCGGCAGGGGTCCTGTCCGCCGCCTCGCGCACGCGGGCGCACGCGCGCCGCCGCGAAACGCGCGCGCATTATGCGCGGGAGAGGCACGCTCCTCCGGCAACCGGGTGTCCGGGACCATGGACCGGCGCAAACGGCCGGGGCGGAGACCGGCCCCATGACAAAACATGACATCCCATGACATATCCCGACACTTCCGCCGGTCTCCCGGCCGCCCCGGCATTGGCGGCGGGCACCAAAGGCATACCGGACGCAAACCGGGACGGGATGAGAGAGGCCTCCTCATGACACTCCAGAACCGCGTGACGCCATTCGCAGACATCGTTGCCGCGCCCGGGCGCGGGTTGCTGATGGGCAATCGCGGCATCCTGCACGACGGGCGCCGGAAGCTCGGCAGGCGGCGCTGGACGCACAAGGCCTGGATCTGCTGCCTCACCGAATTCCGCGGCAGGAAACGGCAGGTCATGGCGCCGGGGCGATATACGGAGCTCTTCTTTCTCGACGAGGCGGTGGCGTTCGCGGCCGGGCACCGGCCCTGCTTCGAATGCCGGCGCGAGGCCGCCAACGCCTACGCCGCCTGCTGGGGCGGCCGCCCGCGGGCCGGAGAGATGGACACGGTGTTGCATGCCGAACGGCTCGACGGGCTCCGCCAGCGAACCCGGCGACGGCACGCCGAATCGCTCCCCGACGGCGCATTCGTGAACCGGGGCGGGGCCGCCTGGCTGGTCAGGAGCGGGCGGCTGCTGCGCTACACACCGGCGGGCTACGATGCGATCATCGACCGGCCCGCCGGCGCGGTCGAGGTGTTGACGCCGCCTTCCGCCCTCCGGGTGCTCAGCGCAGGGTACGCTCCCCTTCTCCACCCGTCGGCCGAAGCTCCTGCTGCGCCTTGAACACGAGCTCGAAAACTCCCTCGGCCGTCCCTTCGGCAGCGGCGGCGGCAATGGAGGTCCATGCGCCCTCCAGCCATTCGGCCGGCACGGCATTGGCCTGGTCCACCCTGCCGAGTTCCTGCCCGTCCGACCAGACCACGGACCAAGCAAGCCGCAACTCCCGGAGGCCCGCTTGGACGGGACCGGCCTGTGCATCGCCGAAGACATGAATGTGGCTCGGCGCCGCAGGCGGCACGACATCCAGACCCCCACTGGAAAGCGCCGCCTCGAGCGCCCGCACGAGCGGAGCGGCCGCTTCGGCGGAAACCCCGGACATCGGCGCCACGGAAATCATCAACCGGACCGGCGCGCCCTCGACAGGCGGGTCGGCCCGGACTTGCCGGGCGATACCGTCCGCCAGCTCTTCGAGGCGTGTCGTCAGCTCGTGCGCGCCGCCGCCCCCGACCCGCTGTTCGAAGCGCGCGGCAAGCCTGCCGTCCCAGGCATGAAGCGCCCAGTCGATCCGGGCCGGACCGTGCCCTCCTGCCGCCGCCGCACTCCCGACCCGCCCGGCGAGCCGGTAACTCAACAGGTTGCCTCGCCGGCTCGCAGGCAGCCCGCGGCGCTGCAGCGCGCCTTCCAGCTCCTGCCGCAACCGCTCTTCGAGTTCGGGCGGCGCTCCCTCGATCCGCCCGACCTCCACGCCCACACTGTCCGGAAGCGCCAGCAAGGCGCTTTCCTTGCTGCGCTCCATGACCAACGGCAGGGGCTGGCACGCCGCCGCGAGAAGCGCCGCCGCCGGAAGCCAGCAGCGCCTAAACAAGGATGCAGCCCACGAGGAGGCCGAGCAGGCAGAGCCCGAGAAAGATCACGAGATGGGGCACCGCCGCGCCCGCCGCCTCCTCAAGAAAGAAGCCCGCGCCGGGAAGGCGCGGGCTTGCATCGTTCCGGAACGGCCACGGCGGACCGTCCGGCAGGGACTATTTGTCGAGCCAGAACGTGTCGAACCGTCCGACATCGTAGAGGCCGAAATAGTTGTAGGGGTTGTGGCCCTTGACGTAGTTGTACCAGCCGTCGTTGATCTTCTCCCAGCAGATCGGGAGCACCGGCGGGTTCTCCTCCATCACCATTTCGGCCGCGGTGATCGCTTCCTGCCGCTTCACCGGATCGACCTCGTTGTCGATGGTGGCCAGCAGCTCGGTGAAGCGCGGGTCTTCCCACTGCGAGTAGTTCTGCGGGCCGTTCGGGCCGTACCAGGTGTTGAAGTAGTCCGACGGGTCGATCAGGGTCGAGACGATGGCGCCGACCGAAAGGTCGAACTTGCCGTTGTTGGTGTCGTCGAACCAGACCGACTCCACCACGGTGCGCAGTTCGCACTCGATGTTGAGCGCCTGCGCCAGCATCGCCTGGACCGCCTGCGACCAGATCTTGAAGGTCGCCACGTCGCGCACCACGAAGTCGAGCCCCTTGAGGCCGCCGCCGTGGCCGGCGGCCTCCAGCAGCCCCCTGGCTTCCTTGATGGAGGCCGTCGTATCCGGCTGGTAGCCGACGCGCTTGGTAAGCTCCTCCGTCGGCGTCGCCACATCCGAGAACGGATAGATGAAGCCGCCGACCAGCATCGGCGCCACGTCCTTGACGGCCTCGACGAGCACCGGGCGGTCGAAGACCAGGTGCATGGCCCGGCGCACCCTCGGGTCGTTGAACGGCTCGCGGTCGGCATTGAGCCAGACCGCCTGGATGACGCTCTGGTAGTAGTCGGTCGCCGTCATGTCGTCGCGGCTGTCGGCTTCCCTGCGCGTGACCGGGTCGATCAGCCGGGCGTAATCCGTCCGCCCGGCCAGGAAGGCCGAGCCGAGCTCCGGCGAGAACGGCAGGCCGTGGTAGAACTCGATGCCGTCGAGATAGGGCAGCCCTTCCATCCAGTAGTCCGGGTTCTTCTGCATCACCCAGATTTCCTGCTCGACGCGCCGGACGCTGCGGAACGGACCGGTGCCGGGGACGTCGAGGGTCTTGCGCAGATTGTAGTTGTTGTCCTCGAGCGTCTTCTTCCTGACGATGCCGTTCCAGCCGCTGGAGATCGCGCCCATGATGAAGGCCGGCGGCCTGGGCGCGGACAGCTTGAACTGGACGGTGTGCTTGTCGGGCGCGGTAACCTCATCGACCGAGGTGAACAGCGCGCTGCGCGGAATGTTGATGCCCTCGGGCGGCTTGGTGATGCGGTCGAAGGTGGCCTTCACATCCGCGGACGTGAGTTCGGCGCCGTCGGAGAAAAGCACGCCCTTGCGCAGGAAGAAGGTGTAGGTCTTGCCGTCTTTCGAGATCTCCCAGCTGTGGGCAAGGTCGGGAATGATCGACTGTCCGCTGTCGCGGGGGTCATGGCGGATCAGGTTGTCGTACATGCAGGCCTGACTGCCGAGATTGTTGATCGTGCCCGACTGGTGGAAGTCGAGATGCGGCGGACGCATGGTGATGCCGTAGCGCAGCACGCCGCCGGATTTCGGGTTCGGCTCCGTCGC
>JAJDYL010000095.1 GCA_022825195.1 Alphaproteobacteria bacterium
ACCCCTCCCCCAGCGCGGCCGCGGCCGCGCCGGGCGCGAGCGCCGGGCCCACGACGGGGATGGCGGCCGTCGAGGCGAAAGCCTGCTGGGCGGCGAGGAACGACGTGGCCTGGGTCTGCGCCGTGACGCGGGCGAGATCGGACGCGTCGCCGGTCTTCTGCGTGGCGCGGAATACGGTGTTCAGCAGCAACCACTGGATGCCCATCTGGATCATCTGCGCGATGAATCCCGACAGCGCCTGGCGCAGGACGCCGTCGAAGGTCACGCGCGAGCTCTCGCCGAACACGAGCATGCGGGCGGTCGAATCCGCCAGGCCCGTCGCGAGGGCGCCGTCCGGGCCGAAGGCGGCGGCGAAGGACGCGCCGATATCCGCGCCGGCGTTTTTCGAGGCTTCGCGGACGCGCTCGATCTCGGCGATCCATCCGTCGGCGAAACCGCCTTCGCCCGCCGCGATGTTGATCTCCGCGACGGCGCGGGCGTACTGCCCGGCGGACAGCGCCCCGGACTCCAGCAGCTCGTTGGCCGCCGCCAGGCGATCCGAGTAGTCGACCATCGCCGGGCCGTAGCGCGCCAGCAGTTCGAGCTGAAGCTCCTGGGAGCGGAGCAGGTCGTCCGTGCGCAGGTGCTCCTCGACGAGCCTCTCGACGACCACGTCGGTCGCGTCGGCGTAGGCGTCCCTGATCTGTATGCCGAGCTCCCGCTCGCGGCGCTCGCGCTCGAGCGCCGAGCGGGACCGGATCGTGGATCCCGCGAGTTCGTCGTTGGCGGCCGCGAGTTTTTCGAGCGACGGGATGCCGGACTGCAGCAGCGCCTCGGCGCGCTCGGCCGCGGCGTCGGCCTCCGCGCGGGCGCGCTCTTCGCCGAACGCGGCTATCTTCTCGTCGTATTCGGCCTCGAGGGCGGCCACGGCATCGGACCTTTCGCCGTACAAGGTCTGCAGCAGGAACCGCTCGCGCCGGTAGTTCTCCCTGACTCCCTCCTCGGTCGCCAGGTATCGCGCGCGCAGGCGGGCGGTTATCCTCTCGATCTCCTTGTCGACGGACGAAGCGGGCGGGTCGTCGCGAGCGTTCGCGGTCGGGTCGTCGTGAGCGTTCGCGGTCGGGTCTTCGCCGCTCACGAGCCGCCGCCTGAACTCCTGAAGCGCCTCCAAGCGCTCGCCGTATCGCTGCAGCAATCGTTCGAGGTCGAAGATTTCTACCTCGAGCTCTTCGGGCGCGGATAAGCCTCTGCGCGGCCGCTGCCGATCGGACAGTCGGCGCGACCTCTCCAGATTGCCCTCAAGCTGCGACAGCTTTCGTTCGCCTCTTTCGATCTGCTCGATCAGATCGTCGGTTTCGTCGATCGCTTCGGCCAATGTGAGCCGCGAGAGCGACTGGGTGTACTCGTCGATTCCCAGCGCCGCGTCGCGGGCGGCGGCGCGAGACGAAATCAGATTTTGGGTGAGCGTGGCGACGCCGCCGGCGGCGAGGATCGCCAGGCCCGCCGGACCCGCCAGCGGAGCCAGGGCCGCCAGCAGGCCTCTCCACGCGAGCGCTCCGGCCGCCGCCGGACCCGCGAATGCCAGGAGCCGCGCGGACAGGACCGCGGTCGCCAGCGCGGCCCGGTTTGCCGCGACCGCGCCGGCCACCGCGCGGCCTGCCCAGAGTGCCAACGCGCCCGCCGCGGCGCCGCCCGCGACCGCCGACACATCTTCCAGGTTGTCCGCCAGAAGCCGTAGCGCGGGCGTGGCGGCGCCCTTGAAGCCGACCTCCAGATCCAGGGTAATTTCGGACAGCGCCTCGCGGAAGCCCAGCGCCGCGTTGTTGAATTCGGCCAGGGCCGCGACGTTGCCGTCCAGGGCGGAATCCAGGCTCGGGCCGAAGGTTCGCTGAAGTTCGGCCGCCAGGGCCGGGAGGAGATCGGTCGCCGCCAACTCGCCTTTCCGGAGCATGTCGTCGAGAGCCGCCTCGGTGACGCCAATGCTCCGGGCCGCGGCCTGGAAGGCGCCGGGCAGCCGCTCCCCGAGCTGCCCGCGCAGCTCCTCCGCGGACACGGTGCCCTTGCTGACGATCTGCTCCAAAGCGGTGAAGACGCCGCGCAGGTCTTCGGCGGACAGCGACAGCACCCGCGCGGCGGTGCCGATGCCGGTCAGCACGTCGCGGGCGGCCTGGCCCTTCAGCGGCGTGTCCTTCAAGGCGACCAGAAATCCCGAATACGGACGCTGCAGCGATTCGATTTCGAGCGCCAGCCGATCGGCTTCGGCGCGCATGGCGGCCATTTCCGCCGCGGCCGCCACGCCGCTGTCCGTCGCCGCCGCGAATCGTTGAGACGCCTCCTCCAGCGCCAGCCCCGCCCGATTGCTCGAGCGGGCGAATTGCACCAGCGCGGCGGTGGACGCGAGACCGCCGAGATACTTTAGGTGATGCCCGTGGGCGGCCAGAAAAGAGCGGCCCGTCGACCGCACCTGCCTCTCCATGTCCGCCTGGGCGCGGTTGTAGCGGTCGGCGCCGCGCGCGCCGGCGGCGAAACTGCGCGAAGTCTTGTCAACGCCCCCGTCGAGTCGCTGGAATTCGTCCCGCGCGCGCTTTCCGCCCTTGACGTCCAGCCGGACGCCGAGATTCACATCGTGGACCATGACATCGCTCGCCGTATCGGGTAGAGTGAGCCCATGCGCGACGAATGGGCGGACAGGTACAGGATCGAGCCGGGCGATATCGGGATCGAGCCGGGCACGTGGCTTTTGCTCGCGGCGTCCGCGATCTGTCTCGCCGGGGCCGCGATAGGCGTGGCGGTCTGGGCGATCGAGTTTTTCCTGGGCGCGGCGATAGTCGCCGGCTGCCTGGCGGCGGCCTTCGCCGCCGGATGGCTCCTGATGGCTCTCATTCTGCGCGCCCTCTGACGACCGTCGGCTTCAACGCCGGTCCACCTCTTCCAGCACGACCGCCTCGGCGATCCGCAGCTTCTCGAAATTCTTCCGCCAGCCAATGCCCGCCCCCTTCGCCGCCGCGCGGCATCCCGCGTAATCGAGCCCGACGATATGGCCCGACGGCCCGCGGCGCCATTGGGACTGCGACGCCAGCAGCAGCCGCACCGCGTCCCAGTTTTCCCGGATCACCGGATAGGGGCCGCCCGAATTCCCGTCCGCGGGCGGCGCGGGCATGCCGAAGGCCGCGGCGTCCTCGTCCGCCGACCCCCGGTCAGCGATCAGAAGCCGAGCGGCCCCTTGTAGTTTTTTACCGGAGCGAAGCGGTCCTGGTATCCCCGGATCACGCCGAGCGTGAAATAGGGCAGCTCCGCCGCCGCCGCGACGTTCGCCGCGGTGCAGGACAGCGGCTCGCCCTCGGCGTCGCACACGTAGTTCCAGCCGCCGATCAGCTCGGCCAGCAGGGCGTCGTCGCCCTCCCGCGCGAGCTCGGCGAATCGCCGCGCCGGCAGGATCCGGAAATGCACCGTGATCTCGCACTCCTCCGACCCCTCGCCCGCCGGCGCCTCGATGACGCAGCGCGTCGGAAATGTCTCGTCCTCTCGCGGCAGCTTGAACATCGTCTCCTCCTACAGGTTCGTGATCTTGAATTCGTCGTTTCCGGCGGCGGCGCTCGGCAGCGGCTGGTAGTTCGCCTGGATCGTCCAAATCCCCTCGCTCTCGCCGTAGGTCGGAGAGTTCAGGGCGACCTTGGGCATGTCGATCTGGACTTTTTTGCCGTCGTCCTTGCCGTGCACGATCTGCAGCACGTTCGTGCCTCCTTCCTTCGCCTTCTTCACCAGGTTGGCGCCGGAGATGGCCGGGGCCAGCACGGTGACCTGGCCGCTCGGCTGCCGATCAAAAATGATCACCTCCGGGTTGCCCGCCACCGGCTCGCGATACCCCACCTCGTTGCCCTGGCCCAAATTGAAGTCGGACAGCGCCAGATCGGTCGCGCCCGCCAGCGAGAAGGTCGGCGTGTTGGTCTTGTTGATCACCAGCGGGTCCTTCCACGAGCCGTAGTTCGGCGCGACCGCCGCGACGTCGGTCGGGTCGGCGTAGAGGCCGGTAAACGTGAACTGCAGCGTCGGCACGGCGCCCGCGGCCAGGTTCAGCGAGAAGGTGCCGCGGCAGCCCGCCAGCGTCTGCTGGACCCCGGAGATGTTGACCGCGAGCGTTATCGTCTTCTCGCCGGCGCTGACCGGCGTGTACGCCACGGAGGTGGACTTCGACGTCGTCTCGGCCATCCCGCACGCCTGCAGCAGCTTTCCCCAGGGCGGAGCGAGGCCCTTGGTCCCGGACCCGGCCAGCTCGACCGTCATCTGGACCGTCGCGTGGGCGCGGGCGGGCAACTGCTGGTGGGACCCGAAAAACGGACGCACCACCTCCCTTCCGACCGCGTCCGCGACGAGCGGCGTCAGCGACACCTCGGAGCACAGGATCGCGTCGGCGGCCGCGAGCTTCTCCGCGGTTCCCGCGACGCTCTCGATCTTGGCCAGCACGAGCCGGTTACGATATCTCTTCATTTTCCTTCTCCTCTTCCGCCGGCGTCAGCTCGCCGGTCTCCGGATCCCGAATGAATGTGCCGCCGCTCGTCGGCCAGGGCAGGTCGTCCTCCCGCTCCCGGGCCGGCGGCTCCGTCGTCTCGTCGATTTTTCGTCTAGCCATTGCCGGCCTCCTCGTGTAGCTTGACCTGGGACCACTCGTTGCGCTCCCAGGTGCTCTCGCTCTGCCATGCCCGCGCCGCGGCGAAATATTGCGTCAGCTTGACGCGCCAGACTGGTTTTCCCGAGGTCGCTCCGGGGGTCGCCAGCGACCACATGCCGCCCGGGCTGTCCCAGTCTTCCCAACACGAACCCCCGGGCGCGGACGGCTTGCCGCGGGAACGGACGTAGTAGACGCGACTGCGGGTACTGATCTCGGGGGCGCCGCCGTCGATGCGAACCTCGACCTCGTATTCGTCCTGCCACCAGAGGGTGGTCTCCTGCATGCTCAACAGCCGGCCGGAGAGCAGGCGCGCCGGACCCCACGCGCCGGGCGGCGTCCAGCCGATCAGCGCGCGCTGCGCGCGCTCCCGCGCGTCCTCGATTTCGGTGACCGCGCCGCCGCCGCGGGGCCGCGCGTGGGACACGCCGAACACGACGCCCACCCGCGCCCGGCCGATCTGCCGCGCCTCGTCCGCCGAGGCCGGGGCGGCCGCCGTCTCGCCGAGGGGGATCACATACATCGCGTCGCGCCGGTGGTCCGACGCGATCGCGCCGAACTCGGCCGCGCCGTGCGCGTCCAGGCCGTCGACCCGCTCCCGCAGCCGGTCGATCCAGGTCGCGATCCGCATCAGACGCCCTCGAGGTAGCCGGACAGCGACGTCTCGCCGAAGCGCTCGGCGGGCGCGGCGGCCGCGGCCAGATTCGCGGCTCCGCCGGCGTCCGCTTCGCCGTCGCCGTCCGCGGCGGCCGCGGCGGAAAGGTCGACGCGGCCCTCGGCGACCGATTGCAGGTAGCGCAGCGCGAGGCGGTTGCGCTCGAGATACTCGTCGCCGCCGAAAAAGGCGGCCAGGAAAACGTCGGCGGTCAGGCCGAGCAACAGCCCGTCCGCGCCCGATCGGATCGCTCCGCCGTCCGCGGCGGAGCTGTCCAGCGTCGGCGGCGCCAGGGCCGGATAGCGCGCGGCCAGATAGCCCCGGACCCGGGCCGACGCGTCGGCCAGGGCGGCGGCGACGCGCTCGGCGGCGCGGGCGCACGCGGCCTCGAAATCGTCTTCGGAGATTTCCGATCCCGGCTTGCGCAGGGCGTGCAGTTCGGCGCCGCTGTAGGTGCCCGCCACATAGGCGCGCAGGGCGTCGCCCGTCACGTCGTGGTCGTCCGGCGCGGCGCGCTCGGCGAGGTCGTCGCGGGATACGCGGTCGAAAAGGTCGCCGTGGCCCGCGTAGGACTCGAAGCGCACGGTCCTAGCCAGCGGCGGACCAAGCGGCGTCGCGCTCGGTGGCCGTAACGTCGGCCGGGGCGCCGGCGTCGCGCAGCGCGGCGAGCGTCGGCTTGCCGGCGGCGGTAAAAAAGGAGGCGTCGGCCCGGTTCAGGGCGGAAATCGCGGCGGCGATCGCGGCCTCGCGGGCAGCCTCGCCGCCGCCCGGGGAGGGAGAGAGCGGCGGGTCGTCGGCCTCGCGGATCGCGCGGATCGCGCCGATCTCGACGAGCTGGCGGGCTTCCTGCGCGGTCATGGCGATCAGGCAGGTATTGCCGTCGCGGTCGGGCTCGTACCGGACCCCGTCACGCTCCACGGGCTCCAGCACTTCAAACTCTATAATCGGATTTTCCATCGCGCCCTCCAGGTCGCTGCGTGTTGTTGCCGCGGATTACTAGGCGGCCACCGTGCGGAACAGGTAGCCGGCGTCCTTGCCCGCGATCACCTGTCTCTCCTCGGACACGGCCGGGAAGACCATGCTGCGGCGTGTATCGAGCCTGAAAGCCGGCTCGACGCGCGGGTAGCCCTCGAGCGTGTAGCAATAGCCGAAGCTCGGCATGGGCATCGCCGGGGAGCCGAGCTCAGTGAACGCCAGCACGGCGTTGTTGCCCCAGCACTCGACGAACGCGCCGGCGGCGCCGTAGCCAGCCTCGCCGACGACGAAGTGTTCCACGTCGAAATATTCCGCGAGCTCCTGCTTCGTCACCGGGCTCGCCTGGCGCGCGCGGGGCGTGTGCTTCAGACGCTCGATGACGTCCGGGTTGTTGCGCAGCGCGCGATACACCTTGCCGCCCACGACCATGGTGTTGGGGATCCGCAGCGTGGCGTCCTTGATCTTCTGCTTCGCCTCCTCGACCGCCTTCGCTGGCTTGGAGTCCTTGTGGCTCCATTGGTTGCTGGAGGACAGCGCCACGGTGTGCGAGCCGCTGTAGTTACTGGAGTCGGTGGCCAGGTCCGCCGCCTGGATTTCCAGCTGCAGCTCGACCACCTCGCGGGCCATGCGCACGCCGGCCGACGCCATGTCGATCTGCGCGGCCGTCATAGCCTCCTCCTGGATCTCCCGCGGCATCAGGACACCGAGCGCGCGCTGGTCGAGCGCGAACGCGGAGCCCTCGTACCCGAACTGCAGGAACTGCATCTCGGCGCCGCCGGCGCGAACGAGGTCGCGCTTCTGGAGCGCCTCGACCCCGAACTGGATGATCTTGCCGCCGCGCGCCTGCACCGGCACGGCGGGGAACAGATACTTGCGGACGTGCATGGAGTTGCTGTATCCGCGCATGACGGCGGTCAGGATCGGGTTTTCGCCGGCGCGCGCGTCGGCGGTCGAGGAGGCGAAGTCGGCGGTTTCGGACAGATCGATCACGCCTCGCGGCAAGCTCTCGAATCTCATAGCTGCGGTACCTTTGGTTGTTCGGTCTAATTGGGAATCAGCAAGACGGCGAGCGTCTTGTTGGCCTTGGCCGCCGTCAGCGCGCGGCCGACGTATGACTGATCGCCGAAGGCGTCGCTACCGACCGCCTTGGTGACCTCGCCGTCGGCCGCCGCCTTGAGCAGGTCGCCCTTCGCGACCGCGGCGGCGGCGACACAGGTCGCCACGCCGAGCGCCGCTACAGGCACGTATTCGCCCTTCTTGCCGGCGGTGACGGTGGGGCCGAGCGCGTTTTTCTCGGCGCCGACGATCGCGCCGCTCTCGTCGACCAGGATATTCTCTTTCGTTTCCGCGGCCAGCTTGATGCTGAGCGTCAGGATGGGGTGCGTGGTGTCTTGGTTCATGATTTTTTTCCGGTTGGCTGGTGGTGGCGACCTCAGCCGCCGAGCGCCTTGTTGAGCGCGGCGCCGAAGGTCAGGTTTTCGGCCCGCATGATTCTGGCGATTTTCCGCTGGGCCTCGGCGTCGAGCGGCGTTTCGGCGAGGTTGACGGGCGGCTCGCCGCGGTCCGCGCCCGCGATCTCGCCGGCGATCGGCGGCTTGCCGGCGCGGTTTTTGGCCCGCCCGGCGATACTCTTCAGCACCGCCAGGGCGCCGGCCCTCGGCGACAGTTTCGCGCCGTCGTCGCCCTCGGCGAAGTCGGCGCTGGCGGCGTCCTCGCCGTCCGGCAGCACCGCCAGTATCGCGGCGATCACGGGCCGCTCGGCGTCGGTGACGTTGCCGGTGGACTCGGCCAGATCGGCGACGTCCCTGTCGACCGATGCGCGGCCGGCGGCCCGCGCGAGCCGCTCGTTCTCGGCCTTCGCCTCGGCGAGTTCGGCCTGCAATTGCTCTGTGGTTTTGTCGCCCATCTCGGGGCCTCCTGTTTCTGTAGCTTCTGATTCGCAGCCGCCGGCTGCGGGGTCCGCGGCGGGATCGGCGTAGTCGCTCGCGCGCATCGCGGCCGCGGCGGCTTTTCTCATTCGCGCCTCTTCGGCGGACAGCGCCTCGATGTCGTGGTTGCCGATCAGCCTGTCGGCCGTCTCGACGTCGTGGTTGCTCACGATCCACTCCCGCAGCCCGCGCAGCATCCTGGCCAGGCCGCCGAAGACGTGCGGCCGAGGCCCGGCGCCCTCCGCGAAATCGATCTCGATATCCACCGCCGCCGCCGGATCGTCGCCGGCGGCGAACTCGATCGGCTTCAGACCCTTGACCGCGGGCGGCTGGGCGCCGAGGAATCCGACGTGGCGCAGATGCCAGCGGCCCGGCGTCGGGTTGGACGGGTTGTCCGGGGGATACAGGCTCGCGGAAATCTTGGGAAAGCGGCCGGTCTTGACGAGCTCGGCGAATTCGGGGTCCACCCGCGTCGGCTCGGCGTACAGGCCGTCCGGCTCGGCGGACAGCGAGGCGACCAGGCCGTAGGCCGGGCGGTTCGCGGCGGGATGGCCGACGACCAGGGGCGCCTCGTGGAGCGCGGGGTCGTAGGACGCGGCCACGTCGCCGAGGACGGCGGCGGAAAAGTCGTGCTTGCGGCCGGCGTTGTCGGTGTGGGATCCGGCGCGGAGCAGGTGGATGCGCTTCATGGTCGCGAGCCTAGCGCGGATTCAGGGGGACAAAAAACCGAAACCTGTCACTATTTTTTGCGCGGCCCCGGCGGATCCGCGACGAGATCGCGCAGCTCGCGGAGCGCGTCGCGCACCTCGGACCAGCGGGCGTCCGCCTCGGCGGCTCGGTCGGCGCGGGCGCGCAGATCCTCGATCGCGGCGAGGATTTCGGCGGCGGAAGCGTCTGCGCTCAGGCCCAGGGCGGCGGCAAAAGCACAATATTGATTTTTGATATTGTGCTTTTGGGTGTCGCGGTTCTCATCGTAGATATCGATTTGGTATCCCAATTCCTTGAGCAGACGGACCGCCGAATCGAATCCGGGCATTACGCCCCTGTCCTTTATGTCCCTTACAAAATCCGCCCTGAGACCGGCTCGCAATGACGCGCCGCGACCGGTCAGGCCGGCGCGCGCCAAACCCTCCTCTGCCAGGCTCTTGATATCAAATTGCGGCGCTTTCATGTGGGAACTTTCCCACAATGCGGCGGCAGCATCAATAGGTCTTGACCCCCCCCTATTTCGTGTTTTTCTTAGGCCTGCATGTGGGCACGGCCCCATGTGATAAATCATTTGAAAAGGTGGGGTATATCCCATAATCTCCAGCCCATGAATTCACTGATTCCCTGCTTTGACCGATTTTCCGCGGCGATGAATCTGTCGACGTCGACCGTTGGCCGTCTCGCCGCCGGGGACGGGAAGATCTATCGACGACTGTCCGATGGCGGTGACGTGACCGTCAAAACCTATCGCCGCATAGTCCAGTGGTTTTCCGACCACTGGCCCGAAGCCGCAGCCTGGCCCGCCGACATCCCTCGCCCGCCTTCGCCTCCCGGCTCGGCCGCGGCGGCGGAAAATGACAATAACGAAAATCGATATTGTCAGTTGGGCGCCCGCGGCGAGATCGCCGACCCCCGCGCATTCGTCGCCTCGATCACCGGGGCCGGGGGCAAGCGCCTGGACAGTGACATGAAAATCTACCGCTACGTCATCGCGCGCTACCGCGACGGCGCGGACGGCGGGGGACCGCGACGGCACAGCGTGGCCGAGCTGATCCTGCTCGCCCTGGTCGAGGCCGGCGACGCCCGCTTCGCCGGGCGCAGGCGCCTGATCGACGCGGCCCGCGAGATGTTCCCGGGGGCGGCGTGAGCGAACCGATTCCGTATATCGAGTTGCGCCTGAGCGATCCCACCGTCGCCGACCGGCTGGCCGAGGAGCACCGGCGGCTCTTCGGCGACGGCGAGGCGGCGCTCGGCGCCGGAAGGACGACGGTCGATGCTCTGGTCTCCGCGCTGCTCGACCGCGCCGACGAGCGCCGGCGGCTCGCCAATTACATCGGACTGCGCTGGGACGCGTCCGAGGACGCCATCAGGGCCAAGATCGCGCCGGTGCGCAGCGTTATCGGCGCGCTGGAGCCGCGCTCATGACGATGCATGCCAGCAACCTCGACCGCTCGTCTCGCCTGCAGCGCGTGCGCGACCTGCTGCTCGACGGCCGCGAGCATTCCACGCTCGAGATCGTCCAGGGCGCCCACGTCTGCGCCGTCAATTCCATAATTTCCGAGCTCCGGGCCAACGGCCTGGAGATCACCTGCCGCGTCATCGTCGCCCCGAGCGGCAGGCGGACGTGGCTCTACAAACTGGTCTCGGGCGCCCCGGCGGTAACCGCATGACAACGCGGACCGCGAAACAGCTGATCGACCGGATCCTGTGACCAACGCCGAGCAGCGCAAGACCACACGGCTGAGCGTCGTCGACACCGTAGTCCTGTCCGGCGTGCTGCGGCTGACCAATTCGGCCCTTGTCGCCTCGCTTTTCGACGAGGAGCAGGAGCGGATTGAGGCGGACTACGAAAGGCTCGACCAGGAGGCGCTGTCATGACCGACGCGCCGGTCCGGCTGGACGGCGCATGTCAGACTCACCGACCGCGGCCTGTGCCTGTGCCGCGGCCGGAACGACAGGAGTGGCCGGCCGCTCAACAGGCACACGCTGGACGGGGTCGGCGCCGCCGGCCGCGTCGACTGGCAAATCGTCGAAGACCTGGGGAGGTTTGATGATGTATACAGAAATAACGGTCTCAACGGCCGTGGAGCGGGAGTTGAAGGACGTCGCCGCCCAAATGGGGTCCGCGACGCTCACGGACGTGATCGGGCGTCTGCTGGATATCCGGCGGGGCGCGGTCGAATTCGCGGGGGTCCGCGACGCTCACGGACGTGATCGGGCGTCTGCTGGATATCCGGCGGGCCGCGGTCGAATTCGCGAAGGAAGCGCTAGCGGAGGGCGGCGATGACATCTTTCTTTGAGCGCGAAATGACAGTCCGCACGCCGTGCGGGCAGGAGGCGCGGGTGCGCTCCGACGGGCGCGTCGCGCTCGCCTTCGCGCGCGAAGGCGGCCCCGGCCCGACCGTCGGGCGCATACAGCCGGATCCGATAGTCGGCTTTGCGTGGCTCGTGAGGCCGCTGCGCCACGGGACGATGCGGGCGCGGTCGCTGCCCAACGCCGTCGCCCTGCTGGTGCGCGCCCACCGGACCGCGGAGGGCGACTCATGAGCGACACCAAAACCAACGACATCTGGTCCGCGCCGATTCCGGCCGGCTACCGGCGCAATCACCGGGGCGACCTGGTGCACGAGCGCAACATACCCGAGAGCGACCTCGACCAGGACCGCGTCGTCGAGCGCATCCACGCGTTCGGCGTGGAGCTGTCCGAGCAGATGAGCCGCTTCCGCGAGCACACCATGTGCGACATCCTGGACCTGCGCGAGCGGGCGCTGAAGCGCTACGGCGGCAAACTCGGCGGCAAGCGCGGCAACATCACGCTGACCAGCTTCGACGGCTGCCGGATGGTGCGGCTGCAGCAGGCCGAGCACATCGCCATCGGGCCCGAGATCGAGGCCGCGCAGGCATTGATCGACGAGTGCCTGGAGGAGTGGAGCGAGCGCTCGAACCTCAATCTCCGCGCCCTGGTGAAGGCCGCGTTCCGGCCCGCGGCCGACGGGCGGGTGAGTGCGCACAGGCTGCTCGCGGTGCGCCGCGTCGAGATCGACGACGACCGCTGGCGGCGCGCGCAGGACGCGATCGCCGACGCGATGCGGCCGAAGTCGCGGGCGGAGTACGTGCGGCTGTATCGCCGCGCGACGCCGGATTGCGAATGGCTGCAGGTATCGTTGCACCTGGCCACGGCGCGCCCGCCCGCCGAGGCGGCCGCGCCGCCGGCCGAGCGGCTGGCGATGCGGGTCCGCGGCGCGATCTCCCGGGCGCTGCGCGACGGCGTGAGTCGGCGCGACATCCGCGCCGCGGTCGCGGCCGCGCGGGACAAGGAGCTGAAGGCCGGAGTGGCTAGCCCATGATTCCGTCGACTTCCCTGCTGTCCGAGTCGCAAATCGCCGCCATCAACCGGCGCTGCCCGAAGCGCAAGCACGACTCCGCGCTTGCCGCGCACCAGAACTCGGTCAACAAGGCGCTCGCGCACGACGAGGCAATCTCCGGAGAGCTCGCCCACGCCGGCCCCTACTCCCCGGAGGAGCACGACCTCCTGACGCGCATGCCCGAGGAAGCCCGGCAGGCGCTGATCAATATCCGCATGGCCGCGGCCGACGCGGCGCTGGCGGTCGCGCGGCTCTGCGAGCTGCTGCACCAGTCGCGCAGGCACTGGCTCGAGGCGGGCGAGGGCGAATGGGCGTGGCGCCAGGTCATCGAGTTCGAGTGCGGCATCGCGGCCCCGCTGGCGGCGAAAATGGCGCATGCCTGGGAAATCGTGCTGCGCTATCCGGCGTGGGAGACCGCGCTGCGGGAGAAGCGGGACGCCTGGGACCTGGAGGCGCTGGCCGCCACGGCGAACGCGCTGCGGGAGAAGGATCCCGACGGCGAACTGGCGGACGACGCCCAGCTCGCCGCGGCCTTCGCCGTCGAACGGCGGGCGCTGCGGCAGCGCCGGGTGAAAGACCTGCTGCGCTCCTTCGAAGCGCGGCGCATCGCCGAGGCGCAGCCGGATCTCGATCTTGGCGGCGGCGAGGCGCCCGACAGGACGCCGGCCGGCCACGATCCTCTCATCCTGCTGGCGGAATTTGAGCGCGAAGCCGGCATCTTCATGAACTCCGCCCGGAAAATCCGGGATCACCCGCCGGAGGCCGGCTTGATACGCGACCGTCTCGCGCTCATGACGGACCGCGTCGCCGGCGTCGTCGACAGCCTGGCCGAAGCGCTGGGAGCGGAGGATCTTTGAGCGATGTTGTCCGCCGCGGCGAAAAGGATGATCGCTGACGCGATGGAATCCGCCCCTCGCGGGCGGAAGGGGCGCGAGGCCGCGCGCCTCGCGGAAATGCACGGCTGCTCGGTCGCGACGATCTACCGCGCGGCGGAGCGCGGCGGGAGCAAAAGGCCGCGCGAGGCCGGCCGGCCGGAGTACCGCGCGGCCGTGCGAGCCGCCGTCGATCTGGCGCATCGGAGCCCGGATCCCGTGCCGCTCGACCTGGCCATGGAGTCCGCTTTCGCCGCGGGCTTGATCTCCGCCGCGGAAAATCCCCCGCTCTCCACCGCCCACCGCATCGCCCGCGAGGAGGGTTTGCGCCCCGGTCCGCGACGGACGCGCAAGCTGGCGGCCGAATACCCGATGCGCGTCGTCCTGGTGGACGGCACGACTTCCAAATACCTGAGCGTCGGCGACCCGCTCGACGCCGCGGAGACGGACTGGGAACTGCGCCCGGTCAAGCGAATCTCCGCGCGCGGCTACAAAAACAAGCCCCTGGCCGCGCACCGCCTGCGCCTGGTGATCTACGGCGTCTGGGACCGCTGCACGGGCTATACCCGCTGCGCGCCGCTGGTCGCCCGCGGCGAGACCGCGCTCGACCAGATGGAAACGCTCTGCCTGCTGCTCGCGGAAACGGGCGATCCGCGGCGGCCGATGCACGGCAGGCCCGACGAGGTGTGGTCGGACAACGGCGCCTGGTGCAAGTCCGGCCCAGTGCGCGATCTCATGGGGCGTCTCGAGATCGACATCGGCCGCGGCGAGCCGTATGCCAAGGAGCGGATGGGGGGCGTCGAGCGCCCGTGGCGCACGTTGTGGGCGCGCTTCGAGCGCTCGCTCTACCTCCGCGCCGATCCGTTTGCCCCCATATCCTTGAGCGCGCTGCGCGAGCGGCTCGCCGAATTCGAGCGGCGCGAGAACGGCCGGCGGCTGTCGCGGACGAACGTCGCCGACAGGCCCGCGTCGCGCTCCGCCGCCTGGACCGCGCTGACCAACGCGCGGCCGGCGGACAACCCGTTGCGGCGGATGCCGGAGCGGGCCATGGAAACCCTGGCGCGCGAAGTGCGCCGGCGGATCGACCGCAACGGGATATTGCGCTGGGGAGGCGTCGAATACGAGGCGCCCTGGCATGACTGCTGGGCGACCGCGCGGCGCCCCCTGGAGGGCGGCGGCACCGCGATCGTCGTCGAGCGCGAGGGCACGGGCGAGCGCGCGATCGCTCGGCCCTGGGAGCCGCTGCCGGCGGCCGCGCCGGCTGGCGCGTACCGGACGGCGCCGACGGCGCTGGACCGGCTGCTGGAGGAGGCCCCCGCGAGCGGCGCGGGCGCGGACCCCTACGCGAACCGGGAAATTTCCGCGGCGGCGCCGATGCGTTCGCGATCCGGAGAGGCGGCGCCGCTCGAAAATCCGCTCGACGCCGGGCGCTGCCGCGATCTCGACGAGGCGATGGCGCTGTTCTCGGAAATCTACGGGCGCATGCCGCAGGGTCCCGCGCGGGAGCGGATCGCCGAAGAATTGCTCGGGCGCGGCCTGACGCGCCGCGCCGTCGCGGACCTGGCCGCCGAACTGTCCGCGATCGGACGGGTCGGCGTTATTTGACGAGGCAAACCCTGGGGAGGGCGTGGATATGACGATCGAGGAGAGTTGGGATTTCGAATTGCGCACGCAGGACATGCGCAGGATTTTCGCGGCGGTGAGCGCCGCGGTAACCGGGCGGGGCATGCTGTCGATCAGCGCCCCGCGGGGCAGCGGCAAGACGTTCGGCGTCTGGCGCGCGCTCGAGGCGAGCGGCGCCGTCGTCGTCGAGCCGATCCGGCTGGACCGGGAGCGGCTGACGATGGCGGACGTACTGACGGCGATCGTGCGCGATCTGTCCGACGAGCGAGCGCGGCACAGCGCCGAGGCGCGGGCCGGCCAGGCGCGGCGATTGCTGCGCGGCATGGCGGGCCCGGTCGCGCTGCTCATCGACGACGCGCACGCCCTGCATCACCAGACCGTGCGCGGACTCAAGCGCCTGAGCGAGCTCGGCGCGCGGGGCCGGCGGACCGGCGCGCTGGCGATCGTGCTGGCCGGACAGTCCGACGCGGCGCGCAACGCGCCAGAGGTCGGACTGCGGACGGAGCGGCTGGCGCTGACCGGCCTGGCGCGCCCGGAGATCGTAGAGGCGCTGCGCCACGCGCTGCGCGGAGACGTCGAGGCCGCGGCGCTGATCGCGGAGGATCCCCGCGCCACGAATTGGCTCGACCTGCGCGCGCTGCTGCGCGAATGCCGCGCCGCGGCGGAGGCGCGGGGCGAGGACCGGATCACGCCCGGCGCCGTCGAGGCGGTCCTGCGGCCGGCCGCGGCGGCGCCGCGCCCGACGCGGCAAGCTCTGGCCGACGAGGACGAGCGGATAGCCGCGCGCCTGGCGCAGCGCGGCGCCCGGAGCGCGGCGTGACCCGGCCCATCAGCAAGTCCCAGATTCGCGCGATCAAGTGCCGCCAGCGCGCCATGGGGTTCGACGACGACACCTATCGCGGCATGCTGCGCGAGCGCTACGGCGTCGAGAGCTGCACGCGTCTGACGATGGCCGAGGGCCACGATCTGATCGATTACCTGTACGGCGGCCCGAAGCCGACGAAGCGGCGGCACGTCCGCCGGCCCGCGGAGACGCCGGCGGCGGGCGGCGGCAACGTCGTCCAGCTGCCGACGCCGCTGCAGCAGAAGCTGATCGGCGCGCTCGCGAACGAGATCGCGTGGGAGACCGGGGACGGCTACCGGCGCTGGCTCAAGCGCCTCCTGGGCCTGGACCGCGTGCGCAGCGCGCGGGACGCCTCGCGCGTGATCGAGGGCCTGAAGGGACTGAAGCGCCACGGCCACGGAGCGCGGCGATGAAATGGTACGGATGGCCGTTCGGGGCCGCGCCCCGCGGCGAGCTCGAGGCCGCGGTGGTGCACCCCTCGTATCGGGCGGACGACGGCCGCGAAGTCGCGAGCCTGCTCGGCTGGGACGGCGACGCCTGGCCCACGCTCACCGCGGCGCGGGTGGCCCTGCTCCGGGAAATGCGCCGCTGCGGCGATCTCGACGCGGGCGATATCGCCGAAGCCGGCCGGATCACGGCGCGCGACGTGCCGCTAGTCCATGACTACCGCAAGGGCGACTGGGCGTGAGGGGGGGGCGATGACCGCGAATCGAGGGCGCGTCATCCGCGTGGCGCGGCGGGCCGGACGGTATGACCCGGCGGACGCTCCCGACGCCCTCCGCGCGGCGTCGGATGCGGCGCGGATCGCGAGCCGCGACGCGGAGAGCGCGGGCGAAATAGGCGTCGCCGTGGCGGTGATCGACGCGCTGCATGGCGCGGGCGGCGTCGCCCAGTCCGCGGATCGCATCGACGCCGTCATCCGCAACCGCGCGATCCGCCGCGAGTTCAACGGCCGCAACCATCGAGATCTCGCGCGGCGTCACGGCGTCAGCGTCCGCACCGTGCGGCGCGTCGTCTCCCGCCGCAAAGGGGGCGGCGATGAATGACAGGGAATCCTCCGGCGGCAGCAAGTCGACGCTGAAAAAGTTCCGCTGCCCGCATTGCCGCCGGTGGAACCACTCGGCCAGCGGCAGGCCCGAGAAGTGCGAATCTTGCGGCCTGCCGCTCAAGCGGGACCGAGCCGACGAGCCATCATGGGCTTGGCCCGGAGGCCGGTGAAAAAACACGTCCTCGCCCGCCGAAAATCACAGCTTCACGGCGTCGCGGTCTGTGGCAAGACCGTGGAGCTCGCTCGCACCGTCTCCGAGCGTCAAGCCCGATTCTGGCTGAAAGGCCAACCTCAACTGTGCGGCGGCTGCCTGCGCACCCTGCGGCGCAAGGATCGGGAGATGGAGCGGAAGCTTGCGCGCCGGCGGCGCCCCGCGAAATAGTGACAGGTTTCGGGTTTTTGTCCCCATCGCCGATTTACCATTCAACCTCAACCAAGTCCACACCCCCCCATTTCAGAGAGAGCATCTCATGATCAGAAACTCCCGATTCCCGATAGTCGCCTCCGTCCTCGCCGCCTTCATGGTCTTGGCCGGACCCGCCGCGCTGGCGCAGGATCAGTCCGTTTTCGCGTCATTCTCCCTGCTCGACGACGGGTCCTGCGAGCGGGCGCTGCCGGCGCTCGAGCTCGGCTTTTCCCACTCGGCCGCCGACCAGGACATCGACGCCCAGGTCTACACCAGGCCGAGCGGCGGCGACTGCCGCGAGGACGCCACCGGCTTCGACTTCTCCGCCGAACAGCGCTTTCCCTTCGCGGGCGGCCTCGCCGGCCTGGTGAAATTCGAGGCCCGGCAGAACAGCCTGGCCGCGCCCTACGCCATCACGGACGCGGACGGCAACCTGCTGACGCGGGCCGACGGCGGCGCGTCCGATCCGGTCAACCTACCTAGCGGCGTCAGCCGCCACCTGGCCGGCATCCTCGGCGTCAGTTTCACGCGCGGGTGCGTGAACGCCGATATCGGCGGCAACTTCGCGCCGGCCGACTTCGCCGACGGTTCGAGCTCGCCGACCCTGCACCTGGCCGTGAATTGCGCCGTCGCCGACGTGCTCGGCGGCGCCTTCGAAGCCGGATTCTCTTCAGACTTCGGCGACGGCGGAAACTTCGGCAGCGCCGAGGTTTCCTGGAGCCGGGAGATCGGTGGGGGCTGGTCGTTCGGCCTGGTCTACGACTACGACTGGGGGCTGGACGCACTGCTGTCCGAGGCCCCGATGCACTCCTCCTTCGCCGGCCTGCCGGCGGTCAACCTGGGCTCGCCTCGCGACGACGCGGGGCGGCTGAGCATGCGCCTCCAGCGGCGCGTCTGAGCGGCCCATCCAATCCTTTCCGCCACACAGGATGCAGCCATGTCCGTTTTCGATATTTCCCTGCTGATCGTCGGCGGCATTTTTGTGCTGATACTGGCCATCAGCCTGATCCCGGCGGCGAAGACCGGCGGCGCCGGAAGCTCCGCCCCCAAGCCCCCGGGGATGCCGTTCATGGTCAACGCTTTCGTCTACGCGATTCTCGCGGCGGCGCTGGCGCTCACGGCGGCGCTCATCGACGGCCTGGTGACCCCCCTCGGCAATACCGGCTGGACCGTGATCGGCTCTGTGATGACGGTCGTGACCTTCGGGTTTACCGAGTGCGTGAAAACCAACGTATATCTCATTCGCCGGCAGGCCGGCGTAGGCGGGGAAGGGGAAGAGGAAGAGCTTGGTGGCGACTAGGTCCATCTTCGTCTGCGCCACGGCGCTCGCCGCTCTCGCCGCGTGCGGGTCCGCGACGCTGCCGGAGGTGTCGATAGACACGCCGCTGGCCGATGTGAGCCTGGGATCGGCGCCGGCGCCGGCGCCGGCGGACGCCTGCCTGGTCGTCTCCGGATCGCTCGACGGCGGCCAGATCGTCATCGGACCGGGATTCCGCTGCGCGGACATCGGGCGGCCCACGAATAACCAAGCCGACAGGGATGTCGCGCCACCCGTCGGCGGCGAGCCTGGCCCGGACGCCGGGCTCGCCGACGAGCGACCGCAGCCCGGCCTCGCGGCGACGATCCGCGAGGCCGAGGGCGAGATCGGAAATTTCCCGTATTGCGACAGCGCCGGGCTCCATGTCGGCGACGGCATACACATAGGCCGGTACCTGTCCGACCGGGAGCGGGAGGGCTATTACTGCGAGGCGATCGAGAACGCCCGCGCGGAGGCCGAGCGGGTGATCGGCGACGCCTGGGCCGACCTGTCGCGGCCGCGGCGGGACGTCATGATCGAGCTTTGTTACTGGTCGGCCTGCGCGGGATTCGTCGAAATGATCCCCCTGGTGCGCGAGGGCCGCTATGTCGAGGCCGCGAGCGAGATCATGGACTCGTGCCTGTATCGCCGGCTCGAGACGTGCCCGCGCGAGTCGGCCCCGAATCCGGATCGCGCGATGCGACTGGTCCGCGACATGGTTTCCGGAGAGCGCGGCGGATGACTTCCGACCTGATCGAGCGCCTGGTGGTGATCGCGGCGGGCATTCTGAGCATGACCTCCCTGGCGTACAGCTGGATCACGTGGCGCAGCAGGGCCAACGCGAAGCGGATCTTCGATATCGAGAGCCGCGTGGATGAGGTGGAGGGCTCGTTAAAGGATCTCGAGGTCGGCATGCTGGGAAAAACGTTCGCGGAGGTCGGCCAGGTCCACAATCGCGTCGACGCGATCGACAAGCGGATAGGTCGGATCGAGGGCGAGGTAAAGGCGATCGCGAAGACCACGAGCCTCATCAATCAGCACCTGCTGGATAGGAGCGCCAAGGAATGAGCTACAGCGACCTTTACGCCGCGGATCTGCGCGGCTCGATCCTGCTGCTGCTGGAGGCCGCGGACGTCGAGACGTCTTTGGCGGTCCTGCGCGCCTCCCTGGGCCGCGTCACGCCGCACGATCCGGCCATGGACCGGCTGCGCACGGAAATCTCCTGGCTGGCCCAGCACGGCCTGGTCGACCAGCGCCGCATCGACGGCGTGATCGAGGGCGTTCACGTGACCGAACGCGGCCGCGACGTGGCGCGGGGCCGGACGCGGGTGGCCGGCGTCGCGCCTCCCGAAAGCGATGACTGACGATTCCCGCCAGATCCGCCCGCACGCGAAGCGCCGGCCGGGCACCGTCGACCGGCTGCCGGCCGAGATCAAGACGCGCATCCACCGCATGCTCGACGACGGCTGGACCAAGACCGACATCACCGAGGCCGTAAACGCCTTCCTGCGCGAAAACGGGGGCGGCGAGGTCTCGCGCCACGCCATCGGCCGCTACACCCAGCGCGTCGAGCAGGAAGGCGCCCGCATTCGCGAGATCAACGCGGCCGCGGAGAAATTCGCGGCGCGGGCGGGGTCGATCCAGGACGCCGGCGCGAGCGCCTACGTCCGCCAGCTCGCCCGAACGTTTATCGTCGAGCGTCTGCACGGCGCGGACGACGAGACGCCCCTCGAAGACCTGGCGCAGCTCGTGCTCATGATCCGCCGGATCGAGGGCACGGCCGACCAGATCGACAAGCGCGCCCGAGAAGCGGTGGAGAGAACCGCGAAAGAAAGCGCCTCGCGCGCGGAGGAAGCCATGCGCGGCCGGGGCCTGAGCGACGACACCATCGCCGCCGTGCGCGCGAAGATCCTTGGGGCGGGCTGATCCATGGGAGCCGCCCGCATCCATCCCCGCGACCGCGGCGCCGCGTTGCTGCCGTATCAGGCCGCGTGGGTCGCGGACGCCGCCCGCCTCAAGCTCTGCGAGAAGTCGCGGCAGATCGGCATGTCGTTCACCGCGGCCTACGGCGCGGCGGAGCGCTGCGCGCGGCAAGGCGCGCGGCATGACCAGTGGGTCAGCAGCAAGGACGAGACGCTCGCGATCCAGTTCGTCGAGGACGCGAAGTTCTGGGCCGACGTGCTCGGCCAGGCCGCCGAGGATATGGGCGAGGTCGTGCTGGACCCCGACGCGCGGATCAAGGCCCGGCGCCTGGCGTTCGCCAGCGGGCGCTCCATTTACTCCATGACCTCCAACCCGGACGCCCAGGCCGGACGCCGCGGCGCGCGCCTGCTCGACGAATTCGCGCTGCACGACAATCCGCGCAAGCTCTACAGCATCGCCGCCCCCGGCCTGACCTGGGGCGGGCAGATGGAAGTCATATCCACCCATCGCGGCTCCGAGAACTTTTTCAACGAGCTGATTCGGGAGATCGTCGAGGGCGGAAACCCGAAAAATTTTTCCCATCACCGCGTGACGCTGCGGGACGCCCTGGATCAGGGCTTCCTGAGCAAGCTTCAGAGCAAGCTCCCGCCGGACGACGAGCGCCAGGAGATGGACGAGCGGGAGTACTTCGACTGGGTCCGCCGCGGCTGCGTCGATCAGGAGACCTTCGACCAGGAGTACATGTGCCTGCCGGCCGACGATAACGACGCTTTCCTGGCGCACGACCTGATCCGATCCTGCGAGTACTCCGCCGGGGCGGACTGGCGGCTCGATATCGACGACGCGGCGCGGACCGCGCCGGGGCCGCGGCCCCGGCTGTACGCCGGGGTCGATATCGGCCGGAAAAAAGACCTTACCTACCTGTGGATTCTCGAGCGTCTGGGTGACGTGCTGTACACCCGCCACCACGAGGGTCTGCGCAACATGCGGAAAAGCGATCAGGAGGCGGTGCTCTGGCCCTGGTTCGCCGTCTGCGACCGAATCTGCATCGACCAGACCGGACTGGGCATCGGCTGGGTCGACGACGCGCAGGACCGGTTCGGCGCGCGCCGCGTGGAGGGCGTGAATTTCTCCGCGCCGGTCAAGGAGGCGCTGGCCTTCGGCCTGCGCGGACGCATGGAGGACCGCGACATCCGGTTCCCGCGCGACCCGGCGATCCGCGCCGCGCTGCGCAAGATGCGCAAGACCACCACGGCCACGGGCAACATCCGTTTCGACGCCGAGAGCGACAGCGCCGGCCACGCCGACGAGTTCTGGGCGCTTGCGCTGGCGGCCGAGGCCGCGGGGGCCGGCGGCGCCCCGTTCGAATTCACGCCGGCCTCCATGCGCGAAAGCGCCCGGATCGACCGCGACGACGAAGACGGCCGCTGGCGGCTGCCTGGCGAGCGGGTCGACGGCGGCTGGCAATCCCAACTGCGAGGATATTGACGATGGCAGAGCAGAAGACGCCCGGCGCGCCGGCCACCGACGAGATCGCGACCGTAACCGGCGGCCGCGACATCACCCGCGGCTACATCGATCACGACCTGTATCTGCGGCCGCAGGACCGGGTGCTGCTGGCCAGGGGCGGCGATTACCGCGTGTACGAGGATCTGTACCAGGACGACCGCGTGATGAGCTGCCACGCACAGCGCCGCGGCGCCGTCACCAGCAAGCCGATCCGCGTGACGCCGGGCGGGACGCGGCGGGACGACAGGCGCTGCGCCGACCAGCTCCGCGAAATCATCGCCTCGATGCGCTGGCGCGAGATCGCCGGCAAGATGCTGCAGGCGACCTGGTTCGGCTACGGGGTCGGCGAGTGCATGTGGATGCGCGACGGCGCGTTCTGGGCGCTGGAGGACGTCCGCGTGCGCAACCAGCGCCGCTTCGTGTTCGGCCCGGACTTCCGCCCGCGCCTGCTGACGCAATCGAGTTGGGAAGGCGAGGAGTTGCCCGACGCGAAGTTCTGGCTGCTGCGCTACGGCGCGACCAACGACGACGAGCCCTACGGCAGGGGCCTCGCCCATTGGTGCTTCTGGAACGTGTTTTTCAAAAAGAACCAGACCAAATTCTGGTTGACCGCCCTGGAAAAGTTCGGGTCTCCGACCGTGGTCGGCCTCTATCGCGCCGGCGCCCCCGAGAACGAGAAGAACGCGCTGCTCGACGCGATCGAGGCCGTTCGCTCCCGCGCCGGGCTGATCGCGCCCGACGGAACGATGCTGAGCCTGCTCGAGGCGACCCGCAGCGGCAGCGTCGGATTCTCCGATTTCCGCAAGGCGATGGATCGGGCCATCACCACCACGATCCTCTCCCAGACCATGACCACCGAGGACGGCTCGTCGCGATCCCAGGCCGAGGTGCATCTGTCCGTGCGCAACGAGGTGATCGAGGAGGACGCGCATGTCCTGCTCGATTCGTTCTGCCGGCAGGCGGCGACCTGGCTGCGCGACTGGAACTTTCCCGGCGCGGCCGTGCCGGTGGTCGAGATCGTCATGCCGGACGACCGCCGGCTGGACGATCTCTCGCAGCGCGACCTGCGAATCTCGCAGATGGGCGGATGGCGGCCGACGCGGGAGTATATAGAGGAGACCTACGCCGTCGCGGTCGAGGAGGGGTCGGGCGGAGCGCCCGCCGCGCCCGGCGGAGCGCCGGCGGACATGGGCGAGCGCGAGGGCGATCCGCTGCTCGCCGCCCTGGACGCCGTGGACGCGGAGGACTGGGACAAGCTCGCCGGGCCGTTGGTGCGGCCTATTCTCGACCGCGCCAAATCCGACCCGGAAGACCTGATGAGCGATATCGCGGCGCTTTATCCCGAACTCGACGCGGACGCGGTCGAAGCGCAGTTGACGCGCATCCTGTTCGTCGCCGACGCCTGGGAGCGGCTCGCCGCCCAGGGTGGCGACGATGCCTGAAGCCGTCGACCTCGGCTACGCCTTCGGCCTGCCGCCTCGGCGGGCGATCGAGTACTTCAAGGGCAAGGGTTACGAGATTTCCTGGAACTGGTGGGAGACCTGGCAGGCGGCGCACGCGCGGTCCTTCACCGTCGCCAAGGCCGCGCGCCTCGACATCCTCGCGGACATACGATCGGAGGTCCAGCGGGCGCTGGACGAGGGAATCACCGCGCGCGAATTCGCCGCCGCGCTCGAGCCGCGACTGAAGGCGAGGGGGTGGTGGGGCCGCCAGGTCGTCGTCGATCCGGCCGGCGGCGCCGAGATGGCGCGGCTCGGCAGTCCGCACAGGCTCAAGACGATCTACCGGACCAATCTGCAGGTCGCGCGCGCCCAGGCCCGGCAGCAACTCCAGCGGGATACCGCCGACACGAGGCCCTACTGGATGTACGACGCCATGGACGACGCCCAGACGCGACCGGAGCACGCCGCGCTAGACGGCCTGGTGTTCCGCCACGACGACCCCTTCTGGGTTACGCACTATCCGCCCAACGGATTCAAATGCCGCTGCCGCGTCCGCGCATTCACCGCCGATGAGATCAAGGAACGCGGTCTCACCGTGTCCAGCAGCCAGGGCAAGCTGCGCCAGGTAGAGCAGCGCGTCGGGTTCGACAAGCGCACCGGAGAAATCGTCGAGCGCCCCGCGACGGAATTCCGCTCCGGGCGTGGGCCGACGGCGATCCGCATGACGCCCGATCCGGGCTGGAACTACAACCCGGGCGCCGGCGGAGCGGGCGGCGGTCTGCCGCCGCTGAGGTTGTCGCCGGTCGCGCCGAATCAGCGCACCTGGCGCGATCTCGGCCTGCCGGCGACGGTTCCGCCAACCGCGGCGCGGCCGACGAAAATACCGAAGGCGGAAGGGCCGGCAGCCCGGCGCGCCGCAGCCGAGCAGGCGCTTGGTCACGCCGGCGTCGAACCCGTGCGCGTCACGCTGGCCAGCGGCGAAAAGGATACCCTCTACCGCCGCATTCCCCGGCCTGGAGGGCTGGGCGATATTGTCACGACAGGCTCGCTGATCGAGCACTCCGTGCTAGACAAGCCAATCAAACACAAGGGGCAATGGGCCCCGTTTGTCGTGCCGGCGCTGCGCGATCCCGGCGAGGTGTGGCTCCAGGAGGAGACACGTGGCGGCAAGTCGATATTTCGGGAAGTGCATATCGCATCGTTCCCCGACGACAATGTCGTGATCGTGGGGCAGCAGGAACCAAAGCTGGACGTGATTACCTGGACCTATTACCGGCTCGACGACGATCGGCTGGAGGAGGAGCTGAAAAAAAGGAGGGTCGGAAGGCTGCTGTACCGGAAGCCGGAGGGCCGGAGGTGAGCGGGAAGATTGCGCCGCCGGTCGAAGAAGGATTAACCCGTTGGCCCGGACGTGTTGTCTCTAATGATGCGGGCAGCCAGAAATGCGGATTCCGTCCCGGCGGTTCCGGTCCATCGCTCACGCCCCCGGCGGCGCAACGCCGGTATAACCCCAACCCAAGAGGATTAAAATCATGAAAACCAAAAACATTTCGCCGCACCTTGCCGCGCTGGCGGTGATGGCGATCTTGGCATTCCCCGCCCACCTCGATGGCCACGCCGCGGAGCGCTCCCAACCGGAGTACTCGCGGTCGGCGTTTCGCCACTGGGTCGACGCGGACCGCGACTGCCAGAACACGCGCCACGAGACGCTGATCGCCTGGAGCCGGGTCCCCGTCTCGTTCACGAACGAGCGCGAATGCTCGGTCTCGACCGGATCGTGGGACGACCCATACACCGGCCAGACCTATTCTTCCGCCAGACGTCTGGACGTCGACCACGTCGTGCCGCTCGCCTGGGCATGGAGCGCCGGCGCCTGGCGGTGGACGCCGGAACGCCGCCGCGAATTCGCGAACGATCCGGCGAACCTGTTGCCGGTTTACCTCGGAGCCAACCGCAGCAAGGGCGCCAAGGGTCCGACCGAGTGGATGCCGCCCAACGCCGCATTCCATTGTGAGTATCTCCTGCGTTTCACCCGCGTGCTGGAGGCATATTCACTGCCCGTGGAGCAGGCGCTGCGAACAATGGAGGTGGCGACATGCGACGCGTGGGAAAGCTGATCGGCCGCAAAATCCGCCTCGCCATCATTGTCCTGGCCTGCGCCGGCCTTTCGCCGGCGGCATTCGCCGCAGACGAGCAAATCGCCTCCGGCTGGGTAATCGCCGACTTGCCGGCCGCGAACGGCATGGCGGCGGCGCGATATTCGACGCATTTTACATACCTGGACATCGGCGAGTGGATGCTCCAGGGGTATTTTCTTGAATACACCACGCCCAGTTGGGTCGCGCGCAACTTCTCCGGCGCCTGCCAGTCGAACGGCGCCTGTTACGCGCGCTGGAGCGGCAATTCCGGGTTCTGGGTATTTCCGATGGACGCCCCCGTTGTCGATGGCCATTACATGGCGGGTCGGCTTCCCGCATACGTCTCGGCGGGCGCCCGCGGTCCCGGCCAAGGCCCGCAAGGCCCGCAAGGCCCTCCCGGAAGAGACGGCGTCGATGGGCGTGACGGAGTAGACGGCAAGGATGGCAAAGACGGCGAAAACGGACGTGACGGAGTAGACGGCAAGGATGGCAAAGACGGCGAAAACGGACGTGACGGAGTAGACGGCAAGGATGGCAAAGACGGCGAAAACGGAC
>JAJDYL010000180.1 GCA_022825195.1 Alphaproteobacteria bacterium
GGCGGCGGCGAGGCGGGCTATGGGGACGCGGTAGGGGGAGCAGGAGACGTAGTCGAGGCCGATTTCGTGGCAGAAGGCGACCGAGGCCGGGTCGCCGCCATGCTCGCCGCAAATGCCGAGCTTGAGGTCCGGCCGCGCGGCGCGGCCGCGCTCCGCGGCGATCCGCACCAGCTCGCCCACACCCTCCAGGTCCAGCGTCTCGAACGGGTCGCTCGCCAGGATGCCGCTGTCCCGGTAGGCGCCGAGGAAGGAGCCGGCGTCGTCGCGCGAGATGCCGAAGGCGGTCTGCGTCAGGTCGTTGGTGCCGAAGGAGAAGAACGCCGCGGCCGAGGCGATCTCGGCGGCGCGGAGCGCGGCGCGCGGCAGTTCGATCATCGTGCCGACGGTGTAGTCGAGCGCCCCGCCCGTCTCCGCCGCCACCGTTTCCGCCGTCCGGTCGATGACCTCCTTTATGCGCTGCAGCTCGCTGCCGGCGGCGACCAGCGGCACCATGACTTCCGGCGCGGCGCCGGTTTCGGCCGCGGCCTCGAAGATCGCGCGGGCCTGCATCTCGTAGATTTCCGGCCAGGTAATTCCCAGCCGGCAGCCGCGGTGGCCGAGCATCGGGTTCGCCTCTTCCAGGCGGAGCGCGCGGCGGCGCAGCTTCACCGGATCGACGCCGGCCGCGGCCGCCACCTCCGCCGTCTCCGCCTCGGTGCGCGGCAGGAACTCGTGCAGCGGCGGATCGAGCAGCCGGACCGTCACCGGCAGGCCCTCCATGATCCGGAACAGCTCGATGAAGTCCTGCCGCTGCATCGGCAGCAGCTTGGCGAGCGCGGCCCGGCGTCCGGCCTCGTTGTCGGCGAGGATCATCTCGCGCATGGCCAGAATCCGGTCCGTGTCGAAGAACATGTGCTCGGTGCGGCAAAGCCCGATGCCCTCGGCGCCGAAGCCGCGCGCCGCCTCGGCGTCGCGCGGCGTTTCCGCGTTGGCGCGCACATGCAGGCGCCGCGCCTCGTCGGCCCAGCCCATCAGCCGCGCGAAGCCGCCCGTCATCTTCGGCTGGATCGTCGCGATCTCGCCCGCCATCACCTCGCCGGTGCTGCCGTCGATGGTGATCCTGTCCGCGGTCGTGAAGCTGCGCCCGCCGGCCAGCATCACCTCGCTTTCGGCATCGATCCGCACCGTGCCCGCGCCGGACACGCAGGCCCGCCCCATGCCGCGCGCCACCACGGCCGCATGGCTCGTCATGCCGCCGCGCGACGTCAGGATGCCGCGCGCGGCATGCATCCCGTGAATGTCCTCGGGGCTGGTTTCGCTGCGCACCAGAATGACCGCTTCGCCGTTCGCCCCCGCCTGCTCGGCCGCGTCGGCCGTGAAGACGATCCGCCCCGAGGCCGCGCCGGGCGAAGCCGGCAGGCCGCGCGCGATCACGTCGCGCTCGGCATCGGGGTCGAGCGTCGGATGCAGAAGCTGCTCCAGCGCCTCCGGCTCGATCCGCATCACCGCCTCTTCCGGCCCGATGACGCCCTCTTCCACCAGATCGACCGCTATCGCCAGCGCCGCCTGGGCCGTGCGCTTGCCGGAGCGTGTCTGGAGCATCCAGAGCCGCCCGGCCTCGACCGTGAACTCGATGTCCTGCATGTCGCGGAAATGGCGCTCCAGCCGGCCGCGCACCTCCACGAGGCGGGCGAAAGCCTCCGGCATGGCCCGCTCCATCGCCGGCAGGCGCGAGCCCCTGGCCTGTGCATCGGCGATCGTCAGGCTCTGCGGCGTGCGGATGCCGGCTACCACGTCCTCGCCCTGGGCGTTGGCGAGATATTCCCCGTAGAGCGCGTTCTCGCCGGTGGAAGGGTTGCGCGTGAAGGCGACGCCGGTGGCGCAGTCCCCGCCCATATTGCCGAACACCATGGCCTGAACATTGACGCCCGTGCCCCACTCTTCCGGAATGTCGTGCAGGCGGCGGTAGGTCCGGGCGCGCGGCGTCTGCCAGCTTCGCATCACCGCGCCTATGGCCTCCCATAGCTGGGCGCGCGGGTCATGCGGGAAAGGCGAATCCGTCTCGGCGAGCACGATCTCCCTGAAGCGGGAAACGAGGCCGCTCCAGTCGTCGGCGTCGAGATCGGCGTCCGCATCCACGCCCTTCTCGTCCTTCAGGATCTCGATCTCTTCCTCGAACAGCCCCCGGTCCACGCCGAGCGCCACGTCGGCGAACATCTGGACGAAGCGCCGGTAGCTGTCGAAGGCGAAACGCCGGTCGCCGGAGCTTGCCGCCAGCGCCTCCACCGTCCGGTCGTTCAGGCCGAGATTGAGCACCGTGTCCATCATGCCGGGCATCGAGACGCGCGCGCCCGAGCGCACGGAGAGGAGAAGCGGGTCCGCCTCGCCGCCGAAGCGCCTGCCGACCGCCGCCTCGACGTCCGCCAGCGCCGCCTCGATCTGCTCTTCGAGGCCTTCGGGGTAGCGTTCGCCGTCGGCGTAGAACCGCATGCAGACCTCGGTGGTAAGCGTGAAGCCCGGCGGCACCGGCAGGCCGAGCCGCGCCATCTCGGCAAGGTTGGCGCCCTTGCCGCCCAGCAGCGCGCTCATCTCCGCGCGCCCCTCGGTCCGTTCGCCGCCGAAGGCGTAAACCCAGCGGGTCATGCCTCAGCCCTCGATCCTGGAGAAATCCGCCACCCCGGCGGTCGCCGCGCGAATCCCCGCCAGCAGCCTCAGGCGGTTTGTGCGGAGCGCGGCATCGTCGGCATTGACCGTCACCTCGTCGAAGAACCGGTCCACCGGCGCGCGCAATGTCGCCAGCGCCTGTGTTGCAGCCGAGAAGTCCTCCGCCTCGACCGCGCGCGACGCCGCCGCGCCGGCCTCCGCGAGAGCCGCGTGCAGGGCGCGTTCCGCCTCCACGGCGAAAGACGCCGGGTCGGCCTCCGCGCCATAGGAGGTGCTGTCCTTCTTCTCCTCGATGGCAAGGATGCTGCCGGCGCGCTTGCAGGCGGCCAGCAGGTTGGCGCCGTCCTCCTCGTCCACGAAACGCTCCAGAAAGGAGACGCGGGCCATCAGGCGGGTCAGGTCGTCCTCGGTGCCGAGCGCGAACACGGCCGACACAAGATCGTGCCGGGCGCCGCGCTCGCGCAGATGAGCCTTGAGGCGGTCCTCGAAAAAGGCGAACAGCGCCGCGCCGCCTTCCCCGGTTCCGTAGCCTTCCAGCGCCGCCGCAATCGCGGGGCGCAGCGGCAGGCGCAGGCCGTTCTCCAGCACGATGCGCACGATGCCGAGCGCGGCGCGGCGGAGCGCGAACGGGTCGCGCGAACCCGTGGGCCGCTCGTCGATGGAGAAGAAGCCCGCAAGCGTGTCGAATTTGTCTACGAGCGCCGCAGTGACGGACACGGGATGGGACGGCGCCTCGTCGCTCGGCCCCTGAGGCTTGTAGTGCGCCGCCAGCGCGTCGGCCATGTCGGCGTCCAGCCCCTCGCCGAGCGCGTAGTAGCGGCCCATGACACCCTGCAATTCGGGGAACTCGCCGACCATGCCCGTCACGAGGTCGGCCTTGGCGAGCCGCACCGCCTGCCGGCACCGCCCAGGGTCGGCGTCCGGCACGAACGGCGCCAGCCGGTCCGCGAGCCGCTCCAGCCGGCGGACCTTGTCGCCGACGCTGCCGAGCTTTGCGTGGAACACCACCTTGTCGAGCATCGGCAGGCGGTCCTCCAGCCGGCGCATCCGGTCCTGGTCCCAGAAGAATTTTGCGTCCGCCAGCCGCGCCCGCAGCACGCGCTCATTGCCGGCCTGGACCGCCGCGTTCCCGTCCGGAGCCTCGATATTCGCCACGAACGCAAAGCGCGGCGCGAGGCCGCCCGCCCCGTCCTCCACCGGGAAATAGCGCTGGTGCGTTTCCATGCTCGTCACCAGCACCTCGGCTGGCAATTCCAGAAAGGCCGGGTCGAAGGCCCCGACATCGGGCACCGGCCATTCGACGAGGCCCGCATTCTCGGCCAGCAGACGCGGGGAGAGGCGCGCTCCCTCCGGTGCGCCCTCGCGGATGCGCTGCATGCGCTCTTCCGCATCGACGATCACGAAGGCCGAGCGGAGCTTTGCCTCGTAATCGGCGAAGCCCGAGACCTCAAAGGCCCCCGGCGCCATGAAACGGTGACCTTGTGTGCGGTCAGAGAAATCCAGCCGCCCTTCCGTGCCCCCGATTTCGACGCTGCCGGGCAGCGCCTCGCCGCCGAAAACGGCCAGCACGCCTCGCAGCGGCCGGACATAGCGCATCGGCGCATCGCCCCAGCGCATCGACTTCGGCCAGGAGAGCCGGCCGACCGCGTCCGCGACGATTTCCGCCAGCACTTCGCGCGAGGCGCGCCCCGGCACACTGCGCACGGCGAACCAGAACTCGGCCTTGCCCTGCTGTCGCCGCTCGCACTCATCCAGGCTCGCGAGGCCGGCGGCTTTGAGGAACCCCTCGATGGCGCGGTCCGGCGCGCCCACGCGCGGGCCCTTGCGTTCCTCGGTGCGGTCCGGCTGGCGCTCCGGCAGGCCTTCGACGACCAGCGCGATCCGGCGCGGGGTGGCGAAGGCGCGCGAGGCCCCGTGCGCCAGGTCCGCTTCCTTGAGGCCGTCCAGCACCAGGCGCTCGAAATCGCGCCGGGCGCGGTCCTGCATCCGGGCCGGAATCTCCTCCGACCGCAGCTCGACGAGCAGTTCGGTCATGGGGCAGCCGCCTCCAGATGGCCGCGGGAGCGGAGCCAGACCCCGGCCGAGGCCCGCGCAAGCGCCCGCACCCGCCCGATATAGGCCGCCCGCTCGGTCACGCTCACCACGCCGCGCGCATCCAGCATGTTGAAGGCGTGGCTGGCAAGGATGCACTGGTCGTAGGCGGGCAGCGCCAGCCCCGCCTCCACCAGCGCCCCGCATTCCCGCTCGGCGTCGGCGAAATGGCGGAACAGCGCGTCGGTGTCCGCATGCTCGAAATTGTAGGCCGAGAACTCCCGTTCGGCCTGGTGGAAGACATCGCCGTAGGAAAGGCCCGCGCCGTTGAAGTCGAGGTCGTACACGTTCTCGACCCCCTGCACATACATGGCGAGGCGCTCCAGCCCGTAGGTGATCTCGCCCGAGACCGGGTTGCAGTCATAGCCGCCGACCTGCTGGAAATAGGTGAACTGGCTTACCTCCATGCCGTCGCACCAGATTTCCCAGCCGAGGCCCCAGGCGCCGAGCGTCGGGCTCTCCCAGTCGTCCTCGACAAGCCGGAGGTCGTGCTCGCGCGAATCGATGCCGATTTCCGCCAGCGAGGCGAAATAGAGGTCCAGAATGTCGGCCGGGCTCGGCTTCAGCAGCACCTGGAACTGGTAGTAGTGCTGGAGCCGGTTGGGGTTCTCGCCATAGCGCCCGTCGGTCGGGCGGCGCGAGGGCTGCACATAGGCGGTGCGCCAGGGTTCCGGGCCGAGCGAGCGCAGCGTCGTCGCCGGGTGGAAGGTGCCGGCGCCCACCTGCATGTCATAGGGCTGCAGCACGGCGCAGCCCTGCCCCGCCCAGAATTGCTGGAGGGCCAGGATCAACTCCTGGAAGCTGGGCGCGGCCTTCATGGCGCAATGGCAGCCGGGCCGCGCCGGTCTGCGGGAACGGTCCTTCGCATCAGTCCCGGTCCCGCCTCCGGTAGGCGCCGCTGTCGGGGTCGCGTTCGAGGTCGATGGGCTCGCCGTCCCGCTCGTCCCGCACCTTGTTCACGAGCCGGTTGGCCTTGCGGGCCATGCCCTCGATCCGCTTCCAGCCGAAGATCACCATTACGATGACGGCGGCGACAAGCAGAAATTTCCAGAGCATGGGCCGGTCCTCCGTTCTATGCCCTCTTCATAGACCGTAGCGCGCCCAAAGCAACCGCTCCTCAACCGCGCCGGCAAGACCCGGCAGCGCCGGCAGCAGGGAAAAACGACGGCGCCGGCGGAGCGCCACGCGCAGGCGGACACGCTTGCCGAAACGCTCGCGAACGACATGGCGCATTTCGCCCAGCCCGTCGGCTAGGCCCAGTTCGACCGCCTGCCGGCCCGTCCACACCTTGCCGGAAAACAGGTCGTTGCCCTCCTCCTGCAGCCGCGCGCCCCGGCGCGCGCGCACCCATTCGATGAAGACCTCGTGGATGTCTTCCTGCATGGCGTGGAGCGTGGCGACGTCTTCCTCGTTTTCGGGCCGGAAGGGGTCCAGCATGCCCTTGCGCTCGCCGCGCGCATGCACCCGGCGCTCGATGCCGAGCCGCTCCAGCGCCCCGTCGAAGCCGAAACCGGCGAAGATGACGCCGATGGAGCCGACGATGGACGCCGGATGGACGAAGATCTCCGACCCCGCGCAGGCAAGCCAGTAGCCGCCCGAGGCGCCGATATCGTCCACGAAGCTCAGCACCGGCACGCCCTTCTCCTCGCCGAGCGCGCGGATGCGGTCGGCGATGCGGGCGGACTGGACGGCGCTGCCTCCGGGGCTGTTGACGGCGAGCGCCACCGCCGCCAGCCGCCGGTAGCCGAAAGCGCGCTCGATACCCGGCGCCACGGCCTCGTAGGTGAGCGCGCGGGCGCCGCTGCGGCCCGGCACGCCGATGACGCCGGTGAGCGGCAGGACGGCGACGGTCGGGCGGCGGCCGAGCTTCATCTCAATCCAGGTCGAACACGCTGACGGGCTTGAGATCGCCGTCGAGCTCATAGACGCGCGGGCGCCCGGTCGCGATCTCGAAGGAGGGAATGTCCTCGTCGGAAATGCCTTCGAGATGCTTGATGAGCGCGCGCAGCGAATTGCCGTGCGCGGAGATCAGCACGCGCTCGCCGCGCCGGATCCTCGGCGCGATCTCGGCGTCCCAGTAGGGCCGGACGCGCTCGATGGTGAGCTTCAGCGTCTCGTAGGTCGGCACCCCGCCCGGCACACCGGCATAGCGCCGGTCCGCCGCCTGCTCCTTCCAGCGCGGGTCGCCGCGGTCGAGGGCGGGCGGCGGCGTGTCGAAGCTGCGCCGCCAGACATGCACCTGCTCCTCGCCGTGAAGCTCGCGCATCTCCTGCTTGTTGAGGCCGGTGAGCCCGCCATAGTGGCGCTCGTTCAGCCGCCAGTCGCGGATGACCGGCAGCCACATCCGGTCCATGCGGTCGAGCGCGATCCAGAGCGTGCGCACGGCGCGCTTCAGCACCGAGGTGTAGCAGACATCGAAATCGAACCCGTTCTCGCGAAGCGCATCCCCCGCCCGCTCCGCTTCCGCGACGCCCGCTTCGGTCAGGTCCACATCGACCCAGCCGGTGAACCGGTCCTCGAGGTTCCACGCGCTCTGGCCGTGGCGCAGCAATACGAGCGCCGTCATGGCAGCAGGTCCATGGCCTGTTCGAGCTGGGCGATCCGGGCCTTGCGGTCGAGACGGGCATCGAAGCGCAGGGTCAGCCCGTCCATGCCGCAATCCCGGTAGGCCTCGAACCGGGCGCGCACCATCTCCGGCGTGCCGACGGCGCCGAAGGCGGTAATCATCTCGTCCGGCACGCGCTTTGCGGCGTCCTCGCGCTTGCCCTCGATCCACAGCCGCTGGATCGCCCGCGCGTCCTCCTCGAAACCCGCCCGCCGGAAGGCGTCATTGTAGAAATTGGTCCGCGCGGACCCCATGGCGCCCATCTGGAAGGCAACGCCGGGGCGGCGCTGCTCGATCAGCCGTTCCACGTCCTCGTCGATGGCGACGGCGCAAGCCGTTTCCAGGTCGAGGTCGGAGAGCCTGCGTCCGGCCCGTTCCGCGCCCCGGCGGAGATAGTCCAGATGCGCGTCCGGATAGTCCGGCGAAAAGGAGGTGCCGAGCCAGCCGTCCGCCGCCTCGCCGGTATATTCCAGCGCCCGGGGCCCGAGTGTGGCCAGGTAGATGGGTATCTCCGTCGGCGGGAAGTCCAGCCGGATCGCCTTGCCCTCGCCGCCCGGCCGCGGCAGCCGGTATTCGGCGCCCTCGAACTGCAGTTTCTCGCCCGCGAACGCCATGCGCAGGATGGCGACCGTTTCCCTGAGCCGCGAGAGCGGCCGGGCATAGGCCGCGCCGTGCAGCCCTTCCACCACCTGCGGGCCGCTGACGCCGAGGCCGAGCGCGAAACGCCCGCCGGAAAGATGGTGCAGCGAAAGCGCCGTCATCGCGGTCATCGACGGCGCGCGGGCGCTGATCTGCATGATGCCGGTGCCGAGCCGGATGCGCGTCGTCCGCCCGGCCAGGAAGGCGAGCGAGGTCGCAGCGTCCGCGCCCCACGCCTCGGCGGACCATGCCGTGTCGACGCCCAGCCGTTCGGCCTCCTGCACGAACTCCGTGAGCTCTACGCCGCCGCTCCGGTCGTAGCCGCCGACGCTGATCGACGCCTTCATGGATGCCTGTCCTTCCCCGCGGCCCGCCTCAGTTTCCGGCGAGCACCCGCCGATAGACCTCGATGTCGATATTGCCGCCGCTCGCCACCAGCCCGACGGCCTTGCCGGCCATGCGGTCGCGCTCCTTCAGCAGCGCCGCCAGCGGTGCGGCGCCCGCGCCCTCGATCACATTGTGGGTGTCGGTGAAATAGTGGCGCATGGCCGCCTCGATTTCCTCGTCTTCGACGGCAACGACGCGGGCGGCGTGCTCAAGGATGATCGCAAGCGCCGAGGCGTCCGTCGTGCGGCAGGCCATGCCGTCCGCCATGGTGTCGGCGCTGTTGGTCGAGACCGCCCGGCGCGCCTCGAAACTCAGCGCATAGCAGGGCGCCCTTTGGGCGACCACCCCGACGATCTCCGTCCTGAGACCCAGCGCCTCGCGCGCGGCAATCGCGCCGCAGATGCCGGAGCCGAGCCCGATGGGGACATAGAGCGTGTCCAGATGCGGCGCGGCCCGGAGCAGTTCGTAGCTGTAGGTCGCAACCCCGGCCACCAGCGCCGGATGGAAGGACGGCAGGAAGTGCAGGCCCTCGCCGTCGGCAAGCGCAAGGGCGTGCTCGAACGAGTCCTGGAAATCATGCCCATGCACGGCCAGTTCGGCGCCGAAGGCCCGCATGGCGGCGTTCTTCTCGCGGCTGTTGCCTTCCGGCACGACGACCGTCACCCGCTTGCCGGCCCGGCTCGCTGCATAGGCCACGGACTGGCCGTGATTGCCCCTCGTGGCGGTGACCATGCTGTCGGCCTCGCACTGGGCCATATAGGCGAGTCCGCCGCGGATCTTGAAGGCGCCGATGGGCGTGTGGTTCTCGTGCTTGACCCAGACCTCCGCGCCGGCGCGTTCGGCGAGCAGCGGCCAGACCCGTTGCGGGGTCGGCGGGAAGGCGGCGTAAACCAGTTCTGCCGCCGCTTCGATTTCGGTCTTTCCCGGCAGCATCACGGCAACTCGATCGTTCCGGTGAGGTAAAGGGCCGTGCGGCCGGCAATCGCCACGCGGTCTCCCTGCATCGTGCAGGCAAGGCGGCCGCCGCGCGCGGAAACCTGCCGGGCCGTCAGGGCGGTCTTGCCGAGCCGGTCCGCCCAGTAGGGCGCCAGCGCGCAGTGGGCGGAGCCGGTGACCGGGTCTTCGTCGATGCCCGCGCCCGGCGCGAAGCAGCGCGACACGAAATCGACTTCATCGCCCGGCGCGGTGGCCGCGGTGATCCCGCCGTTCAACGCGGCAAGCTGCCGGAAATCCGGGTCGAGCGCCCGCACCGTCGCTTCGTCGGCGAAGACGGCAAGCCACACCCATCCGCCCGCCAGAATGGCCTCGGGCGGTGCGCCGAGCGCCTCCGCCAGGCCCGCGGGCTCCGCGAGCGGCTCCGGCGGATTGGCCGGGAAATCCATGCTCAATACGGGACCGTTGCGATAGACGGCGAGCCGCCCGCTCCGCGTCTCGAACTCGACCTTCCGCGCCTCGCCTCCCAGCCTCTCGAACACGACATGGGCGGATGCCAGCGTCGCATGGCCGCAGAGGTCGACCTCGACCTTCGGCGTGAACCAGCGCAGCCGCCAATGCGCGCCCTCAGGGACGAGGAAGGCCGTCTCGGAAAGATTGTTCTCCTGCGCAATGGCCTGCAGCAGCGAATCCCCGGGCCACTCCTCCAGCAGGCAGACGGCGGCCGGGTTTCCGGCGAACGCCCGGTCCGCAAAGGCGTCCACCTGGTAGAGCGGTATTCTCATGGGGCCGCGACCATAGCAGCGGCACGCCGAAAATCCAGCCGGCTACGACCCTGCGAAGTTCACCCGGATGCGCCCGAGCGGGCCGAAATCGGAGATCGCCAGCGTGTCCGGTCCCGGCACCGGCAGCACGCCCGTGCAGGAGCCGGTCGTCACGAACTGGCCCGCCATCATCCCGAGGCCGAGGCCGGAGAGATGGTTTGCGAGCCAGCGCACCGCCTCGACCGGATGGCCCATCATCGCCCGGCCCGTGCCGCGCCCGGCTTCCACCCCGTTGAAGGTCAGGCTTACCTGCTGGTCCACGCAGTCGATGCCGCGCCAGTCCTCGAACTCGTAGGCGACGATGTACCGCCCGGTGCCGCCATGGTCGGCGATGGTGCCGATCGGGCCGAGCGGCTGGTCGTCCGCCAGCCGGCGTTCCGGAAGCTCTATGCCGGCGATCAGCGAGCCGATTGCCGCATCGACTTCCTCCCGGCTGTACGGCTGCGCTCTTGCCGGCAGGTCGGCGGAGAGCCGGAATCCGTATTCGCTCTCGTAGATCGGCCCCAACAGGTCTGCGAGCCGGTATTCGATCTCCGCCCCCTCATCCACCATGCCCTCGCAGATATGCCCGGCGAACGGCCCGGAGAGGCCCATCGCCTGCTGCGCGGCGGTTGCGGTCGCGCCGATCTTCCAGCCGACGACCTTCCGGTCCTCCATGGCGTGGAGCGCCTGCCAGACGGCCTTCGCCTCCTCTTCGTTCCGGGGGGCGCAGGCATCGGGAATTGCCGGCTCGCGCCGCCCGGCAAGGCGGGCCTCGCGAAGAAAGGCCGCAGCCGCTTCCGCTCTCGACATCAATGCGCCTCCGCTTGCTTGCGCGCCTCGACGATATCCTCGGCGAGCTTTCCGGACAGTTCCTGAAGGTGGTCGAATTCCCAGTCGAACGTGCCGACGCCGAGGGTGAGCGAGCGCAGCTCGATAATCATGTCGGACATTTCCGACTGCGGCAGGAAGGCCTCGACCCGATCCCATCCGGCCCAGCCCTCGCGGGCGTCGAAGCCCAGGATCTGGCCGCGGCGGCCCGCCAGCAGCCGCTGGATATTGGCCGTGTATTCGGACGGGATGTGCACCTGCACCTTGAGAATCGGCTCCAGCAGGATCGGGCTGCAATTCGGCAGGCCCTCGCTCATGGCGAGCCGTCCGGCCGTCTTGAACGCCTGCTCGGAACTGTCCACCGGATGGTGCTTGCCGTCCTTGAGCGTCACCACGAGGTCCACGACCGGGAAGCCGAGCGGCCCGCGCACCAGAAACTCGCGCACGCCGGTTTCAACCGCCGGGATGAACTGGCGCGGCACCGAGCCGCCGACCACCTTCTCCTCGAAGGCGAAGCCCTCGCCGCGCGGCAGCGGCGCGATGTCGACCACCACGTCGCCGAACTGCCCGTGGCCGCCCGACTGGCGCTTGAAGCGGGAGTGCTGCTGCGTCGCCTTGCGGATGGTTTCGCGGTACGGGGTTTGCGGGCGGTCCGTCTCGACGGCGATATGGTATTTGCTCTGCAGCCGCGCGACGCCGACCTGCAAATGCTGGTCGCCCTGGCCCCAGAGCAGCAATTGGTGCGTCTCCGGGTTGGACTCGATCCGGTAGGAGCAGTCTTCCTCGGCGAGGCGCTGCAGGGCGCCGGAAAGCTTCACCTCGTCGCTGCGCTTCTCGGCATGGAGCGCGATGGCGTAGATCGGGCTGAGCCGCACCGGCCAGGCCTCGGGCTTTTCCGCGCCTGCGGCGGTCAGCATCTGCCCCGTCTCGAAGGCGTCCAGCCGGCCGATGGCGACCACGTCGCCCGCCTCGGCAGCCGTCACCTTGGTCAGCGCGGCGCCGTGCATGCTGGCGAGGTTGCCGAGACGCTCGCCGCCCAGATTGTCGCCTTCCTTGAGCGTGCCGGAGAGCACGCGGCCGAGATTCTGCTTGCCCTGGTGCTGCGCGTGGTAGGTCTTGAAAATCTGCACCGCCGTGCCGTCGCCGGCCTCGAACCGGGCAGCGGCCCGCGAAACGTCCGGCGTGTCGTGGCGAAGCGCCTTCAGGAGGCGGCGCACGCCGTGGTCGCGCTCCGCCGCGCCGAGCATTACCGGCACGACATGGCCGTCCGCCAGCGCGGCCTTGAAATAGGCGTAGATTTCGTCCCGCGCCGGGGTGGCTTCCTCCAGCAATGCCTCAAGCAGCGTGTCGTCGAAGTCCGCCAGCGCTTCCATGAGCTCCTGGCGCGCAAGTTCCGTGTCGTCGCCGAGCGCTTCCGGCACCTTGATGAGGTCGGAGGCCGCACCTTCATTGTAGCTGTAGGCGCGCTCGCTGATGAGATCGACATAGCCCGCCACGACCTCGCCCTCGACCACCGGAATGTGGCGCACCACCACCGGTTTCCCGGAAACGCCCTGAAGCGCCTCCATCGTTTCCGCAAGGCCCTGGGTGACGGTGTCGATCTTGTTGATGAAGATGACGTGCGGGATGCTGCGCGAGTCCAGGAACCGCAGAATGGGCGCCAGCATGATGGCGCGCGCCGGGTCCGGCTCGCATACGACCACGGCGATATCGGCAACCGCGGCCCCGTGCATCGCCTCCTGCAGAAATTCGACCGAGCCGGGGCAGTCCAGCACCGTCCAGTCGTCGCCGAGATAGTTGAATCGCGCCGGCAGGATCTCCGTGCTCATGTTCCGGTCCCGCGATTCGGGCGAGGCGTCGCCGACCGTGGTGCCGTCCTTGACGTTGCCCTTGCGGTTCACCGCCCCGGCGGCGTGCAGCATCGCTTCCATCAGGCTGGTCTTGCCGCTGAGATAGGGACCCACAAGGGCCACGCACCGCGCGTTCGTACTCATTATCCCTCCCCGTTTCCGGCCGTCCCGTCGGCCGGACCCCAATGTTTCCATGCGCCGCCGCGCTCGGCAACGAAAAAGGCGTTGCGGCGAACCCGGCCCGCCCCGCTACGGAGCCGCGCGGGTCCTGAAGAGTACATGCACGGCGAAGGCCCGGCGGTGTTTGACGGGAACGGCTTGAAATCCCTCGATCATGATTCTCGTTGCAGCAATCTCTTCCTGCACTTCCGGCGGAAATTTCGACAATAAGTCCTTGTTCGAGCAACTGCTCCTGGCGCGGCCGCCTGCTTCGGCCCGCCCATGCAACCAGATCGTCGGCGGTCTTCAGCAGGTCAAGCCACTGCATCCCTGACCATCTTCATGTCGGAACTTGAAACACAGGAAATCACCGGGAACGCCTGTGCCGGATCACGCTGGACGCCCGTTTCTCGTCGAACTGTTCTATCGTGCCTTCGAATTCGACATAGATGAGCAGGATATGGCGTCGCGGCCGGCCCCGGGTCAGGCATGGCGGAATGGATCGCCGCTCGCTTGCGAACCTAACGGCGCCCGCGGAAAAGCCGCGGTGACGCCGCCGCTGCGCACGTTTCCTTGACTGCCTCCCGCCGGCGGGCAAGATGCGGCGCTCCGCAACGGAAGGAAGCGGCACCATGACTTATGCGGTTCCGGCCCCGGCCCCGACCGTCCTGCCGGTGAGAGGATCGGATGCGGTCTTTCCCGTAGGCCGGATATTCTGCGTCGGCCGCAACTACGCCGAGCATGCGCGCGAGATGGGCCACGACCCGGACCGCGAACCGCCCTTCTTCTTCATGAAACCCGCAACCTCCATCGTGGCCGGCGGCGGCGATATGCCCTACCCGCCCGGCACGTCGGACCTGCATCACGAGATGGAGCTGGTCGCCGCAATCGGGACCGGCGGGCGGGACATTGCGGAGGAGGACGCGCTCGGCCACGTCTTCGGCTACGCGGCCGGGCTCGACATGACGCGCCGCGACCTGCAAGGCGTCGCCAAGCAGCTCGGCCGGCCCTGGGAGGTCGGCAAGGCGTTCGACCACGCCGCGCCCTGCTCCCCCGTGGTCATGGCGGACGAGATCGGCCATCCGGAGACCGGCGCGGTGCGCCTGCGAGTCAACGGTGAACTCAGGCAGGACGGCGACATCTCGCAGATGATCTGGAGCCTGCCGGAGGTGATCGCGCATCTCTCGGCGCTCTTCGAGCTGATGCCGGGCGACCTCATCATGACCGGCACCCCGGCAGGCGTCGCCGCCGTCTCCCCCGGCGACCGCCTCGAAGGCGAGGTCGAGGGCGTGGGGCGGATCGAGGTGAGAGTCGTTTAGGCAGATGGCTGCGAAGAAACGGACCCGTGACCCTGACGGTGACGCCGAGGAGCGAGCTCGCTGCGCGGATGAGGGAGGCGCTGGCGGGCCGGCGAACGGAACCCCGCATCGCCTCCGCGTCCGTCGACCTGCTCCACAGGGTATGCGCGCCGAAGCGCCTGGCGATCCTGCGCGCCATGGCGGGCGCGGGGCCGCTGCCCGTGCGCGAGGTCGCGCGGCGGGTGGAACGCGATGTAAAGGCGGTCCACCGGGACATGGCTACGCTCGTCAGGGCCGGCCTCCTCGACCGCGGCAAGGGCGGCCGCATGAGCTTCCCCTATGACGGCGTCCGCATGGAAGTGGACCTCACGCGCGCCGCCTGACGGGGCGGGATATGGGGGCTTCGGCCCGCGCGACAGGAGGGGGTTGCAAAGCTGCTCATCCGGGCTAACCTTGCGTCGGGTTCCGCGGTGCAGTTGCTGCAGCGGAGCCGGAACGGCGCGAATGAGAGCCCGCTGGCCTGGCGTCGTTCGTCACCGCCTCTAGCCACAGAGAGCAAATGAAGCAAAACCTGCCACCGCGCCGCTCACGCGGCCGCAGCAATATGCGAAGCGGGCGTGCGCCCGCCCACCGTAACCAGGCCCTCGAAAGCAACGGACCGGAAGGACGGGTGCGGGGCACCGCGCAGCAGATCCTCGACCGCTATCTGGCGATGGCGCGCGATGCGCAATCCGGCGGCGACTCGGTGCTGGCGGAAAACCTGTTCCAGCATGCCGAGCACTATCAGCGCCTCGTAGCCCAGTTCGCGCCTTCGCAGACGCAACAGGCGCAGCAGTCGCAGCCGGCATCGCCCGATACCCCGCGAAGCAACGACGCCGTTGCGGAGGTCGATTCCGAGGCGCGGCCCGACCGGGACGGCGCCGACCGGCCTTCAGGGGCGGAAGCAGGCGAGCAGGGCAGCGTTCGCCCGCGCCGCCGCCGCCGCCAGCGCAACTCTGCGGTCGATGAAGGCTCCGCCGACAATGGCGAGGCCGCCCCAGCCGCGGAGACCGTTTCGCCGGAGGAAGCACCGGCAGGCGCCGCCTGACTTCCGGGTTCGCCGCGGCAGGCCGCACCGTCTTGCGCCCGGCGCCGAGGATTCCCATATCCGTCTTCAAGCGGGAGCGGTGCGTAGGATACGGCTCTCCCGCTTGACGCTCGCGTCTGGAGACGGAGACGGGATATGGATTTCGAGACTTACACCGAACGCGCGCGCGGGTTCATCCAGGCGGCGCAAAGCATGGCGCTCGCCGCCGGGCACCAGCGTTTCGTTCCCGAACACATCCTCAAGGTCATGCTCGACGACCCGGACGGCATGGCAACCGGGCTGATCGAGCGCGCGGGGGGCGACCCGGCCAGGGCGCGAGCGGCGACCGAGGCGGCACTCGGCGAATTGCCGGTCGTCACCGGCTCCGGAGCAAGCGGCCTGCACTTGGCGCCCGAGACCGCGCGCCTTTTCGAAACTGCCCGCAAGGCAGCACAAAAGGCCGGCGACAGCTTCGTCACCGTGGAGCGCCTGCTCCAGGCGATGGCGATGGGACGCGGCCCGCTGGGCAAAGCGGGCGTGGACGCCAGGGGGCTGGAGCGGGCGATCTCGGAGCTTCGCAAGGGACGTACCGCCGACAGCGCCAATGCGGAGTCCGGGTTCGATGCGCTCGCCAAATACGCTCAGGATCTGACCGAGGCGGCTCGCGACGGCAAGCTGGATCCCGTGATCGGGCGCGACGAGGAAATCCGGCGCGCAATCCAGGTCCTCTCCCGGCGCACCAAGAACAATCCGGTGCTGATCGGCGAGCCGGGAGTCGGCAAGACGGCCATCGCCGAGGGCCTGGCGCAGCGGATCGTCAATGGCGACACGCCCGAAGGACTGCGGGACAAGCAACTGATCGCACTCGACCTCGGCGCCATGATCGCCGGCGCAAAATATCGCGGCGAGTTCGAGGAACGGCTGAAGGCCGTGCTGGCCGAAATCAAGGCGGCGGAAGGCGAGATCGTCGTCTTTATCGACGAACTGCACACGCTTGTCGGAGCCGGCAAGGCCGATGGCGCCATGGATGCCTCCAACATGCTCAAGCCGGCGCTCTCGCGCGGGGAATTGCATTGCATCGGCGCAACCACGCTCGACGAATACCGCCAGCATATCGAGAAGGACGCAGCACTGGCGCGGCGCTTCCAGCCGGTCTTTATCGGCGAGCCCAACGTGGAGGACACGATCTCGATTCTCCGCGGCCTCAAGGAGAAATACGAGGTCCATCACGGCGTTCGCATCACGGACGGCGCGCTGGTGGCGGCGGCGACGCTCTCCAACCGCTACATCACCGACCGTTTCCTGCCGGACAAGGCCATCGACCTTGTGGACGAAGCGGCGAGCCGGCTCCGCATGCAGATCGACTCCAAGCCCGAAGCCATCGACGAGCTCGACCGCCGGATCATCCAGCTCAAGATCGAGCGGGAAGCCCTGAAAAAGGAGACCGACGATGCCTCGCGCGGACGTCTCGACAGGCTGGAACGGGAACTGGCCGATCTGGAGGAACGCTCGGACAGGCTCACCCTGCAATGGCGCCGGGAGAAAGAGGCCATCGACGGCGCCAAGGGGCTGAAGGAGGAGCTGGAGCGCGCCCGGCTGGAACTCGAGGCGACCCAGAGGCGCGGCGAACTGGAACGCGCCAGCGAACTGCGTTTCGCCGTCATCCCGGACCTTGAGAGGCAAATCGCGCAGACGGACGGCGAGCGCGAAGGACGCCTGCTGGACGAGGAGGTCAGCGGCGAGCATGTCGCAGGCGTGGTCTCGCGCTGGACCGGCGTGCCCGTCGCCAGAATGCTCGAGGGCGAGCGCGAAAAACTCCTGCAGATGGAAGAGCGCCTTCACGCCCGCATCGTCGGCCAGGACAAGGCCGTCGGGGCGGTCTCCGAAGCGGTGCGCCGCGCGCGGGCCGGCCTGCACGACCCGAGCCGGCCCGTGGGCTCGTTCCTTTTCCTGGGGCCGACCGGCGTCGGAAAGACGGAGCTTTGCAAGGCGCTCGCGGAGTTCCTGTTCGACGACGACACGGCGATGTTGCGGCTCGACATGTCGGAATATATGGAGAAGCATGCCGTCTCCCGCCTGCTGGGCGCCCCGCCCGGCTATATCGGCTACGAGGAAGGCGGCGCGCTGACCGAATCGGTCCGCCGGCGCCCCTACCAGGTCGTGCTGTTCGACGAGGTGGAGAAGGCGCATCCGGACATCTTCAACGTGCTGCTCCAGATGCTCGACGACGGGCGCCTGACCGACGGGCACGGCCGGACGGTGGACTTCCGCAACACGATCCTCGTCATGACCTCCAATCTCGGCAGCGAGGTGTTTGCGGAGGCTGGCGAATCCACAATGCACGGGCCGCTCGTGGACCGGGTGATGGCTGTCGTTCGCGGGCATTTCCGGCCCGAGTTCCTGAACCGGCTCGACGAGATGATCGTCTTCCACCGCCTCGAACGCGCGCATATGGCCGGCATCGTCGCAATCCGGCTCGAAGAGCTGCGCAAGCTGCTGGCCGGCCGCGACATCGACCTCGACCTCGACCCGGCGGCAGTCGAATGGCTGGCGGATACGGGCTTCGACCCCGTCTATGGCGCACGCCCGCTGAAGCGCGTGATCCAGACCCACCTCCAGAACGTCCTCGCCACGCGGATTCTGGAAGGCGAAGTACAGGACGGCGACTGCGTGGAGGTCGGCGTCGAAGGCGGCGGGCTGGTAATCCGGGCCACGCGAGCGACGGCCGACGCGGCATGACAGGGCTGCGGAAATCCGGAACAGAACCGCCGGTCGGCCCCGGCAATGTCGATTCGCAGAGATTGCACATCGACGAAGATGGTCGACTCGTCATCCCTGCCGACATGCGGGCGGCGATGCTGGTCGACAAGACCGGCCTCCTGACCGCCCGCGTGGTCGACGGGGAACTGCGGGTACTCGCGCCGAAGGCGGCCGTCGCCCATTTGCAGCAGATGGTACGCGAGGCGGCGCCCGAAGGCGTCTCTATGGCCGATGAGCTGATTGCCGAACGTCGTGCGGAAGAGCGCCGCGAGACCGACGGGTAACGGGCCTTCCAAGGCAGTAGCGTTTCGGATTGGTACGCATGTCCGAACCGATCCGAAACGCTCCGCTCTACTCCCCCCGGAACTGCGGGCGGCGTTTTTCGGTGAAGGAGGCGACGCCCTCGGCGAAGTCGGCGCTCATCCGCAGCCGGCCGTAGGCCTGGCCCTCGATCTCCATCGCCTGTTCGAGCGGCGCGTTCTCGCCCGCATTGAACACCTGCTTCAGCGTGCGCTGGGCGAGCGGGGAGAAGCGGCGCAGCTCCTTCACAAGCGCATCGGTCGCCGCTTCGAGTTCGGCATCCTCGACAAGCTCGCAGGCGAGGCCCCAGTCGAAAGCTTCCTGCCCGGTGATCCTGCGCGCGCGCATCGCCACGTTCTTGGCCCGCGAAATGCCGATCATGCGCTGCAACCGGGCCGAGCCGCCGGAGCCCGGAATCATGCCGAGATTGATCTCCGGCAGGGCGAGCCGGGCCGAGCCGGTCACGATGCGGAAGTCGCAGGCAAGCGCCAGCTCGAAGCCCACCCCCATGCAGAAGCCGCGAATGGCGGCGATCACAGGCTTCGAGCAGCGCTCGGCGGCGGCGATGTTCTTGTGAAGCTGCGAGACCGTCTCCGGGCTCGCTTCCATGAAGCCCGGAATGTCGCCGCCGCTGGTGAAATGCTCGCCCGCGCCACGGACGACGACGACGCGCACGGCGGGGTCGCGGTCAAACGCTTCGAAAGCCGCGCGCAGAAGCGGGCGCTGCGCCATCCGCACGACATTGAACGGCGGCCGGTCGAGCACGATGTCGGCGCGTTCGTTCGCCGGATCGAGTTCGATGCGGAACCCGTCGGTCTCTGGTTTCATGGCCGGTCGCCGTCCCTTGTCTTCGATGTCCTCAATAGCCGAGCCGCCGGTCGCGGGCGGCGTCCTGCGGGTCGCGGTCTTCCGCTGCGCCGTGCCCGCCGCCGCCCGAGGTCTGGAGCAGGATGCGGTCGCCGCGGCGCACCGGCAGGTTCGACACCTTGGAGCCGAGTTCGACCACCTCTCCGTCGCGCGTCAGCACGGAACGACCCGGCGCGCCGGGGCCGCCGCCTGCGAGGCCGTAGGGCGGAACCCGGAAGCGCTCGTAATTGGTGGAGAACATGCCCTCTTCCGCATCGAGCCGGAACTCGCGCCGGAGGCCGAGGCCGCCGCGGCGCCTGCCCTCTCCCCCGCTGCCCGGCGCGAGCCCGTATTCGGTGACGGTGAGGGGATAGAGGCTCTCGACCATCTCGATGGGCGTGTTGGCGAGATTGTGCAGGCAGGCCGACAGCGCGTTCGGGCCGTCCGCGTCGGGATGCGCGCCCCAGCCGCCGACCTCGATGTCGAAATAGACTTCCGGCCGGCCCGACCGCCCCTTGAGCCCGAGGGCATAGACGTAGCTCACCCCGTAATAGGCGGCGGATATCCGCTCCGGAGCGGCCTGCCCGAGCGCGCCCAGCACGGTGGTGACGATGCGGTGCGCGGTCGCCATGCGGTTCGCCACCGGCGCAGGCGGCAGGGCATTGCAGATCGTGCCCTCGCGGGCAGCGATCTCGACCGGCCGGTAGGCGCCGGAATTCGCCTCGACCTCGACGCCCGCAGCGCACATGAAGGCGCAATAGACCGCCGATTTCGACATGTTGAGCGTGCAGTTGACCGGCCCCGCAGCCTGGGGCCCCGAGGCGGAGAGATCGACCTTCGCCGTTTCGCCGTCGATCCGCACCTCGGCGGCGATCAGGCGCGGCTCCTCCGTGATGCCGTCATCGTCCACGAAATCCTCGAAGCGGTATGTGCCGTCGGGGAGTCCCGCAATCGCCGCCCGCATCGCCGCTTCCGACCGGTCGAGGATCCGGTCGGTCGCAGCCTGCAACCGCTCGGGGCCGAACCGCTCGGCCAGCCGCAGCACGCCGGCCGCGCCGATATCGAGCGAGGCGAGCTGCGCCTCGAAGTCGCCGCGCACCTTCTCCGGTTCGCGGGTGTTGGCATAGAACACGCCCAGCAGCGCCATGTTGGCCCGTCCGCCCTCCATCACTTTGCAGGGCGGAATCCGCAGCCCCTCCTGGTAAATCTCGCGCGCCCTGGCGTCGTAACTGCCGGGGGCGCCGCCGCCGACGTCGGTGTGGTGCGTGAGCGTGCCGGTAATCGCGATCCGCCGGCCCTGGAAATAGACGGGCTTGAAGGTCAGCACGTCCGGCAGGTGCTGGCCGCCGGCATAGGGGTCGTTGGTAACGATGACATCGCCCTCGCGCCATTCGTCGAGAGGAATGGGTCCGCCGATGATGCCTTCCAGGCAGGTCGCCATGGAGTTCAGGTGGATGGCGATGCGCGCCGACTGGGCGACATTCCGCCCCCCGGCGTCGAACACGGCGGTCGAATAGTCCAGCGTCTCGCGGACGACCGTGGACCGCGCCGTGCGCCAGATGGTCACGTTCATGTCTTCCGCCGCCGCGACCAGGGCGTTGCGGATGATCTCGATGTCGATGGGGCTGAGGTCGGTCATGGCCTGTCTCCCTCCCGGCGCGCGAGCAGGTCGCCTCCCGGCGACATCGCGAGGCGCCACCCCGGAGGCACCAGAAGCGTCGCATGGGCCTCCTCGACCAGGACAGGCCCGTCAACCGTTTCCGGCAGGCGGTCGCGATCGTAGATCGGAAGACGGCGCCAGCCGCCGCCGATCCATACGCGCCGTTCGGCCTTCGCCCCGGCGCCCGTCGCGGCAGGCGGCCGTATCGACGGCTTGGGCAGCAGGCCTCTCGCGGTGGCGCGCAAGGTCACGATCTCGACCGGCGCGCCGCGGTCCGAATGCGCGTAGCGCGCCTGGTGCAGATCGTGGAAGTCGGCGATGAGGCGGGCGAGCGACGGCCCGTCCGGCTGCACCTCGCCCCAGGGAACCAGCAGTTCGTATGCCTGGCCGCGATAGCGCATGTCGGCCGCCAGCCGGACCTCCCGCGCGTCCCCGGCAATGCCGTCGGCGGCAAGCAGTTCATGGCCTTCCGCGACCAGTTCGGCGGCGAGTTCCGCCAGCACCGGCAGCGCGCTCCCGTCCGCATCGAGCAGGCGCGAGCGCGCCACGTCGTGCGCGATGTCGGCCGTCAGTATGCCGCGCGCCGAGAAGGTGCCGGGATCGCGCGGGAATATCACCTCGGCGATCTCCAGCTCCTCCGCAAGGCTGACGGCGTGCAGGCCGCCCGCCCCGCCGAACGCGGCGATGGCGAAATCGCGCGGGTCCGCACCCTTCTCGAACAGGCTGAGCTTGATCGCGGACGCCATGTGCGCGTTGACGACCGCAAGGATGCCCTCGGCGGCCTCCTCCACGCCGAGGCCGAGCGGAGCCGCGATCCGCTCGGCAACGGCGGCGCGCGCAAGCCCCGCATCGAGTTTCAGCGCGCCGCCGAGGAAGAAGTCGGGGTCCAGCCGGCCGAGCACGATGTTGGCGTCGGTCACGGTCGGCTCCGTGCCTCCCCTTCCGTAGGCGGCGGGTCCCGGATCGGCGCCCGCGCTTCCCGGCCCCACACTGAGCGCCCCGCCCGGCGCCACGGAGGCGATCGAGCCGCCGCCCGCCCCGATGGTGCGCATCTCGACCATGGGCAGGCGCACCGGCAGGCCGTCGATCTCGCCTTCCGTCACGACCGTGCTTTCGCCGCCGCGGACCACCGACACGTCGAAGCTGGTGCCGCCCATATCGACCGCCACCAGGTTCGGCCGCCGAAGCGACCGTGCAAGCTCCGCGGCCGCCATCGCCCCGCCCGAAGGCCCGGAGAGCAGCAGCCGGACGGGCAGCCGCGCTGCCTGGGCGGGCGTCGTCACCCCGCCATTGGACTGCACGAGGTACAGCCGTGCTTCGAGCCCGGCATCGCGGAGCCGCGCCTCGAGCCGCCCCAGATAGAGGCGCACCACAGGCACGAGCAGGGCATTGAGCACCGTGGTCGATGCCCGCTCGTACTCGCGGATCTCGGGGCTGACCTCCGACGACAGGGACACCGGGATGCCCGGCGCCGCCTCCGCCAGTATCCCGGCGGCGCGGCGCTCATGCGCAGGGTCGCGATAGGCGTGCAGGAACGCGATGGCGACGGCGCCGACGCCCGATTCCGATACCTCCCGCGCGATGCGCCGGACCGCATCCTCGTCGAGCGGCGCCTCCTCGCTTCCGTCCCATCGCATCCGCCCCTCGACACCGTAGCGCCGGTCCCGGGGAACCAGCACGGTCTGCGGCGTCGGCTTCAGGGTGTAGGGCTCCCGGCGGACATGGCGGCCAATCTCCAGCACATCGGCAAACCCTGCATTCGCGATCATCGCGCCCTCGGGCAGCTTGCGCTCCAGCACGGCATTGGTGGCGATGGTCGTGCCATGCAGGATGAACCCGACCTCGCCCGGCTCGAACGCCAGGCGCTCCACCGCTTCGGCAATGCCGGCAAGCAGGCCTTCGGAGGGATCGGAAGGCGTGGTCGGCGTCTTCAGCGCATGCACCGCACCGGTTTCCGCATCCAGAACCATCAGGTCCGTGAACGTGCCGCCGACATCCACGCCGATGCGGTATCGCGCCCGAAGGTCTGCCATGCGAGCCCTCAACGATCGAAAATTATGGGCGTCGGCCGAGGGGCCCCGCGCCGTTCAAGCATCTGGTTGCCGTCAGTGCGAGTAGCCCCTGAGCCGATGGTAGCTCTTGACCTGCTCCGGCGTGAGTTCGCGGGTAACTTCGATGTGCGCAAGCAGGTGGATGGCCCTCAATTCCCCCTGCATGACCCCGAGATGCCTGGTTACCTGCGTCACGTTTGCGGCTGTCGGTCCACCCGACGCGAATAGGCCCGCGAGGTGGTGTTCCGCCGCCAGGATGGTCTCGCCCTTCGCGACCGCCTGCGCCTTCATCTTCTCATATATTGCCTCGATGCGGCGGAGTTGCTTGTCCGCAAGGCCGAGTTCCGCCTTGAGTTCGAGAAGGTGCCTCGGCCCAGGAAAGCGGTTGAGCTCTGCCGCCCGCGCAAGGCCCATGCCGTCTCCTTCCCTCAGCTCGCGGACCTCCTCGGCCGTAAGGCTCGGGATTTCGGCGCTTTGTCCGTGCGCATAGGGCGAAGTCCCATGCGCATGCTGCGCCGACGCCGACGCCGAAATCAGGGCGATGACGCAGACTTGGGCAAGAGTTCTGAGCAAGCGGGTCGCAGTCTTCATCGGCCTCTCCGAATCCCATGGCGGTTCGATTGACCGCGACTATGCCCGCCCCGGTGTCCCGAAGCCAGACCGCGACAACGGAGCGTCAGCCCCAAATTACCACGCCGTAAGGATCGAAGAGCGGTTTCCACTGGAGGCGGGCGGGAATCATGAGCGTGAGCGGTCCTGCGGTGCCTCGGCGGGTTCCCGGTCGAAGCCGGCCTCAAGCGTGCTGCTTCGCCTCGTATGCCGCAACCTCGCTCATGAACGGCGCGGCGACATCGGCGTTGATCTTGCAATCGAGAAAGACCGGCCCGTCCGGCGCCGCCAGCATCGGGGCGAGCGCGCTCAGGTCGTCAGGCGTGCGCACCGTGTGGGCGTCGTAGCCGAAAGCCGCCGCGACGGGCGCAAAATCGACATCGGGGAAGACCGACTTGGCGACCGGCAATTGGCGCAATCTCAGATGATGCAGTTCCGCGCCGTAGGCGCAGTCGTTCATCAGCACGATGACCAGCGGCAGGTCCTCGCGCACGACGGTTTCCAGCTCGCCCATGGTCATCAGGAAGCCGCCGTCGCCTACCACGAACACCGTTGGAATGTCGGGACGCGCCCGGGCGAAGCCGAGTGCGGCGCCGAACCCGAGCCCGATGGAGGCGAAATCGTTGGTCATCTTGAAATGCGCGGGGTCCGGCACCGACAGGTACGGCACGATGCCCAGGAAATTGCCGGCGTCGTAAACGACGTTCCGGGCTTCCGGCAGCATCGTGTCGAGCATGACGCCAAGCGAGCGCGGATCGATCGTCCGCGCCGTGTTGGCCGGCTGGAAGTCGCCCGCGACGGAGAAGCCGTCAAGCGCGGCCATGCTCTCGGCGCCGTGCTGCGGCTTGTCGGCGGGCGCCTTGTCCGCCGTCGCTTCGAGAAGCTGCTCTACCGCAAGCCTGGCGTCGCCCACCACGGCGACATCCGCCGTGGTCCAGCGGCCGATGCTGGCCCGCGACGCATCGATCTGGATCAGCGGCGCATCCGGCAGCGACTCGCCGAAGCTCATGGTGAGGATGTTCAGCCCCGCGCCGACCGCGAGCACGCAATCGGCCTCGGCCGCCATGCGCCGCGCCGCGGAATGGGAGAACGAGCCGATAATGCCGAGGTTCAGCGAATGGCCCCGGAACATGTCCTTGCCCCTGGCCGTCGTGGACAGCATCGCGCCGGTCTTCTCCGCCAGCCGGACCAGCGCCTCGCGCGCACCCGATTTCCAGGCGCCGTGGCCTGCAAGGATGAGCGGCCGCTTCGCTTCGTCCAGAAGGGACGCCGCCGCCGCAACCGCATGGGCGCGCGCCGGAAGCGCGGGGCGCGCCGGAACCGGCCCGGCATCCAGCGGCTCCAGGATCGGCCCACCCGCCTCGACGGCGATATCCTCATGCTGCACATCGACCGGCATGAGCAGTGCAACCGCCTGTCCGGTCCGCGCCAGGGCGGCGGCATCCGCCAGCGTGGCGCGGGCGGTCGAGGCGCCGGTGGGCACGAACACGCGGACCCCGGCCGCCTTCAGCACGCCCGGGCCGTCGAGCGCCTTGTAGTCGGGGCCGAGCGCATTCGCCGCGCCCCCCGGCAGCGCCGCCTCGCCATAGATGATGAGAACGGGATTGCCGGTCCGCGCGGCGAAGGAGGCGGCCTGCAATCCGTTGGCGAGCGCAGGCCCGCGCCCGACGCAGACCACGCCGAGCCGCCCCGTCGCGGCCGCATAGCCGTCGGCCATGCCGATGGCGACATTCTCGTGCCGCGCGCCGATCAGTCCGATTCCCATCGCATCCAGCGTGACCGCGAACGCCGCCGTGTCGTCGCTCATCAGCCCGAAGACCGTGTCGACGCCCATCGCCTTGATGTCTTCGGCCAGCGCCTGATAGACGGGCACCGTCCGCATCCCCGCCCCGCCTTCGATGTCCCGCACCGTCATCCCCTGACACTCCCGTTCTTTTCGAGCCGCCTGCCGCGGGCAGTCTCGCCTCAATTGTTCCAGTTAGCCCGGATTTCCCGCCGGTGTCATGGTCCGCGCGGCTTCGGCTGCAATCCCGCCCGACTCCGTCAACCCCGCATCGCCGCGCCGTTCGGGTCGAAGAGCGGATGGCTCTGGAGGCGGGCGGGGCGGCGGTCGCCGAGGATTTCGATCTCCCAGCCGTCCTCTTCGGCCGCCAGCGCCTTCGGCACATAGCCACAGGCGACGGAGACGCCGGACCAATGGGCATAGCCGCCGGAGGTGACGGCGCCCACGACCTCGCCGCCGCGCCAGACCGGCTCGTCGCCCATGGCGTCGGCATCGTCGGCGTCCACGGAGAAGAAGCACAGCCGCACTTCGCCCCCCGAGTCCCGCTCCTGCAGCGCCGCCTCCTTGCCGATGAAGTCCGCCGGCTTGCCATAGGCGACGAAGCGGTCGAGCCGCGCCTCCACCGGGCCGTAGAGCGGGCGGTATTCCCGCGTCCAGGAGGCGTAGTGCTTCTCGACGCGAAGCCCGTTCAGCGCCCGGCTGCCGAAGGGGCGGATGCCGTGCGTCTCGCCGGCCTCCAGCAGCAGGTCGAGCAGAAGGCGATGGTAATCCGGCGACACCCAGATTTCGTAGCCGAGGCCACCCGTATAGCTGACCCGGCCGACCAGAGCCGGCACGGCGCCGAGCGCCATGCGGCGCACATCCATGAAACGGAACGCCTCGGCGGAAACATCCTCGTCCTCGCGGACAAGCGCCGCCAACACATCGCGCGCCTTCGGCCCGGCTATCGCGAGTCCGTTCAGGCCGGCCCCAAGCGGCGCGACCGAGACCGACCCGTCCGCCGGCAGATGCCGGGTGAACCAGCGCATGTGGTACTCCTCGGCCGGCCCGGAGCCGACCAGCCGCCAGAGCCCGCCGCCGAGATTGGCGAGCGTGAAGTCGCCGATCAGCTTGCCGTCCTCGTTCAGCATCGGCGCGAGGCCCATGCGCCCCTCGCGCGGCAGGCGGCTCGCCAGAATCCGGTCGAGCCAGGCTTCCGCGCCCGGCCCCGTCACGTCATATGCGGCGAAGCCGCTGGTCTCCGCAACGCCGACGCCCTCCCGCACGGCCCGGCACTCCGCGCCCACATGCTCGAAGTCCGTGGACCGGCGGAAGGAGAGCCGGTCCTCGACGCCCGGCGGCGCGAACCAGAGCGGCTGCTCCAGCCCCCAAGCGTCGCCGAACACCGCGCCCATATCCGCCATCCGGTCGTGGACGGGCGTGGTACGGAGCGGCCGCGCCGCCGGCAGTTCCTCGTTCGGGAAGCGAATCGAGAAACGCCGGGAATAATTCTCGCGGACCTTGGCGTCGGTATAGGCGGGTGTCGCCCAGGCGCCGTAACGGGCGACATCCATGGCGTGAATGTCGAAACCGGGGTCGCCGTCCACGATCCAGTTGGCTAGCGCGAGGCCGACGCCGCCGCCCTGGCTGAAGCCCGCCATCACCGCGCAGGCGCACCAGAAGCCCGGCAGGCCGCGCACCGGCCCGACGAGCGGGTTGCCGTCCGGCGCGAAGCTGAAAGGACCGTTGATGACCCGCTTGATGCCAGCCTCCTGAAAGGCCGGAAAATGCTCGAACCCGACTTCCAGCGAGGGCGCGATACGGTCGAGGTCCGGCTGCAGCAGCTCGTGGCCGAAATCCCAGGGCGTGCTGACCGGAGACCAGGGCCTGCACGCCTTCTCGTAGGTCCCCATCAGCATGCCGCGGCCTTCCTGGCGCAGGTAGATTTCGCCCTCGAAGTCCACGACATGCAGCATCTCGCCGCCCGTTTCGCGGTTGTACGCCTCCACCTCCGGCATGTCGTCGGTGATGAGGTACATGTGCTCCATTGCGAGGATCGGCAGTTCAAGGCCGACCATGCGCCCGACCTCGCGCGCCCAGAGCCCGCCCGCATTGACAACGTGCGCGGCCCGGATTTCCCCCTTGTCCGTCGTCACCAGCCACTCGCCGCCGGGAAGCGGCGCAAGCGCCTCGACCCTGGTGAAGCGGTAAATCTCGGCCCCCTGCCTGCGGGCCGCCGCGGCATAGGCATGGGTCGTGCCGGAAGGGTCCACATGGCCGTCGTCGGCGTTCCAGAGCGCCCCCACGAAATGCCGGGGGTCGAGCAGCGGCATGTGCCTGTGCGCCTCCTCGGCGGAGACGATTTCGGTATCGAGCCCGAGATAGCGCCCGCGCGCATGCGTCAGCTTGAGCCACTCCATGCGCTCCGGCGTGCCGGCCAGCAGGTAGCCGCCCGTCACATGCAGCCCCGCCGACTGGCCGGATGCGGTCTCGATCTCCGGGTAGAGGTCGATGGTGTATTTCTGGAGCTTCGCGATATGCGGGTCGCCATTGATGGTGTGCATGCCGCCGGCGGCATGCCAGCTAGACCCGGAGGTGAGCTCGTCGCGCTCGACCAGCACGACATCCTTCCAGCCGCGCTTCGTCAGGTGGTACAGCACCGAAGCGCCGATCACCCCGCCGCCGATAACGACGACCTCTGCATGGGTCTTCATGCCACGTCCCTCCCTGCATCATTAGCGCGCTCTTCGGCGAAGGCGGCAAGGCGGTCGATGAGCTTCGCGAGATCGGCCTGCACCGACGCGAAGTCCGGCCTGAGGCGACGCGTCGCCTCGTCGATATAGAGGGCCTTGTTGATCTCGATCTGCAGGCAGTGGCGGCCCTCGCCGGGAGCCGAGAATGCACGGACCAGCTCGACGCCCTTGAAGATGTGGTTGGTCCGCACCTTGTAGCCGAGGCCGCCCAGCACCTCGGCGGCGACAGCCGTGAAGTCCGCCTCGCAGGTTGTGCCGTCGCGGTCGCCCAGCACGATGTCCGGCCGGCGCGTCATGTCCTCGCGGCTCAGCGAGCCCATGGAATGGCAGTTCAGGTGATAGACCGTGCCGAACCGCCGGTGGAGCCTGTCCTGCGCTTCGCCGAGCGCCTTGTGGTAGGGCGCGTGATAGCGGCGGATGCGTTCCTGCACCTCCTCGACGCCGAGCCGGCGGCTGTAAAGCGCCCGGTCGTCGTCGCCGATGGTGCGGCGGATCAGCCCGTTGCCGCGCCGGGTCTTCTCCGTCGGCGAGAGCGGGCCGGGCCAGCAGCCGTCGAGGAGCCGGGCGTCGATATCGTCCACGGCGCGGTTGGGGTCGATATAGGTGCGCGGGAAATGCGCCTTCAGGAGCGCCGCGCCCAGTTCCGGCCCCGCGCCGAACAGCTCGTCGACCGCCGTGTCCACCGCGTCGAGCAGCGTGTCCCGGTCCACCGCCGCGCCGAAATCGTCGGGATAGTCGGTGCCGCTGTGGGGCGAGTCGAGCAGCAGCGGCCGCGCCGGGCCGGTCGGGCCCAGCATGGTCAGCACGCCCGGCAGCGTACGGGTCCGGATCACCGGGGATTGCTCCTTCGCAGAAGTGCAGGCATGCGGATCATGGCGCGGGTATGCCTTTCGTCGTCGAATATTCCCAGTGCAGCACTTCGTCCGGGAAGATTCGGGGGTGGATGTCATGGGCCGCCGCCGCGGCCTCCGCGAAACCGGTCAGGATCAGCTTGAGCTTGCCCTTGTAAGCCGCGATGTCGCCGATGGCGTAGATGCCGTCGCGGTCCGTCATCGAGGTCGAGGGATCGACGGCGATATGGTTGCGGTCGAGGGCAAGACCCCATTCGGCGATCGGGCCGAGATTGGTCGCGAGCCCGTAAAAGGGCAGCAGCACGTCCGCCTTGAGCCGGCGCGTCTCCCCTTTCAGCGTCTTCACCCGGACCGCTTCCAGCCGGCCGTCTTCGCCTTCCAGCCCGTCCAGATGATAAGGGATCACGCATTCCACCTTGCCGTCCGCCTCCAGGGCCTTCATGCGCGCAACGCTTTCCGGCGCGGCGCGGAATTTCGGGCGCCGGTGGACGACCGCGACCGACGCCGCGACTTCCGAGAGCGAGAGGGCCCAGTCCACCGCGCTGTCGCCGCCGCCGCCGATCACCACCCGCTTGTCGCGCAAGTCCTCGCGCCGGCGCACGGCGTAGAAAACGCTCTTGCCTTCATAGGCGGCCAGCCCGTCGAGCGGCGGGCGGTTGGGGCCGAACGCGCCGACGCCGGCCGCGACGATGACGGCCTTGCAGCGGATCGCCGTCCCCTTTGCGGTCTCGATCCGCCAGCCGTCTTCCAGCTTCGCAAGCGCCTCGACCCGCTGGTCGAGGTGATAGACGGGCGAAAAGGGCGCCGCCTGCTCCTCCAGCCGGGCGACGAGGTCGCCGGCGTCCACTCTCGGGAAACCCGGAATGTCGTAGATCGGCTTTTCGGGGTAGAGCGCCGTGCACTGGCCGCCTATCGCCTCAAGGGAGTCCACGACGTGGGCGCGTATCCGGAGCATGCCGAGCTCGAACACGGCGAACAGGCCGACCGGGCCCGCCCCGACGATCGCCACATCGGTCTCGTGTTGCATCGATATCCCCGGGATTGGAGGGCGCCCCAGCGGCCACTATCATGGAAGCCGCACCCTGCCCGATCAAGTCCCGCCGCCATGCTGCGAAGCCAGCCGGCGCAGACGGCAGAATCGTTGCGGCGGCAACCCTTGCAGACGTGTGCGGTTCGGTGCACACTCCGCGTCGAAGAGAGGTCTTCGCGCCGATGGAACTGTCCGTTTGGCTTACGCCCGCCATTCTCATCGCCGTTGCTGCGTTGCTGTTACGCAGCAACTCGCGGCTCGAAGAACGTCTCGGCGCGCGTATCGACGAAACCAACAAGCGGATCGACGAGACCAACAGGCGTCTCGACGGGATCGACAACCGGTTGCGGGCGGTCGAGCACGGGCAGGCGCGGCTTGAGGGCCTTATGGACGGACTCCGCGAAGCAATTTCCGGCCGCCGCCCTGCCGCCTGAGGACTCCAGAACAGAAGGCCAGCGTAAAGCGGGCCCCGCCGCCATGCTTCCCGAAGCCGTCGATCTGCCCGATCTTGCCGCGACCGGCCGGCTGGCCCGGCAGGTCGCGGCGTCGCTCCGCCAGGGCGATGCGGTCGGGCTGATCGGGAGCATCGGGGCCGGCAAGACGACCTTCGCCCGCGCGCTCATCCAGGGCCGCCAGCGCGATGCCGGGATCGAGCCCGAGAGGGTGCCGAGCCCGACCTTCACCCTGGTCCAGATCTATGAGAACCCGGCGCCGCCTGTCTGGCATTTCGACTGCTACCGGCTCGCCGCGCCGGAGGAAGCGGTGGAGCTGGGGCTGGAACAGGCGCTCGGCGAGGGCGTGGCGCTGGTGGAATGGCCGGAGCGGCTGGGGGGGTTCCTGCCCGACAGGCGGCTCGACATCGCCTTCGAGATCGCCTGCGGAGACGCCCGCCGGGTGCGGATCGAGGACCGCCGTTGAGCCGCGAAGCCGCCATCGCAGCCTTTCTGGCACGGGTCGGCTGGGACGACGCCCGGCGGGAGCCCCTGCCGACCGACGCCTCCCTCCGCCGCTATATCCGGCTCCGGCGCGGCGCCGCATCTCTCATGCTGATGGACGCGCCGCCGCCCGAGGAGGATGTGCGCTCCTTCATGGCGGTGGCGGAGCGGCTTCTCCGGCACGGCCTGTCCGCGCCGGAGGTCTATCGATTCGACACGGAGAACGGCCTGCTGCTGCTGGAGGACTTCGGCGACGACACCTTCACGCGGCTCCTGGAGAGGGGCGAGGACGAGAACCGGCTCTACCTGCTCGCGGCGAACGCGCTGATGACCCTGCAGCGCCAGCCGGACGTGGCGGACGGGTTCCCGACCTTCGGCGAGGACCGCTTCGTCGCCGGCGCCGAGCTCTTCCTGGACTGGTACCTGCCGGCTGCCGGCATACAGGCGACGGATCGCGAAGGGTTCCGCGCGGCCATACGCCAGGTGCTTGCGCCCGCGATGGCGGGACCGCAAACCCTGATGTTGCGCGACTTTCATGTGGACAATCTCGTCCGGCTGGAAGGCCGCGAAGACGCGGCGGCCTGCGGCCTGCTCGACTTTCAGGACGCCGCCCGGGGGCCGTTCGCCTACGATCTCGTATCCCTGGTAGAGGATGCCCGGCGCGATGTGTCGGAGGGCGCGCGACAGCGCGTGTTGGCGGTGTACCAGGCGATCTTCAATCTCTATCACGACCTGGAGCGCGACGTCGCCGTGCTCGGCGCGCAACGCCATATCCGCGTGCTCGGAACCTTCATGCGGCTCGCGCGGCGCGACGGCAAGCCCGGCTACATGCGCCACCTGCCCCGGCTCCGGCGGATGCTGGAGCGCAATCTCGCCCACCCGGCGCTCGGGCCGCTGGAGGCATGGTTCCGGCGCCATGTCGCCCGCGACCTCCGCATCCCGGCGGCCGAATGACGGGAACGCGGCCGCATACCGCCATGGTGCTGGCCGCGGGGCTCGGCTCGCGCCTCGGCGACGGGCCGCCCAAGCCGCTCAGGCGGGTCAGCGGCCGGGCGCTGATCGACCGCGCGCTCGACATGCTCGGCGAGGCCGGGGTCGAACGCGCCGTGGTGAACACCCATCACCGCGCGGCTGAGGTCGAGGCCCATCTCGCCGGACGGACGCGGCCGCAAATCCTCATCTCGCGGGAGGCGGAACGGCTGGAGACCGGCGGCGGCGTCGCCCATGCGCTGGCGCTTCTGGGCGGCGAGCCGTTCTTCGTCCTCAACGCCGACCTCGTATGGGGGCCGGACGGGGCCGACTGGCTCAGGCGGCTCGCGGCCGGTTTCGACGCCCGCCGGATGGACGCGCTGCTGCTCCTCTACCCGACGGCGCGGGCGGTCCACCATGACGGACCGGGCGACTTCCACCTCGCTTCCGACGGGCGGCTTTGCCGGCGGCGGGACCCGGAGCCTGCGCCTTTCCTGTTCACCGGCGCGCAAATTCTGGCGCCCCGCCTCTTCGACGATGCGCCGCAGGGCGCATGGCGCCTCACACGCGCCTATGACCGGGCGGAGACGGGCGGCCGGCTGTTCGGCCTCGTCTGCGAGGGCGAATGGCTGGACGCCGGCACGCCGGAGCGCCTCGCCCATGCCGAGGCCATGCCGGCAAGCGCATGACCGTCGTTTCCATCCCCCCGGGCGCGCCCTTCCTGGAGACGCTCGCCCATGCGCTCATCGACGGTCCGACGCTCGCCGACGACATCGTGCTGCTGCCGACGCACCGGGCCGGGCGCGCGCTGGTCGAGGCGTTCGCAAACGCGGCGGACGGAGACACGCTGCTCCTGCCGCGCATCCTCTCCCTCGGCGAACTCGACGCGGACGACATCGCCATCCGCGCCGAAGCCGAACCCGGACTTGCCGACGATCTCACCCTCAGACCGGCCGTCCCGCCGCTCGCCCGGCATCTGCTGCTGGCCCGGCTCGTCAGGGAGCGCGACCGGCAGATCCCGCCGGACCGGGCCCTGCAGCTTGCCGGAGCGCTCGCCCGGCTGATCGACGAAGTGCAGTTCAACCGCCTGGATTTCAGCCGCCTCGACACGCTCGTGGCGGAGGAATTCGCAGAGCACTGGCAGGAGACGCTCGATTTCCTCGCCATCGTCACTGAGCACTGGCCAGCGATCCTGAAGGAGCAGGGGCAGCTCGACCCCATCGACCGGCGCAACCGGCTCTACGCGGCGCAGATCGCGCTCTGGCAGCGGTCGCCGCCGGCGGGGCGCGTCATCGCCGCCGGGTCCACGGGCATCATGCCGGCAACGGGAGACCTGCTGGCCTGTATCGCCGCCATGCGGCAGGGCATGGTGGTGCTGCCGGGGCTCGACCGCCATCTCGACGACGAGAGCTGGAACGCGCTGGAAGAGAGCCACCCGCAATGGGCGCTGAAACTGCTGCTCGAACGGCTCGGCGTGGAACGCGGCGCGGTGCCGGACTGGCCGCAAACCCGGCGCTCGCCCCGCAGCCGGCTGGTGGCGGAGGCCATGCGGCCGGCGGAGACGACCGAAGCCTGGCGCAGCCTTCCGCCCGAACCGGGCGAAGGCGCGGACGGGCTGACGGTGGCGCGCTTCGCCAACCCCGCCGCCGAGGCCGGCGCCATCGCCCTCATGCTGCGCGACGCGGTGGAGCGCGGCGAAAGCGCCGCTCTCGTGACGCCCGACCGCGACCTAGCCCGACGGGTATCGGTGGAACTCGGCCGCTGGGGCCTGCTGGCGGACGACAGCGCCGGCGCGCCGCTCGGTAGAACGCCCGTCGGCGCCTTCCTGCGGCTCACGGCCCATGCGGCAGCGGCGGACTTCGCGCCCGCCGAACTGCTTGCCGCGCTCAAGCATCCGCTGGCGGCCTGCGGCATGGAGCCCGCGCGCTTCCGGCGCGCGGTCCGCCGGCTGGAACGCAGGCTGCTCCGCGGCCCCCGCCCCGGCAACGGGCTGGACGGGCTGCTGGACGCAGCCGGCAAGACGAAGGACAGGCGCGTCGGCAAGACGGCCCGCCGCATCGCCCGCGCGTTCCAGCCTTTGCGGAGGCTCCACCGACGGCAGGCGGCGCCGCTTGCGGACCTGCTGGCCGCCCATGTGGAGACGGCGGAGAACCTCGCCGGCGAGGCCGGCCTCTGGCGCGGCGCGGACGGGGAAGCGGCGGCGGCGCTGCTGGCGGACCTCGACGAAGCGTCGGACGCCTGGCCGTCCGTCGCGCCCGCCGACTATGCCGCGCTCTTCGACGAGCTCGCCGCCGGTCAGACGGTGCGCCTGCCGCGCGCCCGTCATCCGGGCCTCGCCATCCTGGGGCCGCTGGAGGCGAGGCTGCAGCGCGCCGACCGGCTGGTGCTCGCCGGGCTGAACCAGGGCGCGTGGCCGGCGGACCCCGCCCCCGACCCCTGGATGAGCCGCGAGATGCGCATGCAATTCGGCCTGCCGCCGGCAGAGGTCCGGCAAGGCCTCGCGGCGCACGATTTCGCCCAGGCGCTCAACTCCGGCGAAGTCATCCTGACGCGCTCCGAACGGGTCGGCACGGACCCGACCGTGCCGTCGCCCTGGCTGCAGCGGCTGGAGACCGTGCTGGAGGCGCTCGGGCGCGATGTCGAGGACCGGCGCTGGGCCGCCTGGCAGGCGGAGCTGGACCGGCCCGAAGAGGTGCGGCCCGTCGATCCGCCCCGGCCCTGCCCGCCCGTGGCCGCCCGCCCGCGCGGGCTTTCCGCCACCCGCGTCCAGACCTGGCTCCAGGACCCCTACAGCATCTACGCCCGGCAGATTCTCGCCCTCAGCCCGCTCGATCCCATCGACGCCGACCCGGAAGCGCGCGATTTCGGCTCGACCGTCCACGAGGCGCTGGAGCGCTTCATGCGCGACTATTCCGGCCCCGACCTGCCGGACGAGGCCTGGGAGCGCCTGCTCGCCATCGGCCGGGAGGCGTTCGCCCGATACGGGGACCGGCCGCTGGCGGACATGTTCTGGAACCGGCGGTTCGAACGCGCAGCCCGGAATATCTGGGCCATCGAGACGGAGCGCCGGCCCGCCATCGAGCGCATCCTGACCGAAATCGCAGGCGAAACCCGGTTCGACGGCCCGGCGGGACCCTTCGCCCTCACGGCCCGCGCGGACCGCGTGGAACTGCGGGCCGGCGGCGGGCTTGTCATCGTCGATTACAAGTCCGGCAATCCGCCCTCCGCAACGGATGTCGCGCGGCGCACGGCGCGGCAATTGCCCATCGAGGCCATCATCGCCGCGGATGGCGGCTTTTCCGGCTGTCCTGCGGGCGCGGACGCCGAGCTGGAATACTGGCGCACCGGCGGCGGGCGCGGCGACAGGCCGGCGCCGCTGCGGATAACCCGCCGGGGCGAGAAGCCGGGCAAATCGCGCGGCCCTTACAATACCGAAGAGGTTGTCGAAGCCACGCGCGAGGGCCTCCGGCGCTTCGTTGCCGCCTTCGACGAAGAGGCCATGCCCTATCTGGCGGAGCCGAGGCCGGAATTTGCCGGCGGCTACAACGACTACCGGCACCTTTCGAGGAAGGACGAATGGTCCAGGCGGCTCTGAACCCGGCCGTCGAGGCCGCGACCGCGCAGCAGCGCCGCGCCGCCGACCCGGAGGCGTCCGCGTGGGTGGACGCCAATGCCGGCTCCGGCAAGACCAAGGTGCTGGCCGACCGCGTGCTGGCGCTCCTGCTCCGCAGCGTGCTGCCGGAACGCATCCTCTGCCTGACCTACACCCGCGCGGCTGCGGCCGAAATGCGCATCCGCATAGAGCGCGAACTGGCCGGCTGGGCGACGGCCCCGGACGAAGAGCTCGACACGGCGCTGGCCCGGCTGGGCGCCGGGGCCCCGGACGGAGAAACGAGGAACCGCGCAAGACGGCTCTTCGCCCGCACGGTCGATGCGCCGGTCGGGCTTCGCATCGACACGATCCACGCCTTCTGCCAGAGCCTGCTCGGGCGCTTCCCGATAGAAGCCGGGGTCTCGCCCTGGTTCCAGCTTGCCGACGAGCGCGAGGCGCTGACGCGGCAGGCGAACGCCCGCGATACCGTGCTCGAACGGCGAGAAGAAGAAATCGAGGAGGCCGTTGCCGAGGTCGCCGACAGTCTGTCGGAATACAATATCCGCGCCTTCGTCGCCGAACTGCTCCGCAATCGCAGCGCCTTCGGGCCGGGCGCGCTCGCCGCGCTGGAGGCGGGGCTGATCCTGCCGGAGGTCCCCGAGCGCACGAAAAAGGGGAGGAAGGCGCTCCGCGAGGCGGCGTCGATCCTGAAGGGCGGGGGCGCGACCGACAGGCAGCACGCCGCGAGGCTGCAACGCTGGGCGGACATCGGCGACCCCTCGGACGACGATATCGATGAGGTCCGCAAGGTCTTCTTCAAGTCGAACGGCGAGCCGCGCGACGAAATCGGCACGAAGAACCTTCTTGGCCGCGAGCGCCTGCCGGGCCTGCTGGACGCGGAGTGCGAGCGGATCGAGCTGCTGCGCGAATACCGCCGGATCGAGGCCACGCTCAACGCATCCAGGGCCGCGCTGAAGCTGGGCGAGGCCGTGGACCGGGAGTACCGCAGGTCCAAGGGCCGGGCCGGGCTGCTCGACTATGACGACCTGATCGAGGGCGCGCTCGGCCTTTTGCGCCGCGCCTCCGCCGCCTGGGTGCATTACAAGCTCGACCGGGGCATCGACCATGTGCTGATCGACGAGGCGCAGGACACCAGCCCTCCACAATGGGCCCTTGTCGAGGCGCTGACGCAGGAGTTCTTCGCCGGCGAGGGAGCGGGCGAGGAGGCGCGCACGCTTTTCGCCGTGGGCGATCCCAAGCAGTCGATCTTCCGCTTCCAGGGCGCGGAGCCGAGGAAATTCGAGGAGATGCGCGGGACGTTCCGGGCGCGGGCCGGGGACGCCGGACAGCGCTGGGAGGATGTCCCGCTGGAAGTCTCCTTCCGCGCGGCGCCGGTGCTTCTGGAAGCGGTGGACGCGGTGTTCTCGGGCGAGCACGGCCTCGGCCTCGAAGGCCCGGCGCCCACCCACAAGCCGAGCCGCAGCGGCGCGGGCGGCCGCGTCGAGATCTGGCCGCTGGAAATGGGGGAAAAGCGGGAGCCGGGAGACCCGTTCGAACCGCCCACGCAATATCGCCGCGAGGACGCCGCCGAGACCGCGCTCGCCGACCGGACAGCCCGGCGCATCGCAGGCTGGCTGGCGCGCGGCGAGCCGGTCGCGCCCGGCGGCCGGCCCATGCGCGCGGGCGACATCATGATCCTGCTGCCGCGCCGCTCCGGCCGGTCTTTCATCCCGCGGGTCATCGCGGCGCTGAAGCAGCGGAGCGTGCCCGTTGCCGGCATCGACCGCATGACGCTGGCGGACGAGCTTGCCGCGATGGACCTCGCCGCCATCGGCGATTTCGTCCTGCTGCCGGAGGACGACCTGACGCTCGCCACCGTGCTCAAGGGGCCGCTGTTCGGCTTCGACGACGAGGCGCTGTTCGAGCTTGCCCGCGGGCGCAAGGGGACGCTCTGGGCCGCACTCGGCAAGCGCCGGAAGACGGAGCGGTTCGGCCCCTGCTTCGAGGCGCTGAGCGCGCTGCTCGGAAAGGCCGATTATGCCGGCGTCCATGCCTTCTTTGCCGACCTGCTGGCGGAAGGCGGCCTGCGCCGGAAGATCGCGGCCCGGCTCGGCGAGGAGGCGAACGACCCGATAGACGAGTTCCTGAACGCCGCGCTCGACTATGAGCGCCGCCATCCGCCGAGCCTGCAGGGCTTCCTGCAATGGCTCAGGAGCGGCGAGGCGGAGGTGAAGCGGCAGCTCGACCAGCGCGGCCGCAACGAGGTGCGGGTGAGCACCGTCCACGGCGCCAAGGGGCTGGAGGCCCCGGTCGTCATCCTGCCGGACACGACGGGAAGGAGAACCGCACAGCACGATCCGAACCTGCTGCGCGATGAGGGCCTGTTGCTCTGGCCTCCATCCAAGGCGAAGGAGGTCATCGATCCGCGCTCGAAGGAGATGCTCGACGAATACCGCCAGGCGGACGACGAAGAGCGCCGCCGCCTGCTCTATGTCGCCATGACGCGCGCGGCCGACCGGCTGGTGATCTGCGGGTGGAACAACAGCGGCAACGACCTGCCCGAGGACTGCTGGTACCACGCCGCGCGGAACCGGCTTAAGGACCGCATGACGGAGGAAGAGGACCCGGAATTCGGCGAGCCCGTCCTGGTGATGGAGCAGCGTGCGGCAGAGTCCGAAGCCGCCCGCCCGGCGGCGGACCGGGAGCCTTCCCCTCCCCTGCCCGGCTGGGCCCGCCGGCCCGCGCCGCCGGCGCCGCTCGCAGTCCCGCCGGGCGAGGACGGGGAGGCGTTCGCCGCCGGCTCGCCGCTGCGGGGCAAACCGGGCGGGCGGTTCCGCCGGGGCCGGGCAATCCACAAGCTGATCGAATTGCTGCCGGAGGTCGCGCCCGAACGGCGGCTCGAAACGGCCCTGAGGTTCCTCGCGGCCGATCCGATACTGGCCGAGGGAGCCGAAGCGACGGCGCGCGAGACGGTGGTGGTGCTCGACGACCCGGCGTTCCACCGCGTATTCGGCCCCGGCAGCCGGGCGGAAGCGCCGCTGGTGGGCCGAATCGACGGCGTGATCGTGAGCGCGCGGATCGACCGGCTGGCGCTTTTGCCCGACGAGACGCTGATCGTCGATTTCAAGAGCGGCCGCGCGCCGCCTGCCGATCCCTCCGGGGCACCGGCGGGCTATCTGCGGCAATTGGCGCGTTATGTCGCGCTGTTGCGCCAGATGCGGCCCGGGCTTCCGGTACGCGCGGCCCTGCTCTGGACCGATGCGCCCTCGCTGATGCCGGTTCCCGAAAGCTGCCTAGCGCCATATATGCCTTGACGGAACTCCGCTTTGCGGCCACTTCAGGGCGATCGACAGACGCCTCCACGGGAGAATCGGGCATGGCCACTCGCCACACGACGGATGCAAGTTTCGATGAGGACGTAAGGCAGGCGGACAAGCCCGTCGTGGTCGATTTCTGGGCGGAATGGTGCGGCCCCTGCAAGCAGATCGCGCCTTTTCTGGAAGACATCGCGACCGAGATGGACGCGCGGCTGGATGTCGTGAAGCTCGATATCGACGACAATCCGAAGACCCCCGGCGAACTGGGCGTGCGCGGCATCCCGACGCTCATGGTCTTCCGCGACGGCGAGATGGTCGCCCAGCGCGTCGGCGCCATGCCCAAAAGCGCGCTCAAGCAGTGGCTCGACTCAGTTGTCTGAGCGCCCGGCAAGCACCGACCCGGCAAGGTAGAGCGAGCCGGCAATCAGCACCGGCCTGACGCCGGCGAGGCGTTCGAGGGCCGTTTCCACATTCGGCGCGGCGGCGGCGTCCATGCCTGCGGCCCGCGCCGTTTCCGCCAATGCTTCAGCAGGCACGGAAGCGTCGCTTCCGGGCACGGGCACCGCGACCGTTCGCTCGACATGCGGCGCCAGCGCCGAGAGGAAACGGTCGCGGTCCTTGGTGTCCAGCATCCCGACGACAAGATCGAAGCGCTCGTGCCGCCCGGCCAGCCATGCCGCGATAACCTCGCCCGCAGCCGGGTTGTGGCCGCCGTCCAGCCAGATTTCCGGCGTCTCCGACAGCCGCTGCAGCCGCGCCGGCCAGCGCGCGGTTTCGAGGCCGCGAACCAGCGCCCGTTCCGGCAGGCCGAAGCCTTCGAGGCAGGCGAGCGCCAGGCCTGCATTGCCCGCCTGGTGCGCGCCTGCGAGGCCCAGTTCCGGCAGGGCAAGCACCATCCCGCGTCCGTAGAACACGCCTTCCGACACAAGCCAGTCGTCATAGACGGGCGCCCCCGCTTCCGCCGCCTTCGCCAGGATGACCGCTCTCGCCCCCTCCTCCTGAGGGGCGAGCACCAGCGGCGCGCCGGGCTTTATGATGCCGGCCTTCTCACCGGCGATTTCCGCCAGCGTCTCGCCGAGGAATTGCGTGTGGTCGCGGGCGACCGGCGTTATGGCGGTCACGGCCGGGCGTTCGACGACGTTGGTGGTGTCGAGCCGCCCGCCCAGCCCGACCTCCAGCAGCAGGACATCGGCGGGCGCGCGGGAGAAGGCGAGGAACGCCGCCGCCGTCGTGATCTCGAAGAAGGTGATCGGCCGGCCTTCGTTGGCCCGCTCGCACTCCTCCAGAAGCGCCAGGAGCTCGCCGTCGGGGAGCATTTCGCCCGCCACGACGATGCGCTCGTTGAACCGCACCAGGTGCGGAGAGGTATACGCATGCACGCGCCGCTCCGCCGCCTCCAGCATGGCGCGCATGAAGGCGACGGTCGAACCCTTGCCGTTGGTGCCGGCGACATGGATCGTGGGCGGCAGGCGGCGTTCGGGGTTCCCCAGCCGCTCCAGGAGCCATTGCACCCGGTCGAGCTTCAGGTCGATCAGCCTGGGATGCAGCGCCGTCAGCCGCGCCAGCACCGGGTCGAGCGCGTTCAACCCCCGATCTGCTCCGCACCGGTTCCGCCGGGATCGTTGGCCGCCGCCGTCTCGACAATCTCGGGATCGGGCAGCAGGATCGCGCCATCGGCGTCGGCCGGCGGCGGTCTCGGCTGCATGAGCATGGAAAGCAGCCGGCCGAGCGTGTCGCGCAGCTTGCGCCGATGCACCACCATGTCGATGATGCCGTGGTCGTGGAGATATTCGGCGCGCTGGAAGTTCTCCGGCAGGGTTTCGCGGATCGTCTGCTGGATGACCCGCTGGCCGGCGAAGCCGATGGCCGCGCCGGGCTCCGCCATGGCGACGTCGCCCAGCATCGCGAAGGACGCCGAGACGCCGCCCGTGGTCGGGTCGGTCAGAAGCACGACATAGGGCAGCCCGGCTTCCTTGACTTCGGCGACCGCGATGGTCGTGCGCGGCATCTGCATGAGCGACAGGATGCCCTCCTGCATCCTGGCGCCGCCCGACGCCGTGACCGCAATCAGCGCGGCCCGCTGCACGACCGCCAGCCTCGCGGCCGCCAGGAAGGCCTCGCCGACGGCAATCCCCATCGAGCCGCCCATGAAGGCGAAGTCGAGCAGCGCCACGACCGCAGGCTGGTCCTCGATGGTGCCGTGCGCGACCCGCATGGCGTCCTTGGTCTTCAACTCCGTCTGCGCGTCCCGCAGGCGGTCCGTATAGCGCCGGCGGTCCCGGAATTTGAGCGGATCGACGGGCGCGTCCGGCAGTTCGATGGTCTCGTAGATGCCGTGGTCGAACAGCATGCCCAGGCGGTCCGCCGCGCTGAGGCGCATGTGGTGGTCGCAGTGCGGGCAGACATTGATCCGCTCGCGCAACTCGCGGTGGAAGATCATCTGGCCGCAATTGTCGCATTGCAGCCAGAGATTCTCCGGCACATCCGTCTTGCGGACGAGGTTGCGCAGCCGCGGCCTGACGAATTCGGTCAGCCAGTTCATGTCCGCGCTCCCGCGACGCCGCCGGCAAGCGCGCCGGCAAGCGCGCTCACCCGCTCCAGCATGTCCGGCCCGCCGGCCCCGATCTCGCGGACGATCACGGACCCGACGACCGCCCCGTCCGCGACGCCGGCCACGGCGCCGGCCTGCTCGGCCGTGTTGATGCCGAAGCCGACCGCGACCGGCAGGTCGGTAAACCGGCGCAGCCGGGCGACGGCGAATTCCACGTCCACCATGGTCGGCGAGCGCGTGCCGGTGATGCCGGCGATGGAGACGTAATAGACGAAGCCGCTGGCGCGCTGGAGCACCAGAGGCAGCCGGTCCTCGTCCGTGGTCGGCGCGACGAGGCGGACGAGGTCGAGACCGGCGCGTTCGGCCGGGCCGCGCAGCTCCTCCTCCTCCTCCGGCGGCAGGTCCACGGTAATCAGCCCGTCCACTCCCGCCGCCTTCGCATCCACCGCAAAACGCTCCGCGCCGTAGCGGTAGATCGGGTTGAAATAGCCCATGAGGACGATTGGCATCTCGTCGTCCTCCGCCCGGAAGGCGCGCACGAGGTCCAGAATACGGTTCATGTTCATGCCGGCCGCAAGGGCGCGCGCACCGCCCGCCTGCACCGTCGGCCCGTCCGCCATCGGGTCCGTGAACGAAACGCCGATCTCAATCAGGTCCGCGCCGGCATCCGCCAGGCGGCGCAGAATGGCGAGGCTGGTGTCGAAATCCGGGTCGCCGCCGCTCACGAAGGGTATGAAGGCCGCCCGGCCGGCCTCCTGCAATGCGGAGAAGCGCGCAGCGATCCGGCTCACAGGTCGATCCCCAACGCTTCGCCGACGCTGAAGACATCCTTGTCGCCGCGCCCGCACATGTTCATCACAAGGATATGGTCCCGCGGCAAATCGGGCGCGGTGCGGATCACCCAGGCAAGCGCATGCGCCGGCTCCAGCGCCGGAATGATGCCCTCGAGCCGGGCGCAGAGCTGGAATGCTTCCAGCGCTTCCGCGTCCGTGGCCGACACGTATTCCGCCCGCCCGGCATCCTTGAGCCAGGCGTGCTCCGGCCCGATGCCCGGATAGTCGAGGCCGGCGGAGATGGAATGCGCGTCCGCAATCTGGCCGTCGTCGTTCTGGAGGAGATAGGTCCGGTTGCCGTGCAGTACGCCCGGAGAACCGCCGGTAAGCGAGGCAGCATGCGCCCCGCTCTCCAGCCCATGTCCCGCCGCTTCCACGCCGACGATTCGCACCTCCGGGTCGTCCAGAAACGGGTGGAACAGGCCTATGGCATTCGAGCCGCCGCCGATACAGGCGACCACCGTGTCCGGCAGCCGGCCCTCGGCCTCCGCAATCTGCGTGCGGACCTCGTCCCCGATGATGCACTGGAAATCCCGCACCATCTCCGGATAGGGCGCGGGGCCCGCCGCCGTGCCTATGATGTAGAAAGTGTCGTGGACATTGGCGACCCAATCGCGCAGCGCCTCGTTGAGGGCGTCCTTGAGGGTCCGCGAGCCGCTCTCGACCGCCGTCACTTCCGCGCCGAGGAGGCGCATGCGGAAGACGTTGGGAGCCTGCCTGTCGATATCGACGGAGCCCATATAGACGGTGCAGGGCAGGTCGAACCGCGCGCAGACGGTTGCCGCCGCCACACCGTGCTGCCCGGCCCCGGTCTCGGCGATGATGCGCGTCTTGCCCATGCGGCGGGCGAGCAGGATCTGTCCGAGGCAATTGTTGATCTTGTGCGAACCGGTGTGGTTCAGCTCGTCCCGCTTGAAGTAGATCTTCGCGCCGCCCAGATGCTCTGTCAGCCGTTCAGCGAAATAGAGCGGGCTCGGCCGGCCGGTATAGTGCTTGTGGAACCGGCCCATCTCTTCGTGGAAGGCCGGGTCGTTCTTCGCCTCCTCGTAGGCGGCGCCGACCTCCCGGATGAGCGGCATCAGCGTTTCGGCGACATAGCGGCCGCCGTAGAGGCCGAAATGACCCCGCTCGTCCGGCCCCGTGCGGTAGCTGTTGGCGGCGGTATCGGGACTCATCGCGTTCGTTCCCCGGGTCGCGCAATTGCGCCGGACCATACGCGGCCGGGCGCCGGATTCAAAGCGCCGCGGCCTCCCCCAGGAAGGCGCGGACCAGCGCCGGGTCCTTGACGCCCCGGCTCCGTTCCACGCCGGACGACACATCGACCATGCGCGCCCCGGAGACGCGCACCGCGCTCCGCAGATTGGCGGCCGTCAACCCGCCGGACAACAGCCAGGGCAGGTTCGGCAAGGGCGCGGTCAGCAGCGACCAGTCGAAGGTGCGGGCATTGCCGCCCGGAAGCCGCGCACCCCTGGGAGGGCGCGCGTCGAACAGAAGGCGGTCGGCGGCGCCCTCGAAAGCGAAGGAAGCCTGGACATCCGCCCGTTCCGCGACAGGCACGGCCTTCCATACCTTGCGCCCGAATTTCGTGCGAAGTTCGGCGACCCGTTCGGGTGTTTCCCGGCCGTGCAGTTGCAGCACGTCGAGCCCGGACGCCTCCGCCGCCCGACCGATGGCCTCGTCGTCAGCATCCACGAACAGCCCGACCTTGAGCATGCCGGGCGGAACACCGGACGAGAGCAGGGCTGCGGCATCCGGCGATATTTCCCGCGGACTTCCGGAGACGAAGGCGAAGCCGACCGCCGCCGCGCCGCCTTTCACGGCACTTTCCAGAACCTCCCGGTCCCGAATGCCGCAAATCTTGACCGGGACCGGCATCAGGGGGCGGCGGGCAGTACCGCGTTCTTTCCGGTCGCGCGCTCCGGCGCCGCTTTCTGCCGTGCGCCCGTCCCGGCCGCATGCCGGCGCAGGCGGCGGCTGCGCGCCCTGCCGCCCGCAATTCTGGCAAACGCCCAGCCTGCAATCAGACCGGCCGCCAGCGGCACCAGAACGACCAGGTAAACCGGCAACAGTATCGTCGATCCAAACGGAAAAACACCGATCGCTACTTCATGCATGTTTTCGACTGCAAAGAGGGCTGCAATCAGGGCGATCGCCAGAATGCAAGCTGCCCGGACGAACGCCACGACAATCCCGCCCTTAATCCGATTCCCTGTTCAAGCGCTCACGAAGGCGTTTGCCTGCCTTGAAGGCAGGAAGAAATTTCGCCTCGACGCTCACGGGCGCGCCAGTCGCCGGATTGCGACCGATGCGTGCGTGTCTCCGCTTGGCCCAAAACGCGCCGAATCCACGCAATTCAACGCGGTCTCCCTGCGATAAGGCTTCGGAGATTTCATCGAAAAAGGTTGCAACTAACTTCACCGCATCGCTGTAGGCTAATTCGGGGTTTCGCTCTGCAATTCGCCTGATGAGTTCGGAACGCGTCATGTACAAACCCCCATCGTCGGCAAGATAGAATTAAAGTGCAGGATGCCAAACCGCTATCAGCCCGTCAAGCAAAAGACTTTCCGCAGCGGTGCTTTTTCCAAGCAATCGGCCCGTAATCCGATCCAGCCAGCCTGCCTTGCTTTCCGGGTCCCGGTCAATAGCGGCCAGGCTGCGATCTACACCCCGCTCGGCCGCCAACCAGTCTCGCGCCGCGGCCTCGCCGCCGATGGCGTCAACGAGGCCGTTTCCAACGGCCGACCGCCCCGTGAAGACGCGCCCGTCCGCCACGGCCAGAACCTCCGCCCTGCTGAGCGGCCGCCGGTCGGCCACCATATCGACGAACATGGCGAACATTTCGTCCACGAGAGCCTGCGCGGCGGCGCGTCCGGCAGGCGTCAGCCGCTCGACCGGGTTGGGCACCGTCTTGAGCGGACCGCTGCGCACCATCTCCACGCCGATGCCGAGCGTTTCCAGAAGGCCCGCAACCTGCGGCGCCTGGAGGATGACGCCGATGGAGCCTGTCAGCGTGGCGTTGCGCGCGAAAATGCGGTCCGCGCCGATGGCGACCAGATAGGCGCCCGACGCCGCCGTTGCGCCCAGCAGTGCCGCGACGGGTTTGACGGACCCTACTTTCCTGACCGCCATGTAAAGCGCTTCTGCCGCCGCCGCGGACCCGCCGGAACTGTCGATAACGACCAGAAGCGCCTTTACGCTCTCATCCGCGGCGATTTCATCCAGCTGCCGGTGCAGCGCGCGGTCGTCGCGAATGAACCCCTCGACATGGATTCGCGCCACATGGTCGCTACCGCCGTCGACGGGGCCCGTCGCAACATAGAGGACGGCTGCAAGCGCGGTCGCCGCTGCCAGAACCGCCGCCATGCGCCACAGCCGAAGCTGGCGCTTCAGCCGCGCTTGGTGAGGCCGGGACGTGGGGTTGCCGGCCATTCAGGGCCGCAGCTCCGGGTCAGTTGTCGTCGGTTTCCTCCTGCTGCGCCCGGTTGCGGAGCGCCGCGCCGAGGATATCGCCCAGGCTGGCACCGCTGTCGGACGAGCCGAATTGTTCCATCGCAGAGCGTTCCTCGTCGATTTCCAGCGCCTTGATCGACAGCTGGATACGCCGGCCGGCCTTGTCCACCTGGGTGATCTTGGCATCGACGCGCTCGCCGACGGCGAAACGGTCCGGGCGCTGCTCGGAACGTTCCCGCCCAAGCTCGCTCCGGCGGATGATGCCGGTCAGGTCGCCGGGCAGCGTTACCTCGATGGCATTCTCCAGCACGGCCGCCACGGTCACCGTCATCACGGAGCCGCGGCGCACGCCGCCGCCGCGCGGTCCGCCGCGCGTGGCGCTCTCGAACGGATCCTCGGTGAGTTGCTTGATGCCGAGGCTGATGCGCTCCTTCTCGACGTCCACATCCAGAATTTTCGCCTGGACCGTGTCGCCCCGGGAGAAGTCCTGCACCGCTTCGTCGCCCTGCCGGCCCCATGCGAGGTCGGAAAGATGCACCATGCCGTCGATCTCGCCCGGCAGGCCGACGAACAGGCCGAACTCGGTAATGTTCTTGACCTCGCCCTCGACAGTGCTGCCGAGCGGGAATTGCTCCAGGAAGCTCTCCCACGGATTGCCCTGCGTCTGCTTGATGCCGAGGCTGATCCGGCGCTTTTCCAGGTCGAGGTCGAGGATGCGCACGTCCACTTCCTGGCTTGTGGAGACGATCTTGCCGGGATGAACGTTTTTCTTGGTCCAGCTCATCTCCGAGACATGGACGAGGCCCTCGACGCCCGGCTCCAGCTCGACGAACGCACCGTAGTCCGTGATGTTGGTGACGCGGCCGCGGTAATTCGCGCCCACCGGGTATTTGAGCGCCACGCCCTCCCACGGGTCGACCTGCAACTGCTTCATGCCGAGCGAGATGCGCTGGGTTTCGAGGTTGAAGCGGATGACCTGGACCTCGACCGTCTGGCCGATCTGGAGCGCTTCGCTCGGATGATTGATCCGGTGCCACGCGATATCCGTGACATGCAGCAGTCCGTCAACGCCGCCAAGGTCGATGAACGCGCCGTAGTCGGTGATGTTCTTGACGACGCCGTTGAGGACCTGGCCCTCGCGCAGGTTGGCGATCAGCTCGTTGCGCGCCTCGGCCCGGCTTTCCTCCAGCACCGCGCGCCGCGACACCACGATATTGCCGCGCGACCGGTCCATCTTGAGGATCAGGAAAGGCTGCGGCGCCCCCATAAGAGGCCCGATGTCCCGCACGGGCCGGATGTCCACCTGGCTGCCGGGCAGGAAGGCGACCGCGCCCGAAAGGTCGACGGTGAACCCGCCCTTCACCTTGCCGAAAATGACGCCGGAGACCTTGTCGCTGTCCTTGAACGCGCTTTCCAGATGGCTCCAGGCTTCCTCGCGCTTCGCCTTGTCGCGGCTGAGCACCGCCTCGCCGTTCTTGTCCTCCAGGCGCTCGACATAGATCTCGACCTCGTCGCCCGTCGAGATTTCCGCCGGCCGGCCGGGCGTCGCGAATTCCTTGAGGGGCACACGCCCTTCCGCCTTGAGCCCGACATCGATCAGCGCCATGTCGTTTTCGACCGCGATGACCCTGCCTTTGACAACCGTTCCTTCGAAGCCCTTCGTCGCTTCCAGCGACTCTTCCAGCAGAGCTGCGAAGTTTTCCTTTTCGGCGCCTGCCGCGCCGGTTTCGGCAAGAGAAGTAGCCATTCGGCTGTTGCGTTCCTTTCCAACTGCAAACCGGCTCGCCATCCGCGCTCCCCGGCGAACGACAGGCCAGTCCTTCCATATTCTCAGCTCGGGCCCGACCCGCCTTCCAAACCCGCGAGACGCTCATTCGCCAACAGCAATGCCCGCTCGAAGACCGCATCCGGGGCCATCCCCGTGGTGTCGATCTCGACGGCATCGTCTGCCGGCCGCAATGGCGCGGTCGTCCGGGCGCTATCTCTCGAGTCGCGCGCGGCAACCTCGGCCAGAACCTGCGGCAACATATGCCTTTCCCCCCGGGACCGCAACTCTTCCAGACGCCGGCGGGCGCGCTCCTCGACGCTGGCCGTCACGAACAGCTTGAGCTCCGCCTCCGGGCAGATGACGGTTCCGGTATCGCGTCCGTCGAGCACGGCCCCCGGCGGCATCGCCGCCACGCGCCTCTGAAAGGCCAGCAGCGCAGTCCGCACCGCCGGCAGGGCCGCCACGCGGGACGCCGCATCGCTTACGTCCCCGGTCCGCAGGCCCGGATCCTCCAGCGCGGCCGGATCCAGCATTTCGGCATGCGCCGCGGCCTCCGCGCCGTCGTCCGGATCGCCCCCCGCATCCAGCACCGATTTCGCGACGGCGCGGTAAAGCGCGCCCGTGTCGAGATAGACGTAGCCGAGCGCGGCTGCCAGCCGGCGCGCCAGCGTGCCCTTGCCGGCCGCCGCCGGCCCGTCGATCGTGACGATCACGCCTCGATCGCCGCACCGAGCCCGTTCATGGACTCGACAAAGCCCGGGAAAGAGGTCGCCACGGGCGCGATGTCGTCGATCCGCACAGCGTCGCGCGCGCCCATGCCCAGCACCATGAAGGCCATGGCGATCCGGTGGTCGAGCCGGCTGGCGATTTCGACGCCGCCCTTCGGCTGGCCCCCCTCGACCTCGAGCGTGTCGGCGCTCTCCCGCACCTTGACGCCGCAGGCCGCCAGCCCGGCCGCCATGGCGCCCAGCCGGTCGCTCTCCTTGACGCGCAGCTCGGCCAGCCCGGACATGCGGGTCGTTCCCTCCGCGAACGCCGCGACCGCAGCCAGCACGGGGAACTCGTCGATCATGCTCGGCACGCGCTCCGGCGGCACATCGACCGCGGTGAGAGGGCTCCAGGTCACGGTCAGGTCGCCCACCGGCTCGCCGCCCTCCGCGCGTTCATTGGCGATGACGAGTCCCGCGCCCATTTCGCGAAGCGTTTCGATGAACCCGATGCGGCCGGGATTGAGGCCGACGCCGGAGACGGTCACCCGCGACCCCTCGAGAATGGCGGCCGCCGCAAGCGGGAAGGCCGCCGACGAAACATCGCCCGGCACGGAAATCGCGCGCGCAACCAGCTCCGGCTCGCCGGTCAGCCGCACGAGGCCGCCGTCCTCCTGCTGCACGCATGCTCCGAAATGCCGCAGCATGCGCTCCGTATGGTCGCGCGTGGGCGACGGCTCCACGACCACGGTTTCGCCCGGCGTGTTGAGGCCGGCCAGCAATACTGCGGACTTGACCTGCGCCGAGGCGACCGGCAGCTCGTAGCGCACCGGCACGGCGCTGCCTGTGCCGACGACCGTCAGCGGCAGGCGTCCGTCCGCCCGGCCGTGGAAGGCGGCGCCGAATCGCGACAGCGGTTCGCTCACCCGGCGCATCGGACGCGACCTGAGCGAAGCGTCGCCGGTCAGGGTCGCGGTCAGCGGATGGGTCGCCAGCAAACCCAGCAGCAAGCGGGCGGCCGTGCCCGAATTGCCCATGTCGAGCACGTCTTCCGGCTCCGCGAGTCCGCCGACTCCGCGACCGTGCACGCACCAACGGCCCGCGCCCGTGCGCTCCACTTCAACGCCCAATGCGCGCAGCGCCGCGGCCGTCGCCAACACGTCCTCGCCCTCGAGCAGCCCTTCTATCCGGGTCTCCCCGACCGCAACCCCGGCCAGCATAAGCGCCCGGTGGGAAACGGATTTGTCGCCCGGCGCCTGCGTCGTTCCTTCGAGGGCGCCGCAGGGGTGCGAGACCGCCACGCCTGTCCTGGTCAACCGTTTTTCCTCCAAACCCGTCCGAACCGCGGGTAGAATTGGTTTTGACACTCCACCGGCCATCTGGCAAACGCTCGCCGCTTTCGTTTTGCCCAATTTCCGGAGACCGCCCGTGGCCCGTCCGAATCTCGGCAGCAAGCGTGTCTGTCCATCATGCAGCGTCAAGTTCTACGACCTCGGAAGAGACCCCGCGATATGCCCGGATTGCGGGGCGAAGTATCCGCAGGCGACCTTCCAGAAGCCCCGCCGCGCCAGGCCGCCCGTCGCGCGCGCGGCGCCGAAGAAGCCGACCCCGAAGGAATCGGCCGACGAGGACATCGTCCTTGACGGCGAGGAAGAGAACGACGAGGACGTGGACGATCTGGACGACGATGAAGACGATCTCGGCGACGTCGTCTCCACCGGCAGCGCAAAGGGAGAAGACGACGACCGCTGAGCCGCCGACGCGGACTTGCCGGATATCGGCAGCCGCGACTATAATTGCCCGTCCCCGGCGAGCCTGCCTCGGGCCTGCGCAGCGGGCGGACATCCTTGGGGGGCCATAGCTCAGTTGGGAGAGCGCTTGAATGGCATTCAAGAGGTCAGGGGTTCAAATCCCCTTGGCTCCACCAACCCACCCGAAAGGCCCGGCCGAGCGCCGGGCCTTTTGCCGATAGGCCCGGGCGGCGGGACTTGAAGGCGCCGGCATGCCCCGACGGGCCGTAGCCGCAGCACCGCTGCGCCTGCTGTCGCGCAAGCGCTTCCGCCTGGCCTGGGCGGCCGGGGCGCTGGCCGGCGGCGTGCGCTGGCTGGAAGTGCTGGCCGTGGGCTGGTTCATCGTCGAAGAAACGGGCTCGCCGATGGCGGTCGCGCTCGTTCTGTTTCTCCGCCAGGCGCCGATGTTCCTGCTGGGCGCCTTTGCGGGCGCCATCTCGGAACGAGGCGATCGCCGGGTAATTCTGCTCGCCGCTTTCACCGTCATGACCGCGGTCATGGCGTTGCTGGCCGTTCTTGCATTCCTCGGCTGGCTGACCGTCTATCACGTCGCGGCCGGGGTCTTTTGCAGCGGGGTCATCTGGGCGCTCGACTTCCCGGTCAGGCGTACCATGCTCGGTGAGCTCGCCGGACCATCGCGCTTCGGCACCGCCATGGCCCTGGACAGCGCGACCACCAACCTTACCCGGATGCTGGGGCCGCTCGCCGGCGGCGCCCTGATGCTCACCATCGGCATATCGGGCGCCTATCTGGCCGGCGCGGCCTGCTTCGGCGGCGGTGCGCTCCTGCTGCTGTTTACCTCCTACCGGAGGCCGCCGGCGCCGCCTGCCGGCAGGGGCCTGATCGCCGATATCCGCGACGCCTTCGCCTATCTGCCGCATGCGCCGGCGGTTCTGGGCACTGTCCTGCTCACCGTGATGATGAATGTCTTCGGCTTCCCTTACCTCAACATGATCCCGGTTATCGGCAAGGACGAACTCGAACTCGACGCGCTCGCGACCGGCTCGCTGATGTCTGCGGAAGCGGCGACGGCCCTGGCTACGGCGCTGGTCATCGCCGCGCTCGTCCGGCCACGCCACTTCCTGCGGCTCTATGTCATTTCAGGTGCGGCGTTCCTTGCATGCGTTATCGGCTTTTCCTTCACCCCCGGCTATCCCGAGGCCATGGCCGTGTTGCTGGCCAGCGGCATCGGCTTTGCGGGTTTCTCGGCCATGCAGGGCACGCTGATCCTTCACAGCGCCGCGCCGGCGATCCGCGCGCGTATCATGGGCGTGATGACGGTCGCGATCGGCGCGGGCGGGCCTGTCGGCACCCTGCATGTCGGGTTCATGGCGGAGCATCTGGGCGCCCAGACCGCTGTCGGCGTCATGGCGGCGGAAGGGCTCGCCTGCATGGCTCTGGTGCTGCTTGCCATTCCCTCGCTCCGCCCCTGGCGGCGGCCCGCGACATCCTAGCCCGCACCTTTCCTTGCCGGCGTCCGGGGCGCATTATGCCCGCCGACCTGCCAGAAGGATCCGCATTCCCATGCCTGCCCCGTTGCGCTTCGGCATTTTCCTCGCCCCCTTCCACCCGTTGAACGAGAACCCCACGGCCTGCCTCGACCGCGACATGGAACTGATCGAGCATCTCGACCGGCTCGGTTACCACGAGGCCTGGGTCGGCGAGCACCATTCGGGCGGTTTCGAGATCATCGCCTGCCCCGAGTTGTTCATTGCCGCGGCCGCCGAGCGGACCCGTCATATCCGGCTCGGCACCGGCGTCGTCTCCCTGCCCTATCACCATCCCTTCGCGCTGGCCGACCGGATGGTGCAGCTCGACCACATGACGAAGGGGCGAGCCATGTTCGGCGTGGGGCCGGGGGCGCTGGCGGGCGATGCTTTCCGCATGGGAATCGAGCCGCGCGAACAGCGCCGCATGATGAACGAGGCCATCGACGCGCTGATGGCGCTGCTCCGGGGCGAGCGGGTTTCGATGAAGACGGACTGGTTCGAGCTCCGCGAGGCGCAGCTCCAGATGCCGAACTACACCTGGCCGCACATGGAGATGGCGGTGGCCTGCGCGCGCTCGCCGGCGGGCGGACTGGCGGCCGGCCGCCACGGACTCGGCATGCTCTCCATCGGCGGCACCTCGGCCGAGGCGCTGGAGGCGCACGCCAACAACTGGAAGCTCTGCGAGTGGGCGGCGGCCGAGAACGGCCAGACGGTGGACCGCGCGAACTGGCGCATCGTCACGCTGGCCCACATCGCCGAGACGCGCGAGCAGGCTTGCCGGAACGTCGAATTCGGCCTCGAACTCTGGGCCAGATATTTCCGCGAGATCGCGACCTTCCCGATCGTGCCGCCGGAGATCGACGACCCGGTGCGCTACCTGACGGAGAACCGCATGGCGGTCATCGGCACGCCCGATGACATGATCGAGCATATCGAACTGCTGCAGGAGGGTTCGGGCGGCTTCGGCGCCTTCCTTGAGCTGGCGCACAACTGGGCCGACTTCCCGGCGACCAAGCGCCATTTCGAGCTGGTGCAGCGCTATGTGATGCCGCATTTCCACGGCTCGAACACGCTCAGGCAGGAATCCTACGACTACAGCCACGAGAACCGGGAACTCTTCGTCGGCGCCGCCGCCGAAGCCATCTCCGCCGAAATCGCCAGGGAAGAAGCCCGCAAGGCCGCGGCGGAGTGAGGCGGGCCGACAGCCGCTCATCGCCAGGAGGCGCGGCACATGGCCAGGAAACGCGAGAACTTCAGGGAGGACGTTCCCGGCAGGGCGAATGTCGCGGATACGCCGGAGCGTCTGGCCTATTACGACGAGCTGGACGGACTCGACGCCGGCGCCCTGTGGACGGTCGCCAACAGGATCGAACCCTGGGAGCCCGTCTCGCAGTCCGTCCCCGTCGTCTGGCGCTACCGCGAGCTGCGCGGTCACGTGCTGCGGTCCCTCGACCTGGTGACACCCGAGGAGGCGGGCCGCCGCGTCGTCTATCTCAACAATCCCGGCCGGACCGAGGTGGCGGCGGCGGTGGGCTGGATCTATGCCGGGCTGCAGGCGATGAACCCCGGCGAGGCCGCGAGCGCGCACCGTCACTCGGCCTCCGCGATCCGCTTCATCATGGAGGGCGACGGCGCCTACACGGTCGTGGACGGGCACAAGATGACGCTCGGCAGGAACGATTTCGTGCTGACCCCGAACGGCACCTGGCACGAGCACGGGGTCGAGGCGGCGGGAACCGCCTGCATCTGGCAGGACGGCCTCGATATCCCGTTCGTCAACGCCATGGAGGCGAATTTCTACGAGGTGCATCCCGACCTCGCCCAGGCCGTGGCATACGAAGTCGACGACGTGACGGGCACCTGGAGCCATCCCGGGCTGACGCCAGGCGGCGGCGCCTGGACAAAAGGCTATTCGCCCCTGTTCAAATATGAGTGGCAGCGGACCTACGAAGCGCTCCGCAGCTATGCCGGCTGCACCGACGGCTCGCCCCATGACGGGGTGTTGATGGAATATGTGAACCCGGCCACCAACGGCCCCGTGATGCAGACGATGGGGGCCAGCATGCAAATGCTGCGGCCGGGCGAGCGCACGAAGGCGCACCGCCACACCGGCAGCTTCCTCTACCAGTGCGCGAAGGGAAGCGGCCATTCGGTCATCGACGGCAGGCGCTACGACTGGTCCGAGCGCGACATCTTCTGCGTGCCCTCATGGGCATGGCACGAGCACGCCAACGCCTCGGACACGGACGACGCCTGCCTGTTCTGCCTCTCGGACCTCCCGGTCATGCGGGCGCTGGGCCTCTACCGCGAACAGGCCTTCGGCGACAATGGCGGCCGGCAGCCGCTTGTTTGAGGTTTTCGCCCATGATACTCACCGCAATATGCGGTTTGTTCGCGAATGCAGATTTATTTCCTTGGAATGCTTGATCTCCGGGGAAATCATGCCAATATGGAGCGGGAGGACGGGAGCGGCATCCATGGGGCCGCTCCGCCTTCCGGTTCGCGCCGGCGCGAAAAAAACCCGAAGAAACGCACGGGCGAAGTGCGCCCTCCGCCTCGCGCGCGCCTGCGCCCGGGCCCGGGCGCAGGCGCGCACGCGATAGGCGCGAAACAGGGTCCGCGTCCCGGCCCGGCGCAAACGGCGGGGGCGCGGAGGGAACGAAATACAATGGAGGAGAGGCTGCCGCAGGGACGAAACATGACACATCATGGCGCACCTTCGGTGCTAACTGACTGACATGATTATGGATTTTCCCCGTTTCCGGTGCAACCGGGCGCGTGATCGAACCCGGTCCTGCACTCAGGTGCAACCGATCGGGGAACCGCAATCGTGGCAGCCATCCGCCTCACCCAGCGCCGGGTCGATACCCTCCGGCCCCGCAAGACCGTCCGCAATGTCAGGGACACCGAACTGAAGGGATACGGCGTGCGCATCATGCCTTCGGGCAGGAAGCGCTACTTCATTCACAGCCAGCACCGGGGCCATCGGGTCTGGAAGATCGTCGGCGATGCGGCGGTCATGAGCGAGGCCGAGGCGCGCGCCCGCGCCCGTTCCATGCTCGCCGCCCTTCGCGACGACAGGGACATCGAGGCGGACATGTCCGGCGATGTGCCGTTCGAGACCGTCGCCGAGGAAGTCTTCTCCCGCTATGGCAGGCGCTGGAAGCCGCGTACGCTCGCGGCCAACCGGCGCTATCTCCACGACCAGCTCCTGCCCTTCTTCGCGGGCCGGCCTGTTGCGGACATCACCCGCGAGGAGGTGCAGCGCTGGTTCCGCTCGCTGCATGCGGTGCCGGCGGCGGCGAACCGTTCCGCGCCGGTCCTGTCCGTCATCATGCAGCAGGCCGAGGCATGGGGGTATCGTCCCGATGGCGGCAATCCCTGCAAGGGCATCCGGCGCTACCGGCAGAAGCGGTCGGAGCGTTTCCTGTTCCCGGAGGAATACCGCCGCCTCGGCAGGGCGCTGGAGCGGCATGAGGCCCGACAGCCGTTCCGGGTCGCGGCCCTGCGCCTGCTGCTGCTGACCGGCTGCCGGAAGTCGGAGATCATCGGCCTCGAATGGCGCTTCTACCGCGACGGCAGGCTCTATCTCGCCGACAGCAAGACGGGTCCCCGCACGGTCTGGCTGTGCGGCGCGGCGCGGGAGGTCCTCGACGGGCTGCCGCGTTCGTCGCGCTTCGTGTTCCCCATTGGAGGCTGGAGCGCGCCCTGGGGCTGGCTGGACGGCTTCTGGATGCAGTTGCGCGCCGAGGCGGGCCTTGAGGATGTCCGCCTTCATGACACCCGCCATTCCTTCGCCAGCATGGCGTTGTCGAGCGGCGAGACGATCCGCACGGTGGGGCGGCTTCTGGGCCATGTGAATGCGGCGACCACGCTGAAATACGCGCATCTGTCCGACGCGGCGGTCAGGGAGACGGTCGAGACGCTGGCGCCGCTGCTGTCGGGGTCGCAGTCATGACGGAGAGGGCAAGGAAGGTCCGCCTGACGGATGCTGGCGTTGCACGATTGAAGCCGGGCGGCACGGAATACATCGTCCGGGACAGCCGCCTTGCCGGGCTTGGCGTGAGGGTCCGTCCTTCCGGGCATCGCAGTTTCGTGTGGCGCGGGACCGTGGACGGCAGGGCGGTGCGGACGACCATCGGCCCGGCCCGGCTGATGACGGTGGAGCAAGCCCGCAAGGAGTGCCGGGCCATGCTCGACGGCGCCCATCCGCAGATTGGCGGAGAAGGCGCAAGGCGGGCTGCGGTTCCCCTCTTCCGGGAGTTCGTCGCGGAAGGCTGGCTGCCTGCCTGTCGGGGCCGTTACAACACGCGCTGGCGCAAGCATTGCGAGCGCATGGTGCAGCGCCAGCTTCTGCCCGCCTTCGGCGCGCTGCGCCTCGACCGTCTCAAGAGGCCGCGTGTCGAGCGTTGGTTCGACGAGCTCAGCCGCAAGACGCCGGGCGCGGCCAACATGGGGCTCGGCCTGCTGCGCCGGATCATGGCGGCGGCCGTCGCCGCCGGTCATGTGCAGCACAATCCGGCGCAGGACATCCGGATGAACCCGGGCAGGAAGATGACCCGCTTCCTGTCGGCGGAGGAGATCGCCCGGCTTCACCGCACTCTCGACCGGCTTGAAGAGGAACGGCCCTCGCGGCAGGCGCAGGCCGATATCATCCGCCTGCTGCTGCTGACCGGCTGCCGCAAGAGCGAAATCCTCAGGCTGAGATGGTCGGAGGTGGACAGGGACACGCTCAGGCTGGCGCAAGCCAAGACGGGACCGCGCACGGTGTGGCTGAGCGAGGCGGCGCAGGCCATCATCGCGCGACAGCCAAGGACGGGAGGGGCATATGTCTTTCCGTCTCCCCGAAATCCGGCGGGGCCGCTGTCCCCCAATCTCCATTTCTGGCTTCGGGCACGGCGGGAGGCCGGCCTTGAGGATGTGCGCCTGCACGACCTGCGCCACACGGTAGCGAGCCAGGCCGTGGCCAGGGGCGTGCCGCTGCCGACCGTCGCCCGCATGCTCGGACATGCGCAGCCCACGATGACCCTCAGATATGCCCATGTTGGAGACCACGAAGTCGAAGCCGCCACCGAGCGCATCGGGTTGAAAATCGCGGCGGCGATGGGATACAACAAGTAACAGAAATGGTTCCAAGGGCGCGGCGGCACCGGCCCGAAGCCGAGTGCATGATCCTGCGATGCGAACAGGCGAAATGCGCACCCAAGCTCGTTTGATTGCCAATTGGCAATCCGGTATAGGGGCAGCTCGCAACCTGCTAGGGAAGGGCGACCATGCGCCGATTGATCCAGATAATAATCCTCATTGCGGGCACGCTTATAGCGGAAGCGGCGGTAACAGCAACAGTCAGCGACCAAGAACGTTTCCAGCTATGGAACGACTGCAAAGGATTGCACTTACAAATTGTTGTAAAGCCTCCTGTTCTTATAGAACAAATTGGTATTTCAAAAGAACGGATCGAAAATCATCTGCGTGACAAATTGCGTGCGGAACGAATTTATGTCACGGAAACACTCCCAAGTGGAAACATGGTGTTTTTCCTTTTTCTGAAGGGGGAAGTAAAAACAAAGACTGTAGCAAATCATGAATATAAAAATATTGCGTACGGTATTATGGGAGGTTTCTGGAAGCAATTCCCGGAATTGGAACACCCCACCATCACTTTTTTTGATTTCGGAGCAGGTTATAGGACTAATCCAGACCCCCGGTCGATAGAAGCAGTGGCTGTCTCATACGGTAGACTTTTCATCGACAATTACCTCCGCGTGAACGCGGCCGCCTGCAAGAATTCAAACTAACCCGCTGCAAATGAAACCTCGCCACCGGAAACGGTAGCGAGGTTTCTTTTGGATTACCTGCTCGGGCGGGCTGACGAGATTATTGGAATACGGTTTAGCTCAATGAGTCACGTTTATGATTGTAATTGAGACCTATATGCCAGTTTTCATCATCCTCAACCCGTAGGTCTGCCTTTATATTGTTGTCTCCGCTTTTTTCGCCTTCCGACGAAAATCCCGCCATTGCTTTGATAATGGGCCGGGGCAAATTCAGATTTGGTGGGGGTGCCATTTTCGGAGTCTTGAGCGCGACAAGCACCGCGATTAGTTCATCGATAGTCAAATCTTTATCGATATGATGCATGGGACCGCTTCTTTTCTGTTTGCGGTTTCAGTTATCGAGAAAAGAAAGCCACTAATCGATCCTTATGTATTTCTCAACAATTTCGGATTTTGGACAAGAAGAATATGTGTTGGTTGCATAATGAATTAAGTAATTTGATTTAATTTCAAAAGAATAAGTGATTTGCTCTTTTTTCAACTTTTCTACGAACCTCATAAAACGCTTCTGTCCCTCATGAACATCACTCTTTTTATAACCCTTTTCATGCAGTTGAACCGCTCGATTCATCACCTGGGACACTTCAGGACAATTTGGCGACTTTATATCCAAAAAGGGGCCCTGTGTTATTTGAGAGCCTTTCCTCGAATAGTTTGTGCTTATATGCACTGAGCAATTTGATTTCCCTACCGCTTTGCTATAATCACTAATTCGCGTTACGCTTGCTTTCCCATAAACTAGCCGAATTGAAAATGCTGGTTCCTCTATTCCATCTTCATTGCCTCGGCAGTAACCGCCAATCAGTTCCCAGGTCCCCATAATTGGGTGTTCCTGCCCGGCTGCATTGCCGGACAGCGCGAAGGCCATGCCGCACAATGCGAGCGCGCCGAAGATCGTCTTCATGCGGGCATGAAGTGCAGGATCAGCGCCGTAGCAATGCCCACGATTGCGATCAATGCGAGGATCAGCCGGGTTTCGCGTTTGGCGCACTCGGTGTCGCGCTTCGCCATGTCTTCGGCGAGGCGCGCAATGTCGGTCTTGTATTCCGCCTGCATGGTCTTCAAGCGCTCCTCCAAGCGGGCGATCCGCTAGGACAGCTCTTACGGCGTCGGCCCGTCCATCATGCGGCAATGCTCGCACGGGCGACGCGGGCGGGCAAGCGCCGGCGTCATCCTGCCGTCATACCAGCGTCAATCCGCGTCGCAGGCCATGCCGGGCGGGCATAAATGAGCGGCGGTCACATCCATGTGCAAGGTTGGTCATGCGCGCGCGAGGCCCGCCGCCGCGATTGCGCCATTGCGGATTCCCCGGCGCGCTCGGACGCTGAAATCCCGGCACCTGGACGCTGCCAAGGTGGTTGATGGCACAGTCCGCAAGGGCAACGAGGCGAACGAGGTCGCCATGAACGGGCTGGATTGCGGCCGCCGTGTTAGTGCATGGGACTACAGCGCGCTGGCTGATAGCCTCGCCCAGCTTCTCGGCTGGCAGGGCGACGCCTTCAAGAAGCTCGTCGCTGCGATGGAGTGCGTGGACAAACCGCGGTGAACGCCGCCTGAAGGCTGGACTCCGTCCGAGAATCGGGCAACAAAGAGAATGCTGCCAGTTGGCGCTGGGCGGCGTGCGGCGTGTTCAAAACCGAGAGGACACTCGGCAAATGGTCCGTGCAACGACAGCAGTCATAGCGACTCTGGCGGACCTGTTAAGTGCGCTCTCCGAGATAGGAGAACGACTATGGCAAAGCGTCCCACTGGGCTTCCTCCCGGCACCAAGGCACCCCAATCCGGGCAATACCAGATGAACGGTCCGCGAGGCTGGAAGGGGCCGGAACGAACCGTCGTGCGCGGTGAACCGCTTCCACCAACCCTGAAACCTGGAAGCACCTACACGCTCGTCGATCCCACCCGAACCAAATAGAAGCAGAAATATGTCCCCGCACACGCAAGAGAGAGACATGACCAATCCCAATCGACGCACTGTTCTCAGAGGTGGCCTGATCGCCGCTGCTACCACTCCGTTGCTTGCCGGTGCCGCCAATGCGGACGGACACGTCGCGGCGTATCCTGTGATTGGCCAGAGAGTGGTACCCATGCGAGACCGAGTGATCGGCATTGGTGCTGCGAGCACCACGGCATCTATTCGCTCGCTGTCTGCCGACATTCTTGCAGGAAAGGTGCAGTATTCCGATGAACTAATCGGCCAGCTTGTCTGGGCGTCTGATGCCGAGAGTACCGATCCTCGGGGCGCGGGGCCAGATCAGGTGCAGTATTTTCTAGCGCAGAGCAACCTCATTATGGACCAGGAGAGGAAGATGATGGATCTGCTGAGACAGTCCGAACTCTATTGGGTGCAGAACAATCCCGTCTTCTTGCTTGTCGTCCCACCTGTAGCTGCAGCGGGCGCAGTGGGCGCTATCGTTATCTACCCATTCTTCCAAGGCTTCTTCCAGGAACTGGGATCAAGGGCAGCGGCCTGGTTATGGGACCAGCTAGTGGACTAGGCACGGCCGTAGCTGCGCGATCAACTCGATATGGACTTGAAGGGGAACGCATGACTATCGAAGAACTCTTGGCCTGCGTGAAGCCGTTGGCCGTCGAGTATTATCGTTTGACGGGGAAGCCGCTCGGCGTCACTGGAGAGGTAGGCGAATTTGAAGTAGCCCGTCTGCTGGGCTTAAAGCTTGAGGAGGCTAGAAGCCCCGGCCACGACGCAATGGATCAACACGGCCGCAGTTACCAGATCAAGACGCGTTCATTGAGCGAAGCCGCACTCAAGAAGACACAGAACACCGGGAAACTGAACGACAAGGAATGGGATGCTGCTCTTCTGTGCATAATGAACCTTGAGCTTGAAATACTGGAGATTTGGGAAGCGGATCGAGTCGCTGTGGAACACGAATTGAACCAACCGGGCAGCAAAGGACGGAATGTCCGGCGGCAACTGTCGCTATCCAAGTTCAAGGAAATCGGCCGTCAACGCTGGCCGGTTACTGCAGTTGCAAACTGAGACACTACCTCCAAAGAGAGACTGACAATGACGCGCTGGCACGATCCCCAATCCATCATCCAGAGTTGGCCATCTGAGCGTCCGGGTATGGCGCAGAACGACACAAGCAGTCACTTCGTCGAATGGCCACCGGGCGAACCCGAAAAGGCGGTCCGCAAGAACATGGCCGGCGACATCCTAGACGATGAAGACGGAATCCCTCGCGCTCGTCGCATAGCCGAAGCGCGTGAGTGCAAGCCTAAGACCGCGCGCCTCTCAACAAGCCCGGGATAAGGATGGGTTCCTAATTGGAGGCTGCGCTTATGGCCGACGAACCTACGAGGGGTCGAACGCCTGAGGAAATATTAGCTGCATCGCAGCTTCCAGTCCGCGAATTTCTTCCGGTGTCCAAGGTGGACCTCCTTGGATGTCAATCGGCTTAGGATTCCGATTCCTTGGCTACGAATACGCCCCTGGTGCGCAGATACCGGGCAAACTTTGGGCTCGGGACCAGCTGCCCGTCGCGGATAGGCATGGCGAGCACGGAGGCCAGGATTTTCAGCGCATCGCGGTAGCAATTGACGGCGTCGCCGGGAAGCCCATCGTGACTCTTGGACCAGAGATGCAGGTATTGGCGCCGTGTTGTTCGAATCCGGTCGAATGATGTCTTCAGTGCGTCATCGATCAAGCCGTAAGCATGCAAAATCGAGACGCGGCGATGCTGACTGAGCTTCTCGAAGGTGCTGCCGAATAGCCGCTCTTGTTCGGTGTTGCCCATCCTGGATCCGTTGATTTCCGGTTCGGCGATTTCAAAGATCATGATCGCCACCATTTCGGAAACTAGGCCGCAAAGGGCAATGGTTCCCAGGTAGTTGCCGAGCATATATGCACCCATGGCTTGGCGAAGGGGCCAGACGAGCCTGCCCAGGATACGCTCCCCATCAGGCACCATAGTAAGCGGGTCCGGTTCGGCTCTGATTTCCCGGTACCGACCAACCAGAGCCTCAACGTCGGAGGCAAGGCCTGGTGTGCAGAGGAATTCCAGGACCGATTCCGCAGTGGTCTCGCGCGGCGCACCGCAGATGGACGCCATCATCTCTGACGGGATTGCGAGGGGGTTTACGAAGACCTTGAGAAGTTCGCCGTCATTCATGGTGAGATCTCCTGCATGAGTTCGGTCGGGAGCGGCCCGAATTCTGGTGACAGCATTTGCTTATTCTGCGGAGTCGAGACTCAAATGTTCAATCATCAAGCAGGTTACCCTGTAGTACCCCTTTGCGCCCGAAGCGGTTGTCCGGGCGGGCTTTCGACGACCCGCTGGTTGTTCGGTCCATCGCTTGCGGCTCCAGTATGAACGCCGCCGCGATTATGTCCGCCCGATCCTCGCCGAGCACCGTACGGAGCAGTTCGACCACCGTCTCTTAGGGTGATTCACGGACCCCGTGCAAGGTCCGGTACCCGTCAACATTGCCCTTGCAAGCCCCAATAGAAGGGAACTCCGATCAGTCGGCGTGTGGGGCCGGTAGCTTGAAGCCGGACCGATCCCGGATCAAGAACTGCTTTCGACCATTCCTGTTTCAGCTTATTCGTCAACGCGGTACAGGGTTCCTCTATGATGCCTGCTGATGGTCGCGCGTGTCAGCAATCTGACGTCGTCTTCGTCGACGGCGGCGTATTTCCATGAGGAGGGCGGCTATTACACGGCGGCCGGGGGCGACCGTGAGGCGGCGCGGGCGAAGGCGGAGGAGCACAGGCAGGCGAGCGGCTGGTATGGAAAGGGCGCGGCGGCGCTCGGGCTGAAGGCGGGACGGAAGGTCTCGGCCGGCACGTTCGAGACGGTCCTCCAGGGCCATGTGATCGGGACGGACATTCGGCTGGGCCGCAAGCGCGACGGCAAGCATGAGCATCGTCCGGGTTTCGACATCACCTTCTCCGCGCCGAAATCCGTGTCGCTGGCCGCACTCCTGCCGACGCGGAAACACCCCCGCGGCGACCGGGGCGTGCTGCGCTGTCACGACGAGGCGGTGAAGGCGACGCTCGACTGGATCGAGGAGACGCTGCTGCAGACGCGGGGCTACGATCCGGCGACCGGCAGGCGTCCGCGCGTGAAGGGGCACGGCATGGCGGCGGCGCTGTTCCGGCATATCGCCAGCCGCAACCTCGACCCGCAGCTGCACACGCATGCGGTGGTCGCCAACATGACGCGCGACGGCGAGGGGCGGTGGAAGAGCATCGAGCCGACCGGGCTGCACCGGAACGCGATCCTGATCGGGGCCTATTACCGGGACCAGCTGGCGCGGCGGCTGATCGCGAAGGGCTATTCGATCCTGCCGGCGATGGTCGGGCGGATGCAGAGCTTCGAGATCGCGGGCTACGACCGGCGGGTGAGGGATGCGTTCTCGTCCCGCAGGAAGCAGATCGAAGCCTTCATGGACGAGAGGGGCTGGGACTACAGCCAGGCGGCGGCGCAGGTCGCGGCGCTGGCGACCCGGAAGCGCAAGGCGGAGCCGCTGCACGCGATGCTGCGGACGATCTGGGCCGAGCGGGCGCGGGAGCTGGGCGAGGTTCCGGTCGTCCATCGCTCGTGGCGGGGCGTCCCGCTGCCGGCCGCGCCTTCCGCCCTGGAGATCGTCGGGCGCGCCATGGAGCATCTGGAGGAGCGGCAGTCGGTGTTCGCCGCCCACCATCTGGAGGCCGTCGCGCTCGGCCACTCGCCGGGGCGGCATACGCTGGAGGACATACGCGGCGCGATCGCATGGATGGTGCGGGACAGGCATCTGGTGGAGGCCGGCCTCCGGCGCGCGGACCGGGCGTTCGTGACCGACCGGGCGCTGAAGTCGGAACGCAAGGTCATCGCCATGATGAAGGCCGGCATCGGAAACGGCATGCCGCTCGCCCGGGAGCATGAGGTCGCGGCCCATCTCGCGGACGCCGGGCTGACCGAGGGACAGGAGGAGGCGGTCCGCACGGTCCTGCTGACGCCGGACCGGATCGTGGGCGTGCAGGGCCGGGCCGGGACCGGCAAGACGGCGATGCTGCGCCATGTGCGGGAACTCGCCGGCAAGCGGCTTGTCGTCGGCCTCGCGCCCTCCGCGGCGGCGGCGCGGGTGCTGGAGCAGGAGACGGACATGCCCGCCCGGACGCTGCACTGGTTCCTTGCCCGCTGCCGTGCTGTTGATCCCGGATCGGGTCCCCCGGATCAAGTCCGGGGCAGGCTGGGACAGGCTCCCGGATCGGAGTCCGGGGCAGGCGGCGGCCCGGTGATCGACCGGCTGAGGGAGCGCTTCCGGGGCGCGGTGCTGGTGCTGGACGAGGCGTCGATGGTCTCGACCGACCGGATGAGGAGCCTGATGCGGGTTGCGGAAGAACTCGAAGTGGCGCGCCTCGTGCTGGTGGGCGACCGGAGGCAGCTGCGGGCGGTGGAGGCGGGCCAGCCCTTCCGGCTGCTCCAGAAGGCGGGCATGACGACGGCGGAGATGAACGAGATCCTGCGCCAGCGGGAGCCGAGGCTCAGGGCGGCCGTGAACGCGGCGCAGGAGGGAGAGCCGGGCGAGGCGGTGGAACTGCTCGGCAGCAGCGTGCATGAGGTTCCCTGGGACGAGCTCGGGCAGAGGGCGGCGGAGACCTGGCTCGCGCTCGACCCCGACACGCGGGCACGGACGCTGCTCGTGGCGCCGACGCATGAGTTGCGGGCGGAGATCAACGCGGCCGTGCGCGAGGCGCTGGCGGCAGAGGGCGTGCTCAGGGGACGGGCGCTCCGCATCGAGCGCCTTGTCAGCCTCGGCATGACGCGCGCCGAAAAGGCCGATGTGCGCAACTACCGCGAAGGCGACACGGTGGTGCCCAACCAGGACCTGGTGAACTTCCGGGTGAAGCGGGACGACGCGCTGATCGTCACCGGCACCGACGAGGATCGTGTGGTGTTGCTGCATCCCGACGGCAAGCCCCGCCATGTCGCGCCGCAGCAGAAACACTACCGCTACCGGCTGGAAGTCTACGAGACGCAGCCGATCGAGATCCGTGCGGGCGACCGCATCCGCTGGACCCGCAACGACAGGAAGCGGGAGCTGGTCAATGGCGAGCAGTCCGAAGTCGTGGCGATCGGGCGCGAGCGGGTGAGATTCCGCCGCGCGGACGGCCGCACCTTCTCGCTCGCCCAGGATGATCCCCAGGTTCGTCATATCGACCATGCCTGGAGCTCGACCGTGCATGGCGCGCAGGGCAGCACGGCGGACGGGGTGATCGCCGTGCTCGACTCGGGCCACGGGGCGCTGACCGACCAGTCGACCTTCTATGTCGAGATCAGCCGGGCGCGGGACAGCGCCGTGGTGCTGACGGACAATTGCGAACAGCTGGTCGAGGTTCTGGAGGCGCATACCGGCGAGCGCGCGACGGCTCTGGAGGCGGTGGGCGAAGAGATCGGCCCGGACCTCAGCGCCGTCCGTATTCCCGACAAGCTGCCGGCCTGGTCGCCGCGCCGGGAATGGACCGAGCTTGAGGAGAAGGCCCGCAATGATGGGACGATCCTCTTCCGCGTGGAGGGTTACCAGGAGTTGATCGGCAGTGCGCGGCGGCTGGACGGGCGGTTCCCGGACCTTCCCGCGCCGATCCGGGAGGTCGTCGACGGGCTGCTTGCCTATGACCGCGGCTGCCGCGAGGGCGACGGCGGTGCGGTCGAGTTCATGGGCCTGCTGGAGGTCCATTTCGGACGGAGGACGGAGCTGGAGCGTGCGGCGGCGGAGAACGACTGCCCGCTTGCCGAACTGGAAGACTACCCGGCCTGGCGGGAGATGTCAGAACGCCTCTCAGAGAACGGCAGGGCCCTGCTCGAAGACCTGGGCGAGTGCGCCGGCGAGGCGGGGCGGCGGATTGCCGGACGGCTGGAAGACCTCGACGCCCTGCTCGTCCTCGACGATGCGGTGCTGAAGTTCGAGACCGTCCGTGCGGAGGTGAACCGCCGGGCGGCAGAGGCAGGGACGATCCCGTTCTACGCCGACGGCCATGAAGAGCTGTTGGAGGTCGCCCATGCGCTTTCGGAATACCGCCTGCTGCCGGCCGGCATACGGGCGGCGGTCGAGGAGGTCGTCGCCGGGGCCGCAGCCTGCGAGCGGCGAAGGGAAGAGATCGCGGCCTTCCGCAAGGAGACGTCCGGGCTGGTCGAGGAGCATGACGGATTGGAGGCGCTGGCCGGCGACAAGCCGCCGACCGTGCTGGAAGGCTGGCGGTCCTGGGCGGAGCGCTCGGAAACAGCGGCCGGGCGCTGGCAGGCCATGCTCGACGCGGCCGGCGTCTGGCGCCCCCATCTCGACCGGCTCCCGGACAATCATGCCGCCATAGCGGCCGCCGTCGGACAACTGACGGCATGCAGGGACCGCGACGAAGCCTGGACGTCTTTGGTGGCGGAACGGGAGAAGGTCGTGGACCGGGCCAGGGCCGAGCGCGTTCCGCCGTTCCATCTGGAGTGCTGGGCCGCCTTCGCCGCGCAGGCGAAGGCGTTCTCCGAAGTGAAGGACCTGCCGGAGGCCGCGGCCACGCTGGCGGGGCGCATCCTGGAATACGACCGCGGCTGCCGCGAGGCGCAGGCCGCGATCGCCGGTTTCCTCGAAGGCGCGCGGGAGCACGAACGGCGCTGGAACAGTCTCGAACGCCAATGCAGGCGGCGCGTCCGACAGAGCCCGGATGTCTCGATCACCGACGACAGCAACTACAGGCCGCTCTCGCAGTTCGCGAAGGCGCTGAAGGAAACCGCAGACCCCTACCTCGACGAGAAAAACCTGCGCCGCCATGGTGTCGATTTCGACGGCGTCCGGGACGGCGGAACCTGCATTGCCGCCCAGTTGGAGCGGCTCCGCCGGCACGAGCCGCTGGACGGGTTCCTGGATGTCATGGACAGGCTGGACAAGGTTCGCGGCAAAGCGGAGGCGGGCAATGTCCTGGCCTTCCACCATGACGACTGGCCCGGGATTGTCGAGGACGCCGCGAAATTGCAGGAGGACCTGGAACTCGATGAGGCGGAGCGGCGCCGGCTGCAGGCGCTGCTCGACGAGCATGCGGACCGCGCGGCGGAATGGGAGATCGCCCGGATGCTCCTCGACGCCCTGGACGAACTGGAGGAAGAGGAACGGGACCTCGCCGAGCACGCCGAGAGTGAGGGACTCCCGCTCACGCTGCTGCCCGACTGGCGGAACTGGCATGACGCCAGCCGGCAATTCGCGAAGGAGGCCGAGGCGGTGCTCAAGGATGACGACCTCCGGCGGAACGGGCACTGGCGCAGCCGTCCCGAGAAGCAGGCCCTTCTCGAGAAATTTGTCGCGACGGCGCCCGACCGCGACCACCTTGTCGTGAGGGAGGAGGCGCTTGTCGAGGACATGGTCCGCGCGGAACGGGCGCGGCTTCGCGATCCGGAGGCCGGACATGCGTTCCGGCAGCGCTGGCCTGGCAAGGAACCGCTTGTCGAGGGCGACCGCCTGCGCGTCGCCTATCATCCCCGTCTGGGGCGCGGCGAGCTCGTCGTGGTCGCGGCGGGGCTGGCCGGCGGGCTGGCGTCGAAGGACAAACTGGAACTGGAATGGATCTCTCCGGAGCAAAAACGCGACGACCCGTATGTGGACATTCGCGCCGAAAAACTCGCGGAAGGCCCGGTCAGGCGCGCCGACTGGACCCATGAGGAGTTGCGCAATGCGGCCCTGATGCGGGAGCGGCCCGTCTCGTCGCAACGCTTCTCCCGCCTGTGCAACGGCGATGTCGTCGTCGGCGACCTGCTGCGCTGGACCGAATACGTTCAACCTGATCCCGCAGTCGCCGCCCGTCTTGCCCGGACCGGGGGCAAGGCCGTCGTGCATGTCGAGGCCGAGCTTCTCGAACGGCGCGCCGCGCTGTTGCCGGACGCGGACACCTGCGTGCTGCGCGAGACGGCGCGCTCCGACGGCCGGCCCTGCACGGAGCGCACCCTGCCGCTTGCCCGGCTGACCGTCGGCGGCTGCCTGCGCGCGACCTGGGCCAGGGAGGAGGAACGCGAGGCCAGGGCCCTTGTCCAGGGGCGGAGCCTGGGCGAAGAGCGGCAGGAATTGTGGCGGGAGGAGCTGGACATCGGGCGGTCGTGGTATTGGTCCATGAGGCGCACGCCGTGAGGAACGCGGGGAACAGGCGCTTGCCGGTCCGCACGGCGCAGGGGCCCGGCCGGCATCGGCCCGGAAGCCCCTGCCGTATTCTGCGTCCGTCGGGGAAAGGGGTTCGGGACCTGTCATGGTTCTTCACCTGACAACGAAGAGGAGGGCGAAGACGCCGCTCTCCATCGTCCGGGCGCTCTCGGCCGAGGAGGAGGAAGCCCTGCGCCGGGTCAAGCAGGGCATCGATCTTCCCGGAGAGAATCCGGTCTATCGGGCGACGGTCGCTTCCGCGCGGGCGAAGGACCGGTGGATCCTCTGCGACTGCCGCGACGGAAGCCCCGGGGAGCGGGCGATCGTCACCCTGGTCAGGAACAGGAAGAGCGGTCAGGTCCACTTCTCCAACATCCCCAGAACGGAAGTCCCGCATGCGGAGGGCTGCCTCTTCGCTCCCGGCGAGGGCGCGCGCAGGAGGATGCCTGACATCGTCTTCGGCGACGTGCTCCGCCCGGTCGCGGAGCGCGCGGGCGAGGAAGGGCCGGGCCTGGGGCCGCAGCGGCGGATCGCGGGGCCCGGTTCGGGCAGCCGGAGCCCGAGCCTGGCCGGCCATCTGCGCAGGCTGATGCAGGCCGCAAGCCTGCACAGGCTGGGCGTCCCGGAAGGGTTTGCATCCCCCGGGGAGTGGCTTGCCGGGATCGCGCGCGCGGCCGCGGCCTTCCGCACCCCGGAGGACATCGCGGTGTCCGATCTTCTGGTCACGGACCCGAGGACGTGGTCATCGGGCCATGTCGCGAGGGTCCTGGACCGGCTCCGGGCGGAGCGCCCGAAGGCGGACACGCCGTTCGCCTGGCTCAGCTGGATGGCGCGCGACATCGACGGCTGCGAGGTCAACGGAGCCCACCCGGCGCTCGGCCATGTCCGGGTGCTGGCCGATGTGGCCGTCCCGACCGTCGGGCGCAACAGGGTAGAGGGCCCCTGGCTCTTCCTCGGAGAGGTCGGCCGGTCCCCGGAGACCGGCGGATGGGAATGCCTGGAGGCCTGCGCCCAGCCGATCGCGTCGGCCCGCTGCCCCGTCCCGGTGGACTCGCACAATGAGCGCCGGGCCCTGGGAGCGCTGCGCTCGCCGATCCGCAGCCTGGAGAACGATGCGGACCTCGGCAAGGCGCTCGGCGGCGCCGTCCGCGTCGATCTCGAAAAGCCGCTCTTCGACATCGAGACGCTCGGCGGCCCCTGCCGGCCGGATTTCATGCTTACCGTCATCGAACCGGGCAGTGACCCCGCCAGGGACCGGCACCTTCCCGGGAATGCGGCGTGCTACGTCGTCGAGGTGATGGGCTTCGACGACCCGGAATACGAGAGCGGCAAGGCGAGAACCCACCGGCGCATGCGGAACCTGGGGCGCCTTTTCACCATGGATGCGGGGCAATTCGACTCCCGCCGCAACGGCGCGCAACGACAAGCCGAGAGGATCGCCCGCTATATCCGCAACGACCTGATGCTGCGGTGGGGCAAGGATTGACACGGTTCCTGTCCCGGGAAGAGCTCGCACGCCTCCATGCCGCCCTGGAGGGCAGACCCGGCAGAGTTCGCCGCGGCAGCAGGCCGACATCGTCTGCCTCCTGCTGCTGACCGGCTGCCGCAGGGACGGGATCATGGGACTGCGCTGGTCGGAAGTCCGTGAGGACGGGCTGGCCCTCACCGATGCGAAGACCGGTCCGAGAACGGTTCCGCTCAGCAGCGGCGCCCGCGCCATCCTCGACCGGCAGCCGCGCACGGGCAGCCCGTTCGTGTTTCCCTCCCTGCTCGATCCTGCGCGTCCGCGCTGTCTGCATCTGCCGCTCTGGGACCGGGTTCGCAAGGAAGCCGGCAATCGGGTAGTGGGTCAGTTTGAATTGGCGTCGCAGGGAAAGTGGTGTTTCAGGGCTTGAATCACGATGATAGCAGCGGGCTCATTGAGTTCCTTGCGATTGAGCCGCAGCCATAGATGAACGGCATCTACTGCATCTTTCTGGGTGACCTCCTCCCCGCAGATTGCACCGAGTCCTGCTAATGTCTGAGCAACCCCTACGACGAACCCGGCGAAGGCACTGAAGTCGGCTTCATGAAGCTCCAGAAGCCAGTTCCCTGTCCACGGTTCCGGTTCGGCTGCGTGACCCTGCGGAGACGTGGCGAGAATGGCTACTGCACATGCCGCTCCGATTATCCACCGCCTCATTCAGCTTCTCCCGCCGAGCACCGGAGATGGACTCCAGCCCGCTTGAACGCTATGGGGTATGCGGCACGGGATGGCAAGCCATGCCGTCATGAACGGTGCGCCGGTGCCGGTCGTCTTCCGCATGCCCGGGCATTCCAACGTGCAGGTGACCCATGCGCTACGCCCATCTCGCCGACCGCGATATCGAAGCCGCCGCAGAACGGGTCGGGGGAGGCATGGCGCGGCCATGTCCGGCACCCTTCCATGACGCCGGCATGCGGCAGGGTCAAGGGTGCCCGTCGCGCCGGCGCCTGCCGCCGTCACCAGCGCGCGGTTGCTTCGATGCCGACCGTATGCTCCGGCGGTGCCGTGTCGCTCTCCCTGCGCGTCGCCTTCACCCCAAAGGAGACCTCGGGCGCGTTGTCGTTGGCTTCCGGCGTGAGCCGCCAGCCGAGCGTCCAGTCGCGCGTTCCCGTCGCGAGCCCGAGCCCGACATGCGGGCTGCCGGTGAAGCGGCCCGAGAACGCCGGGAGGCCGTAGGCCGCCTCCGCCTGCCAGCGGCTGGCGTCCTCGCCGCTGCCTGAGCGGTCGGCCAGCGGGTCGGTCGCGAACAGCGCGTCGAGGCCGCCGTTCGCCTGACCGCCGATCTCCTGGCGCAGTGACAGTGACGGTCCCCGCTGTGTGGCCGGATCGGGATCGAAGACCATGGAGGCCGCGAACCCCCGGTCCTCCAGGTCGTCGTTGCCATGCGCGATCAGCGTGCGGCCCGAGAGGTCGAGCGAGAGCCCGAGCGCCGGATCGCTCCAGGCGATGCCGCCGCCGAGCTCGACCCCGAAGCCGGTCTCCGCGTCGCCGCCGTCATGGCGCGCGCCGATCTCGACCCTGGGCGTGATCTGGCCGCCGCCTTCCGTGGCGATGATGTAGCTGCCCTCCAGCCCGAGCCGGAGCCGGGTCGCGTCGGACTCGGACGCCGCAAGCTCGTGCGTCTTCTCCGAACCCGTGCGCGCCCAGAGCGCATCCGAGACCAGCGCCAGCGCGGGGCCGGAGCCATCGGTTGGCGGGGCGACGATATCGCCGCGCGCGCCCGCCGCCGCCATGGTCCAGGTGACATCGGCCTTGAGCGCGCCGCCCATGTCCGGCTTCAGCGTCACCTCGCCCGTGCCGAAGCCCGCCGCGCCCCAGAGCTTCAGCCGCTCCGAAGCCTGCACGGCGGCATAGGGAACCGCCGCCGTCAGCGACGCCTCCACCTTGCCGTCGCCCTCCCGCACGGCCTTGCCGCAGAGCGGTCCCGTCGCGCCCTCGGGGCAGGTCTGGGACGCGGGCCGGGGACTGGCCTTGCTGTCGGCATAGCCGCCCTCGCCGCTGCTCTGCATGAGCGCCATGCCGACCAGCCACTTGCCCCTGGCATAGTCCGCGCCCAGCATGGCGGTGGTCGCCTCGCCGTCGAGCGAGAACGTCCCCTCGCGGCCGTCGAAGCTCGACTGCGCCGCGCGGCCCCAGAAGGCCAGGCTGCCGCCCGTGCCGTCCGTCTCCCCCGTCGCCGTGAAGTTGCTGCCCAGCAGCGCCTCCAGCCCGCTCATGGTCTGCGATTGCATGCCGCCGCCATAGGCGTCATGGCCGAACCCGGCCGTGCCGAAGCGGCCGGCAGAGACGCCGGGGCCGCCATTGCCCAGGCCCCCGAACCCGCCGCTGCCGGAGAGACCGCCTGCGGGCTCATTGTCGTTCGCCGCGCCGCCTGTCCCGGACTGCGATCCGGGGGACCCCGATCCGGGATCGAAGCTCAGCGCCTGGCCGGCGATGGCGCCCTCGACGCCCGCCGCGCGCGGCGCGGCAATGCGGCCCGCGATGCCGTCGAGCGCCTGCTCCGCCACCGTGCGCCCGAACCGCGCCAGCCACGCCGCCGGCATCGGGTCGTCGTTGACGATCGTGCCCACCGCCACCCCGTCGCCGATCACCGCGCCCCCCGTCGGGCGCGACAGCGCCACCTCGAAGGTCTCCGGGTCCTCGTCGTGGTTGTCGTTGAAGATGTAGACGAAGAACCGCTTGCTGGTCTCGCCCGGACGGAAGGTGACGCTCCCGAAGTCGAGCTGGAGGAAGTCCCGGTTCGCCCGCGCCGAGACCGGCACCGACTCCCGGGTCTCGTAGTCGACCGACACCCGCCGGTCCCAGGGCATGGAGAGCCTGACCGTGAACCACATCAGCCCGTCGCGCTCGTTGAGAGTGCGGTCGCCGACGGTGAGTGCGGGCACCGGGGCCGCATCGTCGTCGTCGCCGACCTCGACCGAGGCCGCATCGCCGGGCGCCGCCGCCACGACGTAGCCGGACCCCTTCGCCACCCTGACCGTGACCGGCCCGTCGGGCTCGTCCTCGGCGTCGTCCACCGTCGCCACGGCGAAGGCGGCTTCGGTCGCGCCCTGCGCGATGGTGACGGTATGCGGCCCTTCGGCGTCCGCCGCCAGGAAGTCGCTGCCAGCGGCGTCCGAGACGGCGAGGCTGACCGTGAGGTCCGACGCCGGCGCCCGGCTCGCCGTCACCGTGAACGCCGCCTCGGCCCCCTCGGTGACGGAGGCCGCCGTGGCCGCGACCGAGACCGCGATGGGCGGCTCGGTGATGGAGAAGGCCGCCATGCCCGTCCCCCTGGCCCCGTCGTCGAGGCCGGTGGCCGCGAGCGTGCCCGTCTCCACCGTCACCGTCTCGCCCGTTCCCTCGTCCACGCTGTCCGCGGTCACGGTCAGCACAAGCGTCGCCGATTGCGCCGAGGGGCCGGTGAAGGTCACGAACGGCGGCGCGGCCGGGTCGGTGCTCACGAGATCGGTGCTCGCGAGGTTGCCGTAGCGCACCCCCTGCGGTATCGCAGCGGGCGCCGTCAGCGTGTAGTCCTCGCCCGGCGTCGCCGTGCCGGCGAAGACCAGCGGTATCGCGAGCGCCTCGCCCGCATCGAGCGCCCGGCCGAGCGTGAGCGTGAACGTCTTGCGCCCGCCCGCCTCGGCGATGTCGCCCGCCGGCGCCGACAGCACCGCCGCCAGCGCCTCGCCCGGCGGCGAGAGGCGCGCCGCCTCGATCTCGTGCAGCGCCTTCGCCACCGGCACCCAGCGCTGCCAGCCCCGGTCGGCGAGCACCTGCGCCTGGGCCGCCGACATCGGCTTGAGCGAGGCGTCCTCCACCCGCTCCCCGAAGGCGAGCAGCGCCCGGTCCCAGCGGTCGGTGTGCGCCTTGTGGGTCCGCCACTTCGGGTCCTCGCGCCACTCGTACATCTGCGCGATCAGCTCCGCATAGGGGCCTTGCGGCGGCGGCGGACCGTCATGGTTCAGGATGGTGAAGATGAGCCGGTCCGTCGGGCAACTGCTCCCGCGTGCGCAGGCGTCCCGCTGTGCGTCGCTGATCGTCCTTTCGCCATCCAGGGGGCCGAAGGGGCTGTCGAAGTCGTAGAGCGCCGTCCCGGCCGCGCTGTGGAGGCGCACCACGATCTCCTCGCCCGAGTCCTCGTGCGCGTCGTCGACGACCTGGATGTAGAAGTGCGCCCGGTCCTGGCCCACGTCGAGCCCGGTGCCGTCGCTCGCGACGTTCAGGGACGAGCAGCCGCTGTCGTCGAGCGCGAGCCGGCGGTTGAAGCGGTTGAAGACCTGGTAGTCCGCATCGACCGTCGCGGTGCCCTCGAAGCACATCCGGAACCCCCAGGCGTTCGGGATCTGCTCGCCGGTCGTCGCCTTCACCCGGGTGACCATGAAGTGCGCCCGGCCCGCCGCGCCCTCGCTGCGTTCGAGCTGGTTGCCGTAGCCCATGAGATAGATGAAGTCCGTGCGGCTGGTCGGCGGCGCGGTGTCGTCGTCGGTGACCGTCACCTCGACCTCGCCCGCTTGCGCGATGGTGTAGCCGGGGTCCATCGACGACGCCGCGTGGGCGATCGTCACCGTGCGCTTGTCGCCCGGATTGTCGATGATGTCGTCCTCGCCCCGCACCGTGACGGTCTGCGCGGCGCTCCAGATGTTCGCCCCCGAGGCGCTGAAGGTCAGCGTCTGCGTCGCGCCCCACGACGTTCCCCCGTCCTTGCTCACCTCGGCGCCGGCGGCGGCGGTGACCGTCACCGTCACGTCATGGGTCGGCTCGGTCTCCAGCCTGACCGTGTAGCTGTCGGTGTCCGAGCCGTCCTCCATCACGGTGGTGCCCGCCGGCGACCCGCTCTCGGCGATCACCAGCCCGCTCGACGCGATGTCCACCGTGGCGGTGCACGCGCTGTGGGCGTCCGGGAGGTTCGACGGATGCGCCGCCACCGTGAAGCGCTTGGTGGCGGTCGAGTCCGGGTCCGGGTGGATCGGGATGTTCAGGGTCAGGTGGCGGGTCCAGGCGAGGACCGTGGTCGTGTCCGACGACGAGGCCCAGACCTCGTCGTAGTCGGTCCCTTCCACCGCCGTGCCGTCGGTGTAGGCGAAATACACCGCCACGTCATCGGGGATCACCCGCGACATGGTGAGCGTGAGCCGCGCGTTGCCCGCATGCTCGCTGACGGTGTAGGGGTCGCGGTCGAAGCAGAAGGTGTACTCGTTGTCTTTGACGGTCACGGTTGTGGTCTTCTGCACGCCCGCGGTGACGCGGTCCGGCAGGGTGGACTCCTTGATCCGGATGTTGATGGTCTCGTCCATCTCCAGTTCCGTGTCGTCGGTGATGGCGATGCCCACGGACGCCTCCGTCTCGCCCGCCGGCACCGTGATGCTCCAGGGACCGGCGGTGAAGTCGGTGCCCGAGGTCGCTGTGCCGGCGCTGGCCTCCTCGATCTCGACCGCCGTGTCGGTGGAGCGGGCCGCGGACAGGACGACACCGACCGTGATGATGCCCTCGTGCTCGTAGTTGTCGTAGCGCGAGTTGGTGAGCTCCACCGTCCAGGTGGTGTCGTCGTCCTCGATGGTGTGGGTTGCGGGGTTGCCGGCGGAGGACACCTGCCAGCCGGACGGCAGCGCGGGCGAGCCCTCGCGCAGCGTCACGATGACCGTCTCGTCGCCCTCCGCATCCGTGTCGCCGAACACGCGGATCTTGTAAGTGTGGCTGTCCGTGCCCATCGGGAAGGCGACCGTGCCTGACGACCCGACACAGCCGGCCCGGCTCCCGGAGCCGAAGGAGTTCAGGACGACGCCGGTGTAGTCGATGACCCGGTAGTCCTCGCCGGCCGCCTGCGTGCCGTTCTCGTCCAGCGTCGCCGTGCCGGAGAAGCACAACTCGTAGAACACCGACGCCGAGCCCGCAGGCTTGGTCACCGTCACGTCCACGTCACGCGTCAAGGAGTTCCCCTCCGCCGCCTTGGACGAGGCCAGCGTCAGGGTCAGCGTGTTCGTCTGTGCGGCGGCGGGGACTGCGAAGCCCGCGAGCAGCGGCAGGCACAGCAGAACCGGGAGCAGGCCGCGCCGCAGACGGCGGGCGGCATGACCGACGCCCGCCGCAGTGCAGGCGGACGAAACATCGAAGCTGTCGGAGGAAGAAGCGGGCCGGTGGGAAGCAGAGGTCCGACCGGCGGAGGCGGAAGACTCAGGCGGGGAGTCGGATAGGCTTAGGCGGCGAAACCATGAAGACGCAGATGGGGCGACCCGGCGACCCGGCGACCCGGCGACCCGGCGACCCGGCCGGATGGTTGAGTTTAATCAGGGAAAACGCGCGCAGCAACACACGCAGCCAAATCGCACCCGTCATCATGCACCCCCCAAGACGCTATGCAGGTCGTCGACGGCCACCGTTTAGTCACATCGAAACCGGGGCGCAATACGAAAAATGCGCAGTTGCCGAATTTTTCACCAGACGCAGCCCGGACAAGTTTTTGCGGCATTGCGCGGGCGGGCGCGCCGCCCAGCTTCGCCACAGGCGCCCGGCAAGCGCGCCGGGCGGAGATGGCGCGGCTGAGAGGAGCACGCTCCCGGCAGGACTGCCGGCGGTCGTTTCCTGAACGCAAGGCGGGATGCGAAGCCGCCGGGCAACGCCGATGCTTCAATCAAAGCAACTTGCCCTGCTGTGGCCGCCCGCCGGGCGCGTCTCGGGTCCGATGCTCCCCTTTCTGTCCGGTCATCCGGGGTTCCGTCGGCTCGTCCGGCATGAAGGCGGCGGCGATCACGTCTGCGCGCGCCTCGCCGAACACGGTGCGGAGCCCGTCGAGGGCCTCCGCCCGCCGTCCCTCCCGAACCATCGCCTGCAACCGCTCCCGAAGCAGTTCCACGGCCAGCGCGCCGAAACGGGCAGACACTTCGTCATCCACGCCTTCGGCCCAGTCTCCCACAATGAATAGGCTCTTATCAGTCGTGCGGAGCATGACCGATAAGATCATTGAGTTGAGCCGCGCGGCACGGCGGTGATGCCGGCTATGGGGAAAGTAACGGCTCGGCGGGATCCGATTACGCCGTCGAGACGCAGCCGGGCG
>JAJDYL010000202.1 GCA_022825195.1 Alphaproteobacteria bacterium
ACGGGCCCGCGGAGGCGGGGACGGCAGGCAGGAGCATGACAGACCATGACATTTCCGCAGGGCCGCATGACATTTCATGACACTTCGGCAGGGGTCCTGTCCGCCGCCTCGCGCACGCGGGCGCACGCGCGCCGCCGCGAAGCGCGCGCGCATTATGCGCGGAAGGGACGTTCCTCCGGCAACCGGGCGTCCGGGACCATGGACCGACAAGGAAGCTGCAGTGCCTTGCGAACGGCTCCCGGACCGGGGCGGAGGCCGGCCCCATGACAAAACATGACATATCCTGACACTTCCGCCGGTCTCCCGGCCGCCGCCCGGCATTGGCGGCCACCGCATGCACACCTCTCCGGTGTTGGCTTCGCGTTGCCTGTTCCTCTCCGTCACCCCGGCCTGTCCCCTTTGTCACCCCGGCCCCCGAGTCGGGGTGACAAAGGGGGTGCGAGGCTCGCAAGCGGCAACGGCCGATTTCCGGCTCCGTCAAACGGGAATGACGATCAGCACGTCCACACGGCGCGATTCGAGCACCGCCGCGCGCTCCTGGAACAGCACCTTGCCGTCCTCGCAGCGGATCAGGTCGCGATAGTTGCCGGCGGCGAACAGGTCCATGCGGCCGTCCTGCATGGTGCGCATGACGATGAAGCTGCTGTCCGACCGGATCAGCCCGCCTTCGGCCTCGCGAAGCCGGGGGCGGCCGAGAATGTGCCGGTAGCGGTGCGGCTCGAAGATGTTGGCGGTGCGCAGCGCCAGCACCCGGTCCTCCATCATGCCGCGGCCCTCGCAGAGCATGATGCCGACCGGCAGGCCGCGCTCCTCATTGTCGCGCGTGGTGATGCGGTAGCGCCCGTCCCCGGCGAAGAAGCCCGGCCAGGCTTCCAGGTCGTCCTCGTCGATGGCCCAGGCGCAGTCGAGCAGGAAGTCCTCGACCCGCTGGCGCGTCTGGCCGTCGATCATGCGTAGCCCATCAGGCCGCGATAGCCGCTCCAGAAGCCCCGGATCGAGACCTCCGTGGCGCGCGAGCTTTCGCTGGATTCGAGCCCGCGACCGCCCATCTCCAGCACGGCGGCGGCGTCGCCGCTGCCCCTGGTGCCGCGCTGGACGAATTCGTTGATGCAGCCGTCCTCCAGCGAGACCAGCCCGGCCGCGCCCGTCAGGTTCGCCTGCAGCACGCGCATGGCCGTCATCTCCTCGCTGTCGTCGGCATAGCCGAGATAGGTCCAGACCAGCTCGGTCTCCTCCAGCCCGCGCGGCACGAAATTGCGCACACAGAGCGAGTTCAGGGTGAAATGCACCGCAAGCGTCGGGAAGATGGACTGGACCGAGTGGGTGATGCCGTCGTCGAATTCGTCCTCGGTCTTCAGGAGCTCGGGGCCATTGAGCTTCGAATCGTAGCTGGCCGAATGGACCATGGCGTCCTTGTATTCCGCCGCCTCCTCGAAGGTGGCACGCTTGGCGTAGCTGATATGGTGCCAGGGCGTGCCCTCCGAGAGCAGGATGCCGCCGTCCATGTCCAGCCGGTTCACCTTGAAGGTGGTGTAGAAGGTGTGCAGCAGGGTGGCGTGATAGGAATCGCGCACATTCTCCGCATAGAGCTTCCAGTTGTTGTGGATGATCTGGCTGTGGGTGCCGAGCACCTTCAGCGGGCGCGAGCCGAGATTGCGCTTGAGGAAATGCGCCATGGTCGGGCCGACCCACTCCTCGACCGGGGGCATGTCCGGCTCGAAGGTGCCGAAGACCAGGCCGCAGAACGTCTCGACGCGGATCGGCTGCATGCGGTGGCGGGCGGGGTCGAAATCCTCCGGCATGCCGCCCTTGCCCTTCAGCCCGCCGCGGAAGGCCACGCCCCGCAGCCGGCCGTCCAGATGGTAGGTCCAGGAATGGTAGATGCAGGAGAAGTGCCGGCGGTTGCCCCGCTCTGCAAGGCAGACCAGCGCGCCCTTGTGCGCGCAGCGGTTGACCATGCCGCGCAGCTCGCCCGTCTCGTCGCGCGCGACGACGATGGGCGTCTCGCCGATGAAGGCGGTGCGGAAGTCGCCCGGCTCCGCCACCTCCAGCTCCAGGCAGAGATAGTTCCAGACCGGCCCCCGGAAGAGCCGCTCCTGCTCCAGCGCATAGACATCGCGGTCCGAGAAGAGCCGGTAGGGCACGCGGGAAACGCCGCCCTCCGGCCAGGCCGGCATGATGTCTCCCGGATTCGCAGTCATGTTCATTGCGGCAATTCCTTCAGCGCTGCGGCGATAGCGCTGCGCTGGCTGTTGGAGGCGGCGGGCATGGGCCGGCGCGGCAGTCCGCCCGCCAGACCCTGGAAGTCGAGCGCCGCCTTGACGGCCGCCGGCAGATTGTCGTCGATCATCGCGTTCCAGAGCGCAAGCAGCCGCAGGTGCAGGTCCAGCGCCGCCGGGTGGTCGCCGGCCTCGACCGCATCCCAGAGGTCCACGCAGGCCCGGGGCGCGGCCGTCAGGATCGCCGCGACGGCGCCATGCGCGCCGAGCGTGAAGGAGGGATACATGAGGGCATCGACCGCGCTCATGATGCGCGCGCCCTCGGGCGCGGTGGCCATCAGGTCGGCGAACAGCTTGAGGTCGCCGGCGCTCTGCTTGACGCCGACCACGCCCGGTATGTCCGTCATGATCTCGACCAGGAGTTCGGGCGAGAGATAGGTCCAGGGCACGACATTGTAGATGATGATGGGCGAGGCGACGGCGTCGGCCATCTCCCGGAAATGCTCCTTCATGTGGGCGTCGTCGGGCCGGAAGAGATAGTGTACCGGCGTGACCTGGAGCGCGTCCGCCCCGGCCTCGGCCGCCGCCCGCCCGCGCTCGATGGCCTGCGCGGTCGAATCGACGATGATGCCGGCGACGACCGGCGCGCGCCCGTCGGCCTCTTCCACGGCGACTTGCGTCAGCCGGCAGACCTCGTCCGTCGACAGCGCGTGACCCTCGCCGGTGCTGCCCGCGACCGCGATGCCGTGCACCCCGGCCTCGAGCAGAAAGCGCGCCTCCGCCCGGAACGCCGCCTCGTCGATGGCGCCCTCCGCGGAAAACGGCGTCGTCATGGGCGGGACGATGCCCCGGATCGCCTCAGTGCCGAACTGCGCCATTGCCTTGCCTCCTTGCCGCCGGGACTGTAGCAAAACACCCGCTCCGCACAATGCGGGCCGCGGCGACCGCCCGGGGGCCTCCCGGCCGGGTCGCCGGCAACCGGGCAGGGGGGCTGGGTGCTGGAAATTCGCGAGTCGCTGACGACCTATTTCGAGCGGCGCATGGCGCGCATCCTGCTGCTGGGCATCGTCAGCGGCTTCCCCTGGGTGCTCATCGGCAGCAGCCTCAATCTCTGGTTGAAGGAGGACGGCCTCAGCCGCAGCACCATCGGCTGGGCGGGACTCATCTTCGGCGTCTATGCCTTCAACTTCCTCTGGGCCCCGCTGATCGACCGCGTCCGCCTGCCCTGGATCGCAGACCGGCTCGGGCACCGCCGGTCCTGGATCGTGCTGCTCCAGGCGGTCATCCTCGTCTGCCTGGTGCTGTGGAGCACGGTCGAGCCTTCCGCCGATCTCGGCCTTGTGGTCGCCATCGGGCTCGCCATCGCCGTGGCGTCGGCCACCCAGGACATCGTCATCGACGCGCTGCGGATCGAGCAGATCGGCAAGGACGAGGGCGAGTCGATGGCTGCGGGCGCCGCCGTGGCCGTGGTCGGCTGGTGGACGGGCTACAAGCTCGGCGGCGTGGTCGCGCTGGAGGCGGCCCAGTATTTCGAGCAGGCCGGCATCGAGCACTACTGGCAGACCACCTTCCTCGTGCTCGGCATCCTGATCGTGCTCTGCAATATCGGCCTCGCCTTCGTTCCGGAACCCTCCGCCGCCGACCGTATCGCCGCGCAGCACCGGGACGAGCAGGCGATCGCTTCCCGGCTCGGCGTTCCCGGATTTGCGGGCAGCGTCTCCGCCTGGCTCGCGGGCACCCTGGTCGGGCCGCTGATGAGCTTCTTCAGGCGCAACGGCTTTGCCATCGCCGCTGCGGTGCTGGGCTTCATCTTCCTCTTCAAGATCGGCGAGGCCTTCATGGGCCGCATGTCGCTCATCTTCTACAAGGAGGTGGGGTTCTCCAAATCGGACATCGCCGTCTATTCCAAGGGCCTCGGCTGGGTCACTACCGTGGCCTTCACCGTGCTTGGCGGGCTGTTCGCCATCCGCATCGGGCTCGTGCGCGCGATGTTCGTCTCCGGCATCGCCATGGCGGCGACGAACCTGCTGTTCGCGCTGATGGCCTGGTCGGGCAAGTCGGAATTCCTGTTCGCGACCGCCGTCGTCGTGGACGACCTGACCAGCGCCTTCGCCACGGTCACCTTCGTCGCCTTCATCTCGATGCTGGTGGACCGGACCTATACTGCAACCCAATACGCGCTGCTCGCCTCCATCGGCACGGCCGGACGGACGCTGTTCGCGGCCTCCTCGGGCGAGCTGGTGGACTGGCTGGAGGGCGATTGGGGAACCTTCTTCGTCATCACCACGCTCATGGTCATTCCCTCGCTCGTCTGCCTCTGGGCCATTCGCGGCCGACTGGCCAGCCTGCTCGCCGGCTCCCAGGTCCGCCTCTTCGGCAAGGAAGCGAACCCGGCCTCCTGACTGGATGCGGGCGGGCCATCCGCCCCTGCGCCCTTGGGTATGTTATATTTGTACAACAGATATAACATTCTGTTTATTTACTTCTGTGTTTATTCAAGCTCAAGTCCCTGGCGGGAGGGCGGCCGTCATCGCGAGGCCGTTCATCTTCGGTGTTCAGGGGGGAACCGCCATTGCATTCGAGACCGGCTGGCACTGCGGTGCCGCGCGCGGATGCGTGCGCATTCAACTCGTCCCGGCCAGCGGCATGGAAATTTCGCCGCCGGGCAGCGGCCGCGTTGCTGTTGACCTGCGTCGCGGCGGCGTTGCCGGACCGATCCGACGCGCAAACCGTCCCGGCGAAACCGAGCGGGTTCACGACCGAGGACGGCAATACCCAGGTTCGCCTGCGGTGGACGGGTCCGAACGACCGGACGATTACCGCATGGCAATATTCGTACGGGTCGGTGCCGGGTTCCTCCGAGGAAACCGTTGCGTTCAGCGACTGGACGAACATGGCCGGCAGCGGCCCCCTTACACGACGCTATTCGGTTGCCGGGCTGACCAATAACCGCGCCTACAAGTTCAAGATCAGGGCCGTGAATGCCGTGGGTCCCGGCCCCGAATCGGACGAGCAAACCGCCGAGCCATACCCGGCCGCCCCGGACAAGCCTGAAAATTTCCGGGCAATTGCCGGGCATGAGAGAATCCTGCTCCAGTGGAGCGATGCAGACGATGTCAGCATACAAGGCTGGGAATACCGGCAGAAGACCGCCGGCGGCACGGCCGGAAGCTGGTTGCGCATGCCGGGCTCCAACTCAGGCACAACGGCATATTCTGTCACCGGGCTTGAGAATGGCATCGAATACTCGTTCTGGGTTCGCGCCTACAACCGAGCCGGAAATGGATACCCGTCGGATGAGAAGACAGCAACACCAAGGCCTGCTGCGCCTGCTAAACCGACCGGGTTCTCGGCAGAACCGGGACACCGAAAGGTAACGCTTTCATGGAATAACCCGGGCAACGATACGATCACGGGTTGGCAATACACCTACAAGACTGCGGGGGAGTTCCATGACTGGATCGACATGGCGGGAAGCGGCGCCGCAACGGTACGGCATGTCGTTTCCATGCTCGAGAACGACACCCGCTATACCTTCAAGCTACGGACCGTCAACAACATAGGCAACGGGGCCGAGTCCGACGAAATATCGGCAACTCCTACGGCCAGAGCGCCGGGAAAGCCGGACGGATTCACCGCGCATGCAGGCGACGGGAAAATCGCGCTTTCATGGACCGACCCGTTCGACGCCTCGATTTCAAATTGGCAGTACGCATACAGGACGGTGGGCAGCTACGGGCAATGGAATGACATGCCCGGCAGCAGTGCGGCAACGACCAGCTACACAGTCGACGGATTGACCAACGGGACGACCTATGTCGTCAAGATCCGGGCTGCGAACGATGTCGGGCACGGCCCGGAATCGGACGAAGCGTCTGCGGTGCCGCTGTCTGTCCCGGCTAGACCCACAGGCTTTACGGCGAGGGCGGGAGACGCCCGGGTGGATCTCGGATGGAACGATCCGATGAACGCCGCGATCACGGTCTGGCAGTATTCGTTCAGGACGGTCGGCGAGTATGGCGGCTGGACCGACATTCCGAACAGCAATGCGGCGACGACGGGCTACACCGTGACGGGCCTTGCCAACGGCGTGGCGCACACATTCCGGCTTCGGGCCGTCAATGACAGCGGCTACAGCGCGGAGTCGGAGGCCGCTTCCGTTACCCCGCGGCCAGTGCCGGCGAAACCTTCGGGGTTCCGGGCGGAGGCAGGCAACACGCAGGTGAGGCTGGTCTGGACCGATCCGGGAAACGAAAGCATCGCCGGCTGGCAATACGGCTTGAAGACGACCGGGAACTACGACGGCTGGACCGCCATTCCCGGCAGCGGTGCCGGGACGACCCGTCACACGGTGACAGCGCTCACCAACGACACGGCCTACACCTTCAGGCTTCGGGCGACAAATCCCAGCGGCGCCGGGGCGGAATCGGACGAGGTGTCGGCCACCCCGCGGGCGGCCCCGCCCGCCAGACCGACAGGCTTCAAGGCGGAGGCCGGGGACCGGCAAGTCGTGCTTAGTTGGGATGATCCCGACGATTCCAGCATTGAAGCTTGGCAGTACAAGAGCAGGGAGTCGGACGGCGCCTACCGGCCGGAATGGAAAACTGTTGTCGGCAGCAGCGCCAGGACCGTCCAGCACATCGTGACGGGTCTTGAGAACGGCAAAATTTATATCTTCAAGATCCGCGGGGTGAACAGCACCAACGGTTACGAATCCGATGAACGTTCGGCTACGCCGAGGTCGTTGCGTCCGGCCGCACCGACCGGATTGAACGCCGCAGCCGGCGACGGGCGTGTGGCGCTGACATGGGACGATCCCGGCGATGCGACGATCACCGGCTGGCAATATGCCGTCAGGTCGGCAGGAACATTCGGCGACTGGACCGATATTCCGGGCAGTACCACAAGCACGACCGGCTATGCCGTGTCCGGACTCGACAACGGCACGGAGCACACGTTCAAGCTGCGGGCCGTGAACGACAAGGGTGCCGGAGAGGAGTCCGGCGAGGTCTCGGCAACGCCGCTTTCGATCCCGGACAAGCCGTCGGGCCTGACGGCAACTCCGGGCAGCGGCTGGGTGCTGCTGGAGTGGGACGGCCCGGGCGATCCTGACATCAGCGGTTGGCAATACAATCAGCGCCGGGCGGGCGGGGACTTCGCCGAAAGCTGGACGCATGTGCCCGGCAGCAGTGCGGCGACGACATCCTACAGGGTCAACGGTCTTGCAATCGGCGCGTCATACGGATTCAAGATCCGCGCCGAAGCCGGGGAACGCACAGGCACGGCCTCGGAGGAAGCGACCGCGACCCTGCCGCCGCTACCGACCAGACCGCAAGGACTGACCGCGATCGCCGGCGATGGAGAGGTGCTGCTGCGGTGGACGGCCCTGGGCAACCCGACCGTTACTCATTGGCAATGCAGCTGTGGGACGCCGGACGGCCCTGCCGTGTGGATCGACATTCCCCGAAGCGGCGCTGCGACTGCCGATTACAGGGTGTCCGGGCTCGACAACGGCGCGACCCACGACTTCCGTATAAGGGCCGTAAACAGCAGCGGGCCCGGCCCGGCATCGAACCTGGTTTCGGCGGTCCCGTTGGCTGCTCCGCCCAAGCCCTCGGGATTCACGGCGGCGCCGGGCGACGGCACGGTTCTGCTGGAATGGGATGCGGTGGAGGACCCGGCCGTCACTGGCTGGGAATACAATCTGCGGCGCTTCGACGAATCGTTCGCAGAAGACTGGACGCATATCTTCGGCAGCGGTTCCGCAATGTCGCGCCACGCTATCGTCGATCTGGAGAATGGCGTCTCCTATGCCTTCAAGTTGCGCGCCGTGGCCGGCGGCCGCATTGGCAGAGAGTCGGACGAGGCGTCCGCCCGACCGGTCGAAGGGCTGCCGCCGGCCCCCGGGAACCTGAGGGCGATTCCCGGCCACCGCCAGGCAACGCTGCTTTGGGACGAACTGCACAATCCGGCGATCACCGACTGGCAGTACCGTTACAGAACGACGGGGGCCTTCGGCGGCTGGAACGAAATTCCGGGCGCCGGCCATTCCCTGACGGACTATACGGCAACCGACCTGACCAACGGCGTCGTCCATCGTTTCCAGGTTCGTGCGGGGACCGACGCGGGATTCGGCCTGCCGTCCGAAACAGCGGCCGTGACGCCGGAAGCGCCGAAGCCGTGGAGGCCGACGGGTCTCACGGCCTCGCCCGGCAACGGACAGGTCGTGCTGACATGGGATGCGGTCGACGACGCGGCTCTGCACTGGGAGTATGCCCAATGGGTCGATGACACGGGCATGTGCGCGCACGGAACCGTCAAATGGAGCGACATCGGGAGCGCGGATGCCGGCCGCCACACCGTTGGCGGCCTTGCCAACGGTGTCTCCTACTGCTTCCAGGTCCGCATCTGCACAAACGGGAATCGCGCGAGTTGCGGGCCGGGGTCGGTCCCCGTTTCCGCAACGCCCATAACGGCCGCGAAACCGGTTGAACGGAAGGCGGTAAGCGCCGTTCTGGCGGGCCTGGCGACCCGCGTCGCCGCAGCCGCGGAGGCAGTGATCGGGCCACGCTTCTCTGCCGATACCGCTACGCCGACTCTCGTCCTGGGCGGACACAGGGTTCCGCTCTCTGCGTCCCTCCCCGAGCCCGAACTACCTGCTCCGGGCGGCGCCGCGGCTGAGACGACGGATATTGGCATGGACGTCCGGGACCTGCTCCGGAGCACCGAATTCAATGTCTCCCTCGGTCCGCCCGCCGGGGACGGCTTTCTGAAATGGTCGCTTTGGCACCGGGGCGACTTCCGGGCCTTCCAGGGTGCGCCCGGTCCCGAGTTGCGTTACGGAGGCCGCATGCTGTCGGCCTGGTTCGGCATCGATATGCGTTGGAACAGGGTGTGGCTGGCGGGCGCGGCGATGGCTCACAGCAAAGGCGAGGTGGAGTATGCGGCCGGGGCGGATTCCGGCGTGGTCAAGAGCACTCTCGAAAGCGTGCATCCCTATTTGCAACGGCGTTTCGACGATGGAGGGAGCGTCTGGATGATGATCGGCGGTGGGCGGGGTACCGTCGAGAACACGACCGCAGACCGGAGCGTCGAGGCCGCGGATACCCGACTGGCGACGGTCTCGGCGGGCTTCCGCAGGCCGCTGCCGGCGCTGCGCGGCCTTGAGCTCTCCGCATCCGGCGCTGCCGGGCTTGCGCGGCTCAGGGCCGAGGGAGCCGCCCGAACGGCTTTCGACTCGCTCTCGGTGTCTTCGGATCGTCAGAGCCTCGGGTTGAAAGCAGCGCTGGAGGAAGGCCAAACCTCACGCTACATGTCCATGGCCCTGCGTCGCGACGGCGGCGACGGCCTGACCGGAGCGGGCCTGGAACTGGCAAGCGGCTTCAGGTCGCCGCTGCCCAGATCGTCCGGGCATGTGGACATTCAGGCGCGGTGGCTGGCGCGGCATTCCGAGCGCGAATATCGGGAATTCGGCCTGACGGCCACCGTGCGGCGGCCCGCCGGGGCCGGCAGCGACGGGCTGTCATGGTCGCTGGCTGCGGCCTATGGAGCGCGGCGCGGCGGGAACGGCGGGCCGGGACCGCTCTGGAGCGAAGGCATGGGGGAGCGCAGCGGGATCGAGTCGCCGCCCGCGTTGGACTTCCGGACCGGTTGGCGTTTCGTCTTTCACGGAGGCGTGTATGCGCCCCACGCCGCGCTCGGCGTTGCCGGTGCGGATGCGGATGCCGGGCGGATGGCGGTCGGCCTCGATCTGGGCCCCGTCTCCGGCCCCGTTTTGAAACTCGCCGCCGAACGCTGTATCCGGCGCGCCGGCGCCCCTGAAGACCGGATAACCGCCGACCTGGCGTTCAGGTTCTAGAGTGTCCCGGATCCGCGCAGGCCGGACGACCGCAGGTCAGGCCAGCCTGAGGTCTGCAACGGTCGCGCCGGCGGCCTCGCGCAGCCGGTCGGGCTCTATGGCGAACACGGAAAACGGGCTGCCCGCCGCCGCCCAGACCCGCGCGAAACGGAAAAGGCCCCGGTCCATGAACAGGGCGACGGGGCCCGCATGGCCGAGCGGGGGCACGCCGCCGATGGCGTATCCGGTCGCGGCACGGACGAACCTGGCGTCCGCCCGGCCGACCTCCTCGCCGGCGGCCTCGCCGAGCCTGGCGGGGTCGAGCCGGTCGTCGCCGCTCAGGACGGCGACCACGGCGCGGTCTCCGGCGCGGAAGACGAGCGACTTCGCGATCTCGCCAACCGTGCAACCGACCGCCTCAGCCGCTTCCGCCGCGGTCCGGGTCGAACCGGGCAGCGTCAGCACCTCGCAGTCGAGCGAGAGCGCCTCCAGCGCGGCCCTCACCCTGTCCGGGCCGCGTAACCTCGCCACCTCGGCCGCCGGCGCGGTCAGCCGGGCTTGCCGAAGGTGGCGATCCGGTCGATGCGGCAGACGAACAGCACCCGCTTCTCGTCGATTTCCGGGTCGCGCAGGCCGTAGGGCGGCTCGGCGCCGGTATATTTCGTCCAGATCCTGTCGAGCTGCTGCGTGACGCGCTCGCCGCCGTCTTCCCACTCGCGGAGCTCTTCCTCGACGGTGCAGCGGATCTGGACCCAGTGATAGGGGTTGTCGGGATTGACGATGAGCACCGTCATTTCCGGATTGGCGCGTATCCAGCCGCATTTGGAGCGGTGGGACGCGGTGTTCACCAGGATCCTGTCATCCTCATAGTCGAACCACATGGGCGTGAGCCCGATGCGGCCGTCCGGCGTCATCACGCCCAGAGAGACCGTGATCGGCCGGTCGAGCAGCTCCCGGTGGATCGGATCGAGATCGTCGAGGCTGGCAGCCTGCCGCCGCTCGCCGACGGCGAACTGGCCCGCCTGCAGGCCGTCCGCGACATCCCTGAACTTCGTGATCGTGAACCCGTCCGCCATGCCCTCTCTCCTCTCCGGCTGGTCTCCTGCGGGCAGTCTGGACGGCAGGCGGGCGGACGGCAAGCGGCGCGGCGCGCTTGGCGTCAGTCCGCCCGGAAGCGCGGCAGCACTTCCCCGGCGAGCCGCTCCATCAACCGGTCGGGCCGGGTCCAGGTCGCTTCGTCCCGCCACCAGATCGCATCGATGTCGAGCGCCGCCAGCGCCCGCGCGCGCGTCGCAACTTCATCGGCGGAACCGAGCGCGACGCAGGCCTCGACGGCGGCATCGGGCACATAGGCCGTTACCCGTTTCGCCTCTTTCCAGTCCACTGCGTGGCCGAGGTCCGGGTAGGGCTCGACATAGTCCGCCGGCCGGGCCGGTATCCTGACACCGGGGAAGAAGACATCCGCATTGCGGTGGCGGCAGAGGCCGGCCGCGCAGGGGCGCATATGCCCGATGGCCCGCTCGCGGTCCTCGTCGATGCAGGCCGTCACCACGACGATGCGCCGGACCTCATGCCTTGCCCGCCCGGCGACGGCCATGCCGGCCTCCACCCGCTCCAGCGCCCAGGCGACCGCCTCGGGCGCGGCGCCCACATGGATCAGCACGCCGTCGGCGATCTCGCCGGCAAGCGCCAGCATTCTGGGGCCCGTCGCGGCGAGGATGATCGGCAGGTCCGCATTGGGACGGTCGATCACCGTTTCCGACCCGCCCGGATCGGTCGGCCTGCCGCCGAGAAGGCCGCGCCACAGCGCCGTCGCCTCGCGCATGTCCGCGAGCGTCGCCGCCTTGCGCCCGATGATGTACGCGGAGCTGTAGCCCGTTCCCGCCACCAGGTCGGCCCGGCCGCCCGAGGCGTCGTCGAGCGTCGCAATCGCGCTTGCCGTGGTCAGGGGATGGCGGGTCAGCGGGTTGGTGACGCCGGGGCCGAGGCGCATCCGCGATGTCCGCTCCGCAGCCGCGCCGAGATGCATGTAGACATCCCGCCAGCGCCCGGCGAGCAGCGGCGTGTCCGGCGTCCACATGAAGTCGAAACCGGCCGCCTCCACACGGGCGGCATAGGCGGCGGTGTCCGCGGGCGCGCCCACGGTGGGCACGCGAAGGCCGAATTGCAGCGTCACGCCGGCGTTCTCCCCTGAAGCCCCCGGCAGTCCGGAAGCGGCGTTCTTGACCCGGAAGGCCGGGCGGGCGAACACTCCGTGCGACCCCCCGCCACGGCTTCAGGATGCACACCATGACCGCGACCGGCAACAGGCTCGAATGGCACGAAACGCAGCGGCATGACGGCGCGACGGCGTGCGAGTTCACCATCCATACGGGCGGGCGCCCGGTGACGGGGGTGCTCTGGTCCGGCGCGGGTTCGGAGCCCGGCGCGCCGCTCATCTGCTACGGGCACGGCGCCTCCGGCACCCGGCACCAGCGCCCGATTCCCGACATTGCCGGCGGGCTGTGCCGCAGCCAGGGCTATTTCGGCCTCTCCCTCGACGGGCCGGTGCACGGGCGCCGGCAGGTCGGCCCCGGCGGGCGCGACTCCTTCTGGCCGGAATGGCAGCGCGAGGGCACGGCGGCAGACATGGTGCGCGACTGGCGGCTTGCGCTGGAGACGGTCTCTGCGCTGGACGGGGTCGGGACCGGCCCGGTCGGCTATTGGGGCCTGTCGATGGGCACGATCTACGGCGCGCCCTTCGTGGCGGCCGAGCCGCGCATTTCGGTGGCGGTGCTGGGGCTGATGGGCCTCGTCTCGGAGCCCGCGCACTACAAGCCGGTCATCGAAGCGGCGGCGCGGGCGATTACCTGCCCGGTCCTGTTCATCTGGCAGCTTGAGGACGAGCTTTTCACCCGCGAGCAGTGCCTCGGCCTGTTCGACGCGCTCGGCTCCGCCGACAAGCGCCTCCACGCCAATCCCGGCCTCCACCCGGCCGTGCCGCCGGAGGAGCTGGAATTCTGCGCGGCGTTCCTGACGCGCTATCTCAGCGGCACGCCCTTGAACCGCGAGCCCGTCTTCCGGGTCAGCGAATAGTTGATTGAAAGGAACAGGGCATGAGCACTTTCGGAAACGATCTGATCCGGTCCCTCGAAGAGGCTGTTTTGCATGCAAAGGAAGGCGGTCCTGCGATTGTCCATCTACCGGCAACACCGCAGGACAACGGCGAGACCGATACCGCGTCCGACCGCGGGCCGGTTGCCTCAAAGCCGGGGGACGCATAGGGTTCCCGCAAGGAAGAGCCGCAGCCGGAGACGCGCGATGAACCATGTTTCGAGCCTTGCGACGGAGCCGACCAGGGCCGAACACGCCGAGCGCATAGCGGCCTATCTCCGGGCCGGCGAGGAGCGCGCCCGGGCGCTCGCCAATCGCGGGCCGGTGCGCTTCGGCGCGGACGGCAGGCTGCATCCCGACATTCTGGAATCCTACTGGAAGCACGGCTTCTACGTGTTCGAGGGCGTGGTCGGCGAGGCGGAACTGGAAGAACTCCGCGCCGACGCCGACATGATGATCGGGCGTGCGCCGGTCCGCCCCGGCGCCGATCTGGACGCGCAGGGCCGCCCCGCCCTCGGCCGCGACTATGCCCGCGAGCCCTACACGCTGGTGAAGCCGCTCTCGGACCCCTGGGGCGGCACCGGCAAGCTCAACGGCCGCCACCCGCACCGGATGACCCAGCCGCAGCCGGACGAGGGGGCGCCGGACTATGTGGTCTTCCTGATGTACGGCATGTGCCAGGCCATGCCGGCCGCGCTCCGGGTCTATGGCCATCCGCACCTGCTGGCGGTGGCGGAGGCGATCAACGGCGCGGACTTCGTGCCCTACAACGACGCGGTCTTCGTCAAGCAGGCCGGCGTCGGCGGCTCCGTCGCCTGGCACCAGGACGGCGTGACCCACTGGGAGTCGCCCGACTGGGACGAGGGCAGCCACGGCTTCAACTTCCAGGTGCAGCTCTACCCGACGACGCCCGCCAACTGCCTCTGGGTCGTGCCCGGCACCCACAAGGGCGGACGGATCGACATTCCGGGCCGGGTCAGGGAGAACGGCGGCGACGAGAAGTTCCCGGATGCGGTGCCGCTCATCTGCGAGCCGGGCGACGTGACGGCCGTCAACCGCCAGATGCTGCACGGCTCCTTCGCCAACACGTCTCCCGACAAGCGCATCTCGATCACCATGGGCTTCCACCGCCGCCGCTCGGTGCTGGGCCAGAAGGGCAAGCTCAGCATGGGCGCCGACCAGGTCTATGACGAGCAGCGCATCTTCGAGCGCTCCGCCGTGATCCAGGTCGCCATCGACGCGCGGCGGCAGCATTTTCCCGGCGAGACGCCGTTCCGGTACCGGCCCTTCGAGGGGCTGGAGGACCGGTTCCGCCATAATGACGAGACCTTCGAGCGGGTCATCCGCGACTACAACACGAAGGACCTCGCGATCTGACACGCCGGCGCCGGCAGGCGCGGACAGGGAGGAACGGACATGGAAGCGATGGGCGAATTCCTCGATTCGACCGAACTGATGGAGGACGGCCCGGCGCTCGCCGAGCGGCTGGAGCGCGACGGCTACCTGTTCCTGAAGGGCCTGCTGCCGCGCGACGCCGTCATGGAAGTCCGCCGGCGGCTGCTGGAGATTGCGGCCGAAGGCGGCTGGCTGGACCTGGCGCATCCGGTCGAGAAGGGCGTCGCCAACAAGGCGGCGGCCTGCAAGGACCCCGAGGAACGCTACATGCAGGTGTTCCGGGGCATGTGGAAGGACGAGGAGCTGCACCGGCTCCGCATCCATCCGAACGTGCTGGCGCTGTTCGAGCGCATCTTCGGTGAGCCGGTGCTGGCGCACCCGATGTTCATCCAGCGCAACATCTTCCCGCAGACCGCGAGCTTCGATTTCACCACCGGCGCGCACCAGGACAAGGTGCATATCGGCGGCGCGACCAACCATGCGCTCTGGGCGCCGCTCGGCGACTGCCCGCTGGAGAAGGGGGCGCTGGCGGTGGCGGCCGGCTCGCACAGCGCGGGCGTGCTCGACACCAAGGTCGGCAACGGCGCGGGCGGCATGGACATTGCCGTGCCGATTCCCGGCGACTGGGTGACGGGCGCCTTCGAGGCGGGCGATGCGCTCATTTTCGCGGACACGGTCGTGCATTGCGCGCTGCCCAACCGCACCGACGAGATCCGGCAGTCCTTCGACGACCGCTACCAGCCGGCGAGCCAGCCGGTCGCGGACACCAACATGGTGCCCTATTCCGGCTGCGGAACCTGGGAGGAGGTCTATGCGGACTGGTCCTCCGGCGACGGCCAGTATTTCTGGCGCGCGCTCTCCCCGACGGTCGTGCCTCTGGACCGGCAATATTACGACCGCCGCGACCGCATGGCCTTCGACATGGCCGCCGAGGGCGACCCGGCGGCGCGCGACGCGCTGCTCCGCATCGTCCAGCGCGACCCCGACGCGGCCAAGCGCAGCCGCGCCGAAGAGGCGCTCCGCGAACTCGCCGCCATGACAGGCCAGCGGGAAAGCGGCGCCACGCACGTCGCCTCCGCCTGACCGCGGCGGACAGCGGGGCGCGGTTCGATCCGGACGAGTCCGCGGCCGTCCGGGGGAAGCTGCCCATCGCCGGTTTCCGGCAGGGGCCGGGCGGCACCCTCCCGGTCGCGGTAGGGACGCCGGTTTCCCGGCGCCCCCCGCACAGATCCGGACGTGCGCGCTAACGCATCCGGCTCCTACCTCGGGTAGTGACGGCGAAGCGCACGCTTGGCCACGGGTGCCGGGTCCGGGGTTTG
>JAJDYL010000042.1 GCA_022825195.1 Alphaproteobacteria bacterium
TCCGTCCCGCTCCGCCGCGCCTCCCGCCGCCCGGAGTCCGGCCAGCCGGCGCCGGGCAGGCCGGCAGGGCGGCGAGGGAGGCCCTGCGCCGCGCCGCATCGCCGCCAGGCTCGCTCCCCGTCACACCTCACCATGGACACCTCCTCATGACACCCTTTCCCGACCCCTCCCGCCAGGGCGCCGATTGCCGGGCGGCCCCGGCGGCATCCCTTGCCGAACGACCGCCGATCGTGACGCCGGCGGACATCTGCGACGATGCGATCGCGCTTCTGGAAGCCGGCTGGACCCGGGAGGGCGCGCTCGACGCCGAAGGCCGGTCCTGCAATGCGCTCTCGCCGCATGCCCGGCGCTTCTCCCTCGACGCCGCCATGCGCAGGGCGGCCTACGACCTGGGCGGCCGGCATTGCCGCGACCGGCTCGACCCCGGCGATAGCGCGGGCGATGCGCTGCGCGCCCTGGCCGGCCATCTCCACGCCATGCTGCGCAAGGCGCCGCCGGCCGGTTCCCCGGAGCTCGTCGTGTTCGACCAAGTCTGCGACACCCGGGAGATCGCAGTGGCGGTTCTCCACTCCGCCCGCGCCTTCCTCCCGGAATATCCAGGCCTCCGGCCCCGGACCGCTACGAAGCGCCGGGCGCCGGGCGTCCATGCCTTCCTGGTCGAGGACGAGAAGGCGGCTATCCTCCAGCGCGACGGGCAGTATTGGCGCATTCACGGCTTCGGCGAGGCCGGGCGCTGCCACGCCGCCACCACGCTCGCCGGGGTCCGGCGCTATTGCGAGATGTTCGCCTTCGCCGAGGCCGAGAAGACCCGGAAATACCGGATCGAGAAGCGCCGGCGCATCGCCCGGCTGCTCGCCGCCGACCGCTCGCCCGGCGTCTGGCGCGAGGTCCGCCGCATCCTCGAAAACCCGCTCGATACCGCCCCGCCGGCCGGCCCCGCTTTCCCCGGGGCATGACGCGCCGCCGGGGCCTTGCCGACTCGACCGCACACCCCGATCAACCCGACACCTGAAGGAGCCGCGATGCTTCACAGGATCACCGGCCGCGCCACGAAGTGCGGCCCTTCCGCGATTTCCGCGATCGCCGGCGTGCCGACGCATGAGGCCGCCGCCACCATCCGCCGCCTGTTCGACCGGCGCTCGGTCAACGGCGTCTTCATGGACGAGCTCGCCGCCGCACTGGCCGAGTTCGGCTGGACGCCGGATTACGCCATCCGCCATCCGAAGCTCCGCGAACGCCGCTTCGCCCGCAGCGAGGAGGCCTGGGAACGGATCTTCGCCGGCATCCCCTTCGACGAGCGCGCCATGACGCTTGGCACCTTCCTCGACCCTGCGCCGGCCGGAACCTGGGCGATCTCCGCCAGCAACCATTTCATCGCCTATGCCGACGGCTTCGTCGCGGACTCTGGTGCCTGGGTTTCCCGCAAACCCCGCCCGTGGTTCCGCGCCGACCCCGACTGCGACCGGATCGCAAGGCGGCGCATCCGCGAGGCGGTCCGGTTCGTGCGCGCCGCCCCCGGCGATGCCCGGCCCAACCCGGCGCCGGAAAGCGGGCAAGCCCTGGATGGGACGGCTCAGGCCGGCGCCGAACCGTCCCTCCTGGCTTCGCCCCGGCCCGTCCCCGACCGCGAGGAAGCCCCGGTGACAGGCAGGTTCCTGGTCAGGTCCCGGATGTTCACGCTCGGCATCGGCGCCGCCATGGACAGCCGTTTCGACAGCCGCGAGGAGGCGGAAGCCTATGTCGAGCGGGCGATGAAGCACTTCCCGGGCAGCCGCTACGAAATCCGCGAAGACGCCGACGAGCCCGGCCCTCGGGAGTGCTGACCCCGACACTCTCCTGAGCACATCCTCCCGCCCGCGCCCGCGCCGGGTTTCTCCGGCGCGCCCTGCGCCGACAGGAGGCAGCCGAGCGTGTCGGGGGCGGGCCGGTGGGGCCGGGCGGGAGGAGTTCCGAGTTCTCCCCTTCAGCGCATCCCGCCGGTCTCCCGCCCTTCCCGCACGGAGACCGCCCCATGCTCGACGCCCCGCAGGCGCCGGACGCTCTCGCGCGTCCGCTTCCTCCCACTATCTCCATCGATCCGCCCGCAGCGCTGGCCCGGCCGGTGGCGGGCGACGCCCTGTTCGCCGCGGCCCGGACCCTGCTGCCGGTCCTGGAGGCCGGCCGGCCCCTCGACGCCGCGACCCTGCGGGACGCCATGACCGGCGCGTTCGGCGGCTCGGATGCTTCCGGCGCCTGGGTCTGGAAGGACGCCTACGAAGCCGCCGAAGCCGCCGTCGCGATCTTCGTGCAGCGCTACGGCCGGGGCATGCGCCGGACCGCCGGCGGGCCGCGCCGCATGCTGGCGATGCTGGAGGCCCTTGCGGCGCTGGAGCCCTCGCACACCAGGCGCTCCGAGGAGCAGGTCCGGCTCCAGCAATTCTCGACCCCGCTGCCGCTTGCCTATGCCGCGCTGCAGGCCGCCGCAGTCCGGCCGGGCGACACCGTGCTGGAGCCCTCCGCCGGCACCGGCATGCTCGCGGTGATGGCGCAGTGTGCGCTCGGCAACTCCGCCGCCCGCAATCTCCATCTCAACGAATACGCCCACACGCGGGCGCGGCTGCTGACGCAGTTGTTTCCCGAGGCCGTCGTGACGGCATTCAACGCCGAGACTATCGCGGACCGGCTGCGCGACGTCCGGCCGACCGTGGTGCTGATGAACCCGCCCTTCTCGGCCACGCCCGGCGTCGACCGCATCACCCGCGACGCCGACCTCCGCCATGTCCGCTCCGCCGCCTCGATGCTGCCGCCGGGCGGGCGGCTGGTGACGATCACCTCGGCCCATTGCGCGCCCGGCGACACTGTCGGCCGTCTCGACCCGCCGGCCCGCTGCATCTTCACCATGGCGATCGACGGGCGCGCCTATGCCCGCCGGGGCACCGGCTTCGACACCCGCCTCACCGTGCTGGAGCGCGGCGCCGGACCCGGCGTGGATGGCCTGCCCCGGACGGGTTCCGGGGTGGAGGGAACGGCACGCGCCGCCAACGCCGCCGAACTGCTGGATGCCGTCATCGCCCGGGTGCCGCCGCGCCGGCCGATTGCGCCCATTCCGGTCGCCTCCGGCCCCGCCCGCGACCTGTTCGGCAAGGCGGTGGCGCCAAAGCCGGAGAAGCGGCGCGGTCCCAGGCCTGCCTCGACGCCCGAGACCCGGCAGGCCCATGACTGGGGGCCGGTCTCCGAACTGGTCGTCGAGACCGGGCCGGTGGAGCCGGCTGCCACCGATGCCGAATCGTCAGCCGCCAACGATACCGGCCCCTACGCCCCCTGGCGGCCGGGCGCGGTGCGCGTGCCGGGGGCGGTTGAGCATCCGACGCCGCTGGTGCAGTCCGCCGCCATGGCCGCCGTGCCCCATCCGGCGCCGGCCTGGCGGCCGATGCTGCCGGAACGGGTGGTGACCGACGGCCTGCTGTCGGACGCCCAGCTTGAGAGCGTCGTGCTGGCGGGCGAGGCCCATGACCGCCATCTCTCCGCCCAGTACCGCATCGGCTCCCAGTGGGAGACCGTCCACCGCTGCCCGGAAGACGGTGATGGTGACGCCGAAGAGATCGACACCTCCTTCGTCACCCAGGACGGGGAGACCCTGTCGGAGCCGGTGAGGTTCCGCCGGGGCTGGATGCTGGGAGACGGCACCGGCTGCGGCAAGGGACGCCAGGTCGCCGCCATCATCCTCGACAACCGGCTGAGGGGCCGGAAGAGGGCGCTCTGGCTCTCGCAGTCCGACAAGCTGCTGGAAGACGCGCGCCGCGACTGGACCGCATTGGGCGGGCTGGAGAGCGACGTCATCCCGCTCGGCAATTTCCGGCCGGGCATGGAGATACCGCTCGACGAGGGCATCCTGTTCGCGACCTACGCCACGCTGCGCTCGCCCTCCCGCCAGGGTAAGCCCTCGCGGCTGGAGCAGATCGTCGAGTGGCTCGCCGGCTCGCTCGACGAGGATGACCGCCACGCCTTCGACGGCGTGATCGTGTTCGACGAGGCCCATGCGATGGCCAACGCGGCGGGCTCGAAGTCCGAACGCGGCGACACGAAGCCGTCGCAGCAGGGACGGGCCGGTCTGCGCTTGCAGAACGCGCTGCCCGACGCCCGCATCGCCTATGTGTCCGCCACCGGCGCCACGACGCTGCCCGGCCTGGCCTATGCCGGACGGCTCGGCCTCTGGGGCGCCGGCGAGACGCCGTTCGAGACCCGCGTCGAGTTCATCTCCGCCATGGAAGCGGGCGGCGTCGCCGCGATGGAGGTGGTCGCCAGGGACCTGAAGGCGCTCGGCCTCTACCAGGCCCGCGCGCTCGCCTATGACGGCGTCGAGGTCGACATCCTCGAACACCCGCTCACCCCCGAGCAGCGCCGCATCTACGACGCCTATGCCGGCGCCTTCAAGGTGATCCACCACAATATCGAGGAGGCGCTGAAGGCGACCGGCATCGTCCAGGGCGGGGACACGCTCAACAAGAGGGCGAAATCCGCGGCGCTCTCCGCCTTCGAGGGGACCAAGCAGCGCTTCTTCGGCCATCTGCTGACCGGCATGAAGTGCCCGAGCCTGATCCGCGCCGTCGAGGCCGACCTCGATGCCGGGCGCTCGGCCGTCGTCCAGCTCGTCTCGACCGGCGAGGCGCTGATGGAACGCCGCATCGCCGAGGTCCCGGCCTCGGAGTGGGACGATCTCAATATCGACCTCACGCCCCGGGACGCCATCCTCTCCTACCTGATGCACGCCTTCCCGGTGCAGTTGCAGCAGCCCTTCACCGACGACGCCGGCAATCTCCTCAGCCGGCCCGCCAGGGATGAAGACGGCCACCCGGTGATCTGCAAGGAAGCCGAGGACCGGCGCGACGCGCTGATCGAGAAGCTCGCAGCGCTCCCGCCGGTGCCGACGGCGCTCGACCAGATCGTGCAGAAGTTCGGGCACGAGGCCGTCGCCGAGGTCACGGGCCGGTCGCGGCGCGTGCTCAGGATCGTGGAGGCGAAGGGCGAACGCCTCTCGCTGCGCTCGCGTCCGGCATCGGCCAATCTCGCCGAGACCGCCGCGTTCATGGACGCCGAGAAGCGTATTCTCGTCTTCAGCATGGCGGGCGGCACAGGCCGCAGCTACCACGCGGACCTGTCCTGCGCGAACACCGAGCGCCGCATCCACTATCTGCTTGAGCCGGGCTGGCGCGCCGACCAGGCGATCCAGGGGCTGGGCAGGACCCACAGGACGCACCAGGCCAGTGCGCCGCTCTTCCGCCCCGTCACCACCGACGTGAAGGGCGAGCGCCGGTTCATCGCCACCATCGCCAGAAGGCTGGACAGCCTGGGCGCCATCACGCGGGGCCAGCGCGACAGCCAGACCGCGATGGGCGGCAGCGACGCCGCGCTGTTCCGCGAGAGCGACAACCTCGAATCCGACTATGCCAAGGCGGCATTGCGGCAGTTCTACAGTGCGCTCTGGCGGGGCCGCATCGAGGGCTGGAACGCGGAACGGTTCCAGGAGTCGACCGGCCTCAAGATCGCGCATGAGGGCGGGCTCAAGGACGACCTGCCGCCCATGCCGCAGTTCCTCAACCGGCTGCTGGCGCTCCCCATCGCCGAGCAGAACCAGCTCTTCGCCGAGCTGGAGGCGCGCATCGCCAGCAATATCGAGCAGGCGATGGAAGCCGGCAGCTACGAGGTCGGCGTCGAGACGGTCCTTGCCGACTCGCTCACCGTCGCCGGCAGGGAGACGCTCTACGAGCATCCGGGCACCGGGGCTGCCACTGAGCTGGTCGAGATCGTCCGCCGCGACAGGCTGGTACCGCTGACCGCCGACTCTGCGCTGGAGATTGGCATGCTCGATCCGGCGCCGGACGGCAAGCCGCGGCTGGTGGTCAACATGCGCTCGAAGCGCGCCGCCGTGCTGCTGCCGGCGCCGTCGCGCATGCTGGACAATGGCGGGGTGCAGGAGCGGGTCCAGCTGATCCGCCCCGCCAACCGCGAACGCATGGCGCAGGCCGAGTTCACCGCATCCAACTGGGGGCGCGCCGACCAACGCCAGTGGCGCACGCTCTGGGACCACGAGATCGGCGAGCTGCCGAGCCACCGCGAGTCCCGTTTCTGGCTCGCCTCCGGCCTGCTGCTGCCGGTCTGGGACCGCCTGCCGGCCGAGAACATGCGGGTCCGCAGGCTCACCAGCGATGACGGCATATCCCTCATCGGACGCGTGCTCGACGCCGAACAGGTCCGCTCGGTGCGCGCCGGGTTCGGGCTCGACGGCGGACCGGCCATGACCGGCGCGGAGGCCTTCGCAGCGGTCATGGAACGCGGCAATGCCCTTGCGCTCGCCAACGGCTGGCGGCTCGCCCGCCGGCGGTTGATGGGTCGCGACCGGGTCGAGATCGAGGGACCGGCCGACACCGACCTGCCCGCGCTCCGGCGTATGGGCTGCACAGTCGAGATCGTTTCGTTCCGCGCCCGGATATTCGCGCCCGGGGCGGATGCGGTGGAACGCATCCTCGACCGCTGGCCGCTCGCCGCGTGACACCAGGAGAATTCACCCGTTCAATGCCCGGCCGGGATACGTATCGCCGGCCGGGCGGCGGCCGCTGCCGCCGCAACCGAAGGAGAGCCCCCATGACCGCGCAGACCCTGCCCGACGAACCCAATTTCTGTTTCGCGCCGGCCTACGATGTCGAGACCGAGGTGCAGCAGATCCGCATCGTCATCGAAGGGCTTGCCGGGCATGTCCCCACTGCGCTCATCTCCCTCAATCTGGAGGATGCCCTCAGCATCTGCGACAAGCTGAACCGCCGGCTCGGGCTCGACCGCGAGGCCTGGACCGCCATGGTGGCCGAATCCATGCACACCGAGACCCCGGAGCCGGGCGACCCGACCGAGCACTGATCCGCGCCCGGGGTCCAGTGCCTCCCCTTGAAATTGTCCAAATTGTTGGTATATCTTTGGACAAGAAGAGGTTACGCCATGTCTATCGCACAAGACGTTCGGGCCGCCATACGGAAGCTGCCCCGGGGCAGGCCCTTCACCGGCGCCCGCTTCCTGAAGCACGGCGGCCGCGGCACCGTCGACCGGGCCCTTTCCCGTCTGGCCGCCGACGGCGAGATCCTGCGTCTGGCCCACGGCGTCTTCATCCGCCCGAGGACCAGCCGGTTCGTCGGGACCGTGATGCCCGACATCCACGAGGTGGTCGAGGCGATCGCGCGCAACAATGGCGAGACGCTCCAGATCCACGGCGCCGAAGCCGCAAGGCGGTTCAGGCTCAGCACCCAAGTGCCGACCGCGCCCGCGTTCCATACCAGCGGTTCGACCCGCACGATCCGGATCGCCGGCACTGCCGTGCGCATGGTCCACACTTCAAACCGCCGCCGGCTGCAATTCGCGGGCGAGCCGCCGGGCGCCGCGCTCTCCGCGCTCTGGTATCTCGGCAAGGACAATGTGACCCCTGAGACCGTCGCTAGGATCGAGGCCGCACTCGGCCCGGCGGAGTTCGAGAAGCTGCGTTCCGCCGACATGCCGGTCTGGATGCAGAAGGCATTCGACGCCACTGCCGGAGAAACGGCCCATGGCTGAGCCGTTCCTCTCGCTCGACGCCGGCCAGCGCGCCGACATCCTCCGGACCGCGGCCGCGCGCTCCCGGCGCTCGGCCGTCATCCTGGAGAAGGACATCTGGCTCTGCTGGGTCCTCGACGCCCTCTTCTCCATGCCCGATCCCCATCCGATGGCCTTTAAGGGCGGCACGTCGCTGTCCAAGGTCTACGGCGTCATCGACCGGTTCTCCGAGGACGTGGACGTCACCCTCGACTATCGTGCCTTCGACGATGGTTTCGACCCGTTTGCCGATGGCGCCAGCCGCACCGCGACCCGGCTGTTTAGCGAACGCCTTAGGGAGCGAGTTGCAAGCCATGTCCGCGACGCCGTCGCGCCCGCGCTCGATGACGCTGCCCGGCGCCTCGCGCCCGACGGCCGCTACGACATTCATCTCGGCGAAGACGGCGAGACCATCCGTTTCGCCTATCCGTCGGCGATCGACGCACCGGACAGCTATGTTGCGAGCGAGGTCCTGCTGGAATTCGGCGGCCGCAACGTCATCGTTCCAAACGAGCGCCACGCGATCGTTCCCGACATCGCCGCCCTGACCGATGGCCTCGACTATCCTGCTGCGACCGTGACGGTTCTCTCTCCGGCGCGCACCTTCTGGGAGAAGGCGACGCTGATCCACGTCGCATGCCACCGCCGCCAGCTTGCGAACAAGCCCAACCGGCTCTCCCGCCACTGGTTCGACCTTGCCTGTCTCGCCGCCCACCCCGTCGGCCGGGCCGCGCTCGCGGATCTGGCCCTGCTGGCGGACGTCGTCCGGCACAAGAAGGCCTTCTTCTATGCCGGCAACGCCAACTACGACCAATGCCTCGACGGCCGCTTGCGCCTCGTCCCCGACAACGACCAGCTCCCCGCCCTGCAATCCGACTACGACGCCATGCGAGGCGCCCGCATCGTCGGCGACGGCGCACCGGGATTCGGGGCGCTCATCGAGGCCATCCGGGTTCTGGAGATCGAAATGAATCTCGCGCCCGCTTCGCAATCGTGAATGCAGCCCTCGCCAGCCGGACAGGTTTGCCGGAGCGAGACGGCAAACCGTGCGTTGCCGTGTCCGAAACAGTTTGAGCGCACCCGCCCGCGTTGCTGAATAGCCGGCCTTCCGGAATCCGGAACGGGGACACCATATCGTGACGACGCCCGGAGGACAGCGGCTTTCACCGAATCTGCTGTCCATTACTCACTATCATGCTTCCATCCTGCCTATCGAAAAACGACACCTGTGCTCCCATTCTCGCTCTCAACGAGAGGCGCCATGTCGGCTGCCGTCGTAAAGCGTCGAACCCGAAACACCTGCCATCCTGCGGGAGATACCACCACGAACAGGCACGGCACTCTCAGTTTCGTCACCACGGACCGCCACGCACTTCTGTCTATCCCGGACGGGACCGGTCGGCCGAAAGGATGGCTGTGCCATTCGCCCACGTAAGTCAGCCTGTGCTGCGACTTGCGCCAAGCCTCGGTCGCGGCTTCCTGATGCCGCTCGTCCTGCCGTGCAAACGACGACAGCGTCGCCTTGTCGGCGGCGCCCGGTTCGGTCCAATCGACAACCTCCATATGCGGTCCCCGGTAGGAGCCGATCAGGATTCCCCCGCGTTCGACCCGCCCGGCGCAGGCATGCCTCACTCCGTCCAAGACACTATATCTGGTTACGGTTCCTACTTCGTTCAAGGAGAATCGACAATATGTTCGATTCCATGGGGTTAGCCGCCTTCCTGAAGGCCGTGCTTTACGTCAATGCCGCTCTAGCCATTGCGCTCGCATCCGATTTCTTCGGGTTGGCGCCGCCCATCCCTTTCCTTTCGCAGGTCTCCATCCCTGTGATCGCGGTCTCCGCCCTCGTCTTCTTCGTCGGTCAGACGTTCGTTTTTCCCTGGCTCTGCGGCCTGCCGGGCGTTTGGCGGGTGTTCCCGAACATCGACGCCGAGTACACCGTCGACATCTCCTCGAACTGGTCCATCATCAAGGCCCGCACCGAGGGTCGCCAGCCCGATACGTCCCCCGACGGTGCCCCGGTGTTGTTCAACCGCGTGGGCAAAGCGAACGTTAAGGCACGGCTCGCGCGAATCGACATGACCCTGGACATGGACGACAGGTACCTGAGCTCGGAGACGCTCGCCTGTTCCCTGCAGCGTCACCGGGGCGAGCGCAAACCGGTTCTATTCTACGTCTACGATAGCCATGTGTCGGCTCCCAAGAGCACGGACAGTCAGCGCCATCTCGGCGCCGCACGCCTTTCCATCCCCCTGGAGCGCTGTCCGAAGGTGCTGGAAGGAAACTACTGGACCGATCGCAATTGGCATCAGGGGCTCAACACTGCCGGACATATTCGACTGACCAGGATCTAGCTGCGCAACCCGTCGTATCCGGACCTGTCTGCATACGAATGCCAACCCCTTGCTGCGCAGCCGGCCCGCCGACCGCCATTCGCCTCCAGCACGCGTTGCGGCATCGTTTTCCCGGGTTGCGTTGCTGCACAGCCGGTCGGGCGCCTGCCACGCCTCGCTCATTACGCGCCAGGCGCCACCGGGTACACGCACGAGGTGCCTCCGCGCCGGCGCGCAAGCCGAACCCCGGAGGGCCAGCCAACCTCGAAAACCCCGGCCCGGTAGTCGCAGCCTCGTCCGCCACGATGTCCGGCCGCTTGACGTCCTGCCACCAACCGGCCCTCCAGCGACGGTACCGGACGAGTGCGGCGGAGCCTCGGAACGCAACGTCGCCCGGCAACCACCGGCACGCGATTGCGCCGTCTTTCCTGCTGCGCTGCCGGCCCGCCATCGGCCGTAATCAGGCCCGCCTTGCCAGCCACCACCAGGCTCCCGATACCGGCAGCCTGAGCACGATCGCATGGATGGCGATCACGACGGGCCCGAGCAGCCCCGCAACCAGCGACGCAGCGACGGTGACGATGCCCATGCCGATACCGGCGATCCAGGCCGCGCGCCGGTAGCCGAGCCGCCAGAGCCTCCGGCAGCCGAGCGCGAGCGGCAGACCGCAGGGCGCCAGCACGAGCAGGGTCGAAGCCGACATAATCGCGGCCGTTATCCACATACCGGCCATTTCGCTGCTGCGCAGCCGGCCCGGCTCCGTCTCCGGTCGACCCCTCTGCGCAAGCCGCCACCACGCGATCCAGACCGGCAGGCGGACCGCAACGGCGCAGACCGCGATCGGCCCGAGCAGTCCGGCCGGCAGCGTCACCGCCACCGTCGCCGCGCCGTGCGCGACGCCTGTGGCTCAGGCGCCGCGCCGACATCCGAGCGCGAGCGGCGGGCCGCGGGGTACGAGCGGCGCCAGCCACGGCCCCAGCCTCCCCCCGCGACCGCGTCCGGCCCGAACCGCGCCGCGCCTCCTGCCCCCGACCCCGATCCGGTGGCGCCACGATCCCGGCCGGCAGCGGGAGCAGCGCCGGCGCCCGGAACCCGTGACGCCCGATCCGTCCGCGCCCTTCCATGCCGTATCCCTGCACGGGACGGGGGCGGCGTTCAAGCCGGGCCGGGCCGCGTGTCGCCGTGGAGGTGGAGAGGAGCGCGCGGGGGAGCGAAGCCGCTGACGGAGAGGGAGCGGCGGCAAACGCAACCGGGGAGATCGGGACATGGCGACATTGCGATATGCGGGGATCGGGGCGCGGGCGACACCGACGGCCGTGCTGGCGGATATGGGCGTCATCGCGGGATGGCTGGCCCGGACCGGCTGGCATCTGTCTTCCGGCGGGGCGGACGGGGCCGACGGCTCGTTTGCGGCGGGAGCGCCGGCGGAGCAGCGGACGGTGTGGCTGCCATGGTGGGGCTATAACGGGCATCGGGGTCCGGACTGCCGGGTGCTGTCGGCGGCGGCGACGGCGGCGTGCCTGGAGATCGCGCAGCCCTTGCATCCGGCGTGGGAGCGGTGTTCGCCAGCCGTCCGCAAGCTGCATGCCCGGAACGCGGCGGTGTTGTTGGGCGGGACGCTGGACCGGCCGGTGGATGCGGTCGTGTGCTGGAGCGAACGCGGCGCAGCGACCGGCGGTACGGGCATGGCCATCCGCATCGCCCAGGCCCGCGGCATCCCGGTGCTGAACCTGGGGTCGATGACGCCGCGTGCGGTCTGCGAGCGCCTGGCCGCGATCCGCCGCGCCGTCCATCCGTCGTAGAGGAGGAGGCGAGCGCCTGTCGGGCGAGTGTCCGGCAGGGCGGAGGGAGTGGGTCCCCCACGCCGATGCCGGATCGGTGTCCGGCACTGGTTGCCGGGCAGGGCAACGGCAGAGGAGGTCCCGCCCATGTTCCATCCCGATACATCCCTCGACCGGTTGGCCGCGCTGGGCATCGACCCGGCGGCGGTCCGCGAGGTCGTCGAGGACGAGCGCGCGATCCGCTGTCCCGAGCGCGGCGCGGTCTATCCGGAATACGGCTTCGCGAGCCTCACCCCGGACCCGGCGCTGGAACCGGGCCTGGCGGAGCCGCCGGAGCCCTGGGACCCGGCGTCGTCGCTCCCTCCGGCCGGTTATACCAAGGGTCACTGTTTAGAACCCATTGGCCCATTTTCGTGTACCGATAGAGGCGATCCGTTCTGGCTGTGAAACGAGATTGTTCCAGGCATTGCAGCAGTGATCGAGGATATCGTCGTAGTTCTGGAAGAC
>JAJDYL010000032.1 GCA_022825195.1 Alphaproteobacteria bacterium
TGAGTCAGAAGTCGATCTCCTTGGGAATCCCCTCAATGAGTCTCAAACCTCAACCGCTGGTATTAGCGCGCACGTCCGGATCTGTGCGGGGGGCGCCGGGAAACCGGCGTCCCTACCGCGACCGCCGGTCTCCCGGCCGCCCCGGCATTGGTGAAGGGCGCCAAAGGCATACCGGGCGCAAACCGGGACGGGGCGGCAGACGGCAAGACCCTGAGCCGGGGTGGCGACAGGGGCCGCAATTTTCACATGAGGCTGGATTCGATGCCGCTGGTATGAGGCGAAGAGCATGCAAGACATCCCCCGGATTGCAGGCGGGCCGGTTCCGGCGTGTAATGCCTCGGGGAGGATGTCGTAACCGGGCGGCGGCCGGCCGACGGTGCGGCGGAATCCAGCCACAACTCAAAGGGAGTCCGGACCATGAAGAATTCGTCCCGCAACTGGATAGCCAGAAGGGCGCGAGGCATCGTGCCGGCGGCGGCTCTCGGCCTTGCGCTCGCCTTCCCGGCCGCAGGCCAGAGCGAACTCAACGTGGCCATTCACGCCGACCTCAAGAACATCGACCCCATCTGGACCACGGCGCTCATCACCAGCAACCACGGCTACGCGGTCTACGACACGCTGTTCGCCACGGACGAGGACTTCAACATCAAGCCGCAGATGGCCGAAGGCTACACGGTGAGCGATGACGGCCTCGTCTACACCATCACGCTCCGCGAGGGCCTCAACTGGCATGACGGGAGCCCGGTGACCGCCAAGGACTGCGTGGCGTCCATCAACCGCTGGGGCCAGCGGGATGTGTTCGGACAGCTTCTCCTGGAGCGGGTCCAGACTATCGAGGCGGCGGACGACAGCACGATCGTCATCACCATGAAGGAGCCCTGGGCGCTCGTCATCGACGCTCTCGGCAAGAAGAACGCCAACGTGCCCTTCATGATGCCGGAACGGGTTGCGATGACCGACCCGCACGAGCAGATCAAGGAAATGATCGGCTCCGGGCCCTTCAGGATCCTGGAAGACGAGTGGGTGCCGGGCAGCAGGGTCGTATACGAAAAGAACACGGACTACGTGCCGCGTGCGGAACCCGCCAGCGAGACGGCCGGCGGCAAGGTCGTCCATTTCGACCGCCTCGTCTGGCAGTACATTCCCGATGCCCAGACCACCGCCAACGCTCTCGTTGCGGGCGAGATCGACCTCATCGAGAACGTGCCGGCCGACCTCGTGCCGCAGCTCAACGCCGCCGAGGGCGTTACCGTGGAGCCGACGGACGGGCTCGGCTGGCAGCCCTGGCTGGTCATCAACCACCTGCACCCGCCGTTCAACAATGTGAAGGCCCGCCAGGCCCTCCAGCTCATGGCGGACCAGGCCACCTACCAGCTGGCGAACAGCTCGCTGGAAGGGTCATGGCGCACCTGTCCGGCAATGTTCATCTGCGACACGCCCCATGCCAGCGACCTCGGCTCGGAACGGCTCATGCAGCAGAACCTGGAAGACGCGAAAAAGCTGCTCGCCGAGTCCGGCTATGACGGGGAGCCCGTCGTTCTGCTGCACCCGACGGACATCCCGCAGCTCCATTCCGCGAGCCTGGTGAGCGCCGCCCTCCTGCGCGAAATCGGCGTCAATGTGGACGACCAGGCGATGGACTGGTCCACCCTCACCTCGCGCCGCGCCGAGAAGAAGGCGCCGGCCGACGGCGGCTGGAACCTCTTCCATACGGCCTGGCCGGCGAACATGCTGCTGAACCCGATGATGCACAACGGCGTCTCCGGCGCCTGCGACGCGGCGTGGTTCGGCTGGCCCTGCGACGAAGAGCTCCAGGAGCTCAGGGCGAAGTTCTCCAGCGAATCCGATCCGGAGATGCTGGTGACGCTTTCCCGGCGGATGCAGGAGCGCGCGATGGAATATGTCACCTACATTCCCCTGGGGCAGTATTTCTTCTACCGCGCCTACCGCGACGAGGTGAGCGGGGTCATCAAGTCGACCGACGCCTTCTTCTGGAACATCCGGAAGAACTAGGCGCCGCTGCTGCCGCCCGCCCGCCGCCCTGCGAACGGGCGGCGGGCGGCTTCCTTTTGGAATGGGAGAACGAAGCCATGCATGACGAGGACCTCTGTTTCCGGTCCGCGGTGGACCTTGCGGCCGACATCCGCAGCCGCCGCCTCTCGCCGGTCGAGCTCGCGCGCGCGGCGATCGCGCGCATCGAGGCGCTGAATCCGGCCCTCAACTGCTTTTGCACGCCGACGCCCGACATCGCGCTGGAACAGGCGAAGGCGGCGGAAGAAGCGGTCATGCGCGGCCGATCCCTCGGCCTGCTGCACGGCATTCCGTACTCGATCAAGGACCTTCAGCCGAGCAAGGGCGTGCGCACCATGCGCGGCTCGAAGATCTTCGAGCACAACGTGCCGGAGGATGACACGCCGCTTGAGCGCCGGTTGCACGACAGCGGGGGCGTCTTCCTCGGCAAGACGACGACGCCGGAGTTCGGCTGGAAGGGAGCCACGGACAGCCCGGTCACCGGGATCACCCGGAATCCCTGGAACCTGGAACGCACACCCGGAGGTTCGAGCGGCGGCGCATCGTCGCAGATCGCGGCGGGTCTGGGGCCGCTCGCCCAGGGCGGCGACGGCGGCGGCTCGATCCGCATTCCGTCTTCCTTCGCGGGCATCTTCGGCATCAAGCCGACCATCGGCCTCGTCCCCTATCTGCCGATGCCGCATAACGGCCTCCTGTCCCATCTCGGACCGATGACCCGCACCGTGTCCGACGCAGCCCTCATGCTGAGCGCCATCGCCGGCTACGACCCGGGCGACCGCTTCAGCCAGCCGGTCCCGCCGCAGGACTTCCTCGCCGGGCTGCATGACGGCATTGCCGGCCGGAAGGTCTTCTGGAGCCCGACGCTCGGCTATGCGGAGGTGGACCCCGAGGTTGCGGAGGCGACGGCGCGCGCGGCTGCCCGCTTCGAGGAACTCGGCGCCATAGTGGAGGAAGGCGATCCCGGTATCGGCAATGCGACCGGTTTCTTCATCGTGCTCTACCAGAGCGCCGTGGCCGGCGGCCTGGTCCAGTATCTCGACGAGTGGGAGACCGGCATGGACCCGGGCCTCGTGCATATGGTGCGCCGGGGCATGGAATACAGCGCGGTCGAATATGTGCAGGCCCGCATCGAGCGGCTCGCCTTTTGCGACCGGGTCTCGAAATTCTTCGAGGACTACGATTTCCTGCTCACGCCCGCGACCGCCGTTCCCGCATTCCCGGTGGGACAGGTGGCGCCCGAGCCCGGCCGGTCCGAGGCGGAGGACCTGTTTGCGTGGACCCCGTTCAGCTTCCCGTTCAACGCGACCGGCAATCCGGCGGCCAGCGTGCCCTGCGGCTTCACCCGCGACGGCCTGCCCATCGGCCTCCAGATCGTCGGGCGCCTGCATGAAGACCGGCAGGTGCTGCAGGCGGCGGCCGCTTTCGAGCGGATCGCGCCCTGGGCCGACCGCCGCCCGGAACTGTCCGCCTAGTAGATCGTCTTCTCCAGTTCGGCCGAATAGGCGCGGTCCCAGGACCTGGCCTCGAATTCGCCCTCGGTGTCGAGCGCTTCCATGATCTGGCCGAGGGTCGGCAGGGAGTTGCGGGGCACGCGCGTTTCCGGGCGCCAGAGGCGAGAGCGGACAAGCGCCTTCGGGCACTGGATATAGATCCGGTCCACGGCGACGGAGAGCACGCTGCGCGGCAGCTGCCCCCTCATCTCGAAGCGCGCCAGCAGCTCCGGGTCGGTGCCGATGCGCCCGCGCCCGTTGATGCGCAGCGTCTCGCCCACGCCGGGGATGAGGAAAAGCAGCGAGACGCGCGGGTCGCGGACGATGTTGCGCAGGCTGTCCAGCCGGTTGTTGCCGCGCCGGTCGGGCAGCAGCACGGTCTTCGAATCCTGCACCTGGACGAACCCCGCCGGGTCGCCGCGCGGGCTGCAATCCAGCCCCTCCGGCCCGACCGTCGCCAGCACCACGAAGGGCGCCGCGTCGATGAAGGCGCGGTAGTGGTCGGAGATATGGTCGATCTCCTTGAGGATCGCCCGCCGCCTGGGGGGCATCTCGTAGAGCGCCTCAAGCTCGGCCTCGCTCCCGATCCATCCGTTCGACTGCATGGCGGTTCCTCCTTTATGCGGCGCGCCGACGCTCATGCCATCGGCATCCCCGCATGGACGCTGCGGGAGTTTGCGATTTCGAAAAACTGGCCCGAGAGCGACGGCATGGCGATGTCGGCAATGGTCTCCGGCGTCCAGTTGCCGTTGCGGTGGACCGTGCGCACCGGGCGGGAATGGCCGTAAAGGGTGAGTTCGCCCGCGCGCTGGTGAAAGACCTGCCCGTTGACATAGCCCGCGCCCTCGGAGGCGAGGAAGGTGCAAAGCGGCGCAATGGCGTCCGCCCGGCTGAGCCTCAGCCGCTCGTCCCGGATCGCCGCAGCCTCCGGGTCCTTCGGCGCCGGCACGCTGCGGGTCATGCGCGTGTCGGCCGAGGGCGCGATGACGTTGGCGGTGACGTTCTTCGACGCGTTTTCCATCGCCACGATGCGCGCGAGCGCCACGATGCCGAGCTTGGCTGCGCCGTAGTTCGACTGGCCGATATTGCCGAGCAGGCCGGAGGTCGAGGAAACCATGATGATGCGCCCGTATTCCTGCTCGCGGAACAGGTTGATCGCCGCCCGGTTGACGTTGAAGTGGCCGGTGAGATGGACGTCGATCACCGCTTGCCAGTCCTCCGGCGACATCTTGTGGAACATGCGGTCGCGCAGGATGCCCGCCGGGTTGAAGATGATATGCAGCCCGCCGAACTCGTCCCGGGCCTGCTGCACCATGTCGAGGCAGTCCTCGAAACGCGCGACCGAACCGTAATTCGGGGCCGCATGGCCGCCCGCTGCCCTGATCTCGTCCGCGATCGCCTGGGCCGGCGTCCGGTCGCCGCCCTCGCCGCCGCCGCCAACGCCGGGATCGTTGACAATGACGCTCGCGCCGTTCGCCGCCATCATTTTCGCAACCTCGGCGCCGACGCCACGTCCCGATCCCGTGCAAATTGCAACCCGCCCGTCAAGCATGCCCATCGAACCGTCTTCCCTCCATGTCTGCAGCGGCTTCGTGCCCCGAAGCGATTGTCCGGGCTATTGCACCGGCTGTCAAAACCGCCGTCGGCCGGCACCGGGGCATTGCAGCGGATTTCGCTTTTGGCCATAGTCCGGCGCTTCCTTCAGGACAGGACAACGGCTGCCATGCTCCGCCTTGCCGACAACCTCGACCGACTGGGAACCGAGACTGCCTTCGAGGTGCTTGCGCGGGCGGCAAGGCTCCAGGCGGAAGGCCGCGACATCATCAATCTCGGCATCGGGCAGCCGGACTTCAAGACGCCGCCTCATGTCGTCGAAGCGGCAGCTCAGGCGTTGCGCGACGGGCATCACGGCTACACGCCGGCCAACGGCATCCCGGCCCTGCGCGAGGCGGTCGCGGCGGACATTGCGCGCTTTCGCGGCGTCGAGGTGGATCCCGACCTGGTGATGATCCTGCCGGGCGGCAAGCCGACCATGTTCTTCGCGATCATGATGTTCGGGGAGCCGGGCGCCGAGATCGTCTATCCGAACCCGGGATTCCCGATCTACGAGTCGATGATCGAATATACCGGCGCCACCCCCGTCGCGATGGCGCTGCACGAGGAGAACGGCTTCGCCTTCTCTGCCGACGAGGTGCTGGCGCAGATCGGCCCCGCAACGCGCCTCCTTATCCTGAACAGCCCTGCGAACCCGACCGGCGGTGTCGTGCCGAAGGCTGAAATGGACAAGCTCGTTGCCGGGCTCGAGGACCACCCGCATGTCGCCGTGCTCTCGGACGAGATCTACAGCCGCCTTCTCTACGAGGACAACGAGCATGTCTCGCTGCTCGGCTATGAGAGCCTGCGCGAGCGCACCATCCTGCTGGACGGCTGGAGCAAGACTTACGCAATGACGGGCTGGCGGCTCGGATACAGCGTCTGGCCGAGGGCGCTCTTCCCGTACGTGGAACGGCTGGCGGTCAACTGCCATTCCTGCGTCAACGCGGCCACACAATATGCCGGCATCGCCGCGCTGAACGGGCCGCAGGACGCCGTGGAGACGATGCGCCAGGCCTTCGACGCGCGCCGCCGCATCATCGTGCGGGCCCTCAACCAGCTGCCGGGCTTCCGCTGCGTCGATCCGGGAGGCGCGTTCTACACCTTTCCCAATATCGAGGGTACCGGCATGAGCGCGCGCGAGCTGCAGAGCCGGATGCTGGAGGACGCCGGTGTCGCGACGGTGGCCGGCACCAGCTTCGGCGGGCACGGAGAGGGCTTCATCCGCTTTTCCTACGCGGCAAGCGAGGAGGACATCGAGCGCGCGGTCGAGCGAATTCGGACCGTGCTCTGACAGCCCGTTCGGCGGGCACCTGCTCTGCCCATCCAACTGGCAATTGGCGTAACTATGTGCATTTTGTGTCGACGGCTTGCTGAAAAACCCTTGATTCTCAAGGGATGCTCACGCCTTGCGGACTGGCATGGAGTGTGCTTTTCAACATACGGGCATCATGCCTACCACCGGCGGGACGGCTATGAAGAAGATTGAAGCGATCATCAAGCCCTTCAAGCTCGACGAGGTGAAGGACGCGCTGCACGAGGTCGGCATCAAGGGCATCACCGTGCTGGAGGCGAAGGGTTTCGGTCGGCAGAAGGGCCACACCGAACTCTATCGCGGGGCCGAATATGTCGTGGACTTCCTGCCGAAGGTGAAGATCGAGGTCGTCGTGGAAGACGCCGCGGTCGAACGGGCCGTCGAGGCGATCCAGCAGGCGGCCTATACCGCCCGCATCGGCGACGGCAAGATTTTCGTCTATCCGATCGAGGAAGCAATCCGAATCCGCACCGGCGAAACCGGCGTGGACGCCATCTAGGAACACCGGCCCGCGCGCCGTCCGGAACATAGAGGGAGCCCCCATCTCATGTCGCTCAACTGCAAGACGCCCGAGGACGTGCTCAGGGCAATTCAGGACAATGATGTCCGCCATGTGGACCTGCGCTTCACCGATCCGCGCGGCAAGTGGCAGCATACCGCCCAGTATGTGACGACCATGGACGAGGATGTCTTCGTGGACGGCATCTTCTTCGACGGGTCATCGATCGCCGGCTGGAAGGACATCAACGAGTCGGACATGATCCTGATGCCGGACCCGACGACGGCCGTGATGGACCCGTTCATGGCGGAGAACACCATGGTGATGTTCTGCGATGTCCATGAGCCGTCCACCGGCATGTCCTATGAGCGCTGCCCGCGTTCGGTTTCCAAGAAGGCCGAAGCCTATATCCAGGAAGCCGGCATCGGCGACACCGCCTATTTCGGCCCGGAAGCCGAGTTCTTCGTGTTCGACGACGTCCGCTTCGACGTGTCGATGAACCGGACCTTCTATGCGATCGACAGTGCGGAAGGCCCCTACAACTCCGGGACGGAGTTCGACGAGGGCAATCCCGGCCACCGGCCCGATGTGAAGGGCGGCTACTTCCCGGTTCCGCCCGTGGACAGCGGCGCGGACATGCGCTCGGAAATGGTGTCGACCATGGCCGAAATGGGCCTCGAGATGGAGAAACACCACCACGAGGTGGCGCCGGCCCAGCACGAGCTCGGCCTCAAATTCGGCACCCTGGTGGGCGCGGCCGACTCGATGCAGATCTACAAGTATGTGACCCACATGGTCGCGCACAGCTACGGCAAGACGGCCACCTTCATGCCGAAGCCGGTGATCGACGACAACGGCTCCGGCATGCATGTGCACCAGTCGGTCTGGAAGGACGGCCAGCCGCTGTTCGCCGGCCACGGCTATGCCGACCTCTCGGAGTTCGCGCTGCACTATATCGGCGGGATCATCCGGCACGCCAAGGCCATCAACGCCTTCTCCAATCCGCTCACCAACTCCTACAAGCGGCTGATTCCGGGCTTCGAGGCGCCGGTGCTGCTGGCCTATTCGAGCCGCAACCGCTCGGCCTCCTGCCGCATCCCCTATGTGGCGAGCCCGAACGGCAAGCGCGTCGAGGTGCGGTTCCCCGATCCCGGCGCGAACCCCTATCTCGCCTTTGCCGCGATGCTGATGGCGGGCATCGACGGCGTCATCAACAAGATCCATCCGGGCGAGCCAATGGACAAGAACCTCTACGACCTGCCGCCGGAGGAGCTGGAAGGCGTGCCGACGGTCTGCGGGTCGCTCCGGGAGGCGCTCGAGAGCCTCGACGCGGACCGGTCCTTCCTTACGCGCGGCGACGTGTTCTCCGACGACCTGATCGACGGCTATATCGACCTCAAGTGGAACGAGGTCTATGCCTTCGAGCACACGCCGCACCCGATCGAGTTCAAGATGTATTACAGCGTCTGATCCGACGGCAGGCTCCAACAAGCGCGAAGCCCCGCTCCGGCGGGGCTTCACCGTTCGGGGGATCGGGGATCCGCCTGCGCGGCCTCAAGGTCGTGGATTTCCGTCTTCACGACCTTGCCGTAATTGTTCTTCGGCAGCGCCTCGACGAAACGATAGACCTTGGGGCGCTTGAAGCGGGCCAGATGGTCCAGGCAATGGCGGTCGAGCGCGTCCGGATCAGGCCGGCCGCCGGCGGCAACGACATAGGCGATGACATTCTCGCCCCACTCCGGGTCGGGCCGGCCGATGACCGCGACCTCGCTCACGCCGGAATGGGTCAGCAGCACCTCCTCGATCTCGCGCGGATAGATGTTGGTGCCGCCCGAGATAATCATGTCCTTCGAGCGGTCCTTGAGCGTGACATAGCCTTCCTCGTCGACGATGCCCAAATCGCCCGTGTGCAGCCAGCCGCCCTTGAGCGCCGCCGCCGTGGCCTCCGGATTGTTCCAGTAGCCGTTCATCACCACCTCGCCGCGCACCTGGATCTCGCCGATCTCGCCCGGCGCCAGCGTGCGTTCGCCCCCGTCGGCGACCCGCACCTCGACATTGGAGAAGGCCCGCCCGGTGGACGCCAGCCGCTCCTCGTAGCGGGGATGGTCCACATCCGCGATCTCCTCCCGGCGCAGGCTGGTGATCGTCATCGGGCATTCGCCCTGCCCGTAGATCTGGATGAGCTTCGGCCCCCAGAGTTCGAAGGCGCGCTTGGCATCGGCCACGTACATCGGCCCGCCGCCATAAATGATCGAGCGCAGGTTCGCGACGTCCGCGCTTGCGGCCGCCGGGTGGTCGATCAGGCGCTTCACCATGGTGGGCGCGGCGAAGAAGCTGCTGCCCCTGTAATGCCGGACGAGTTCGAAAATCTCCTCCGGGTCGAAGCCGCCATGCGGTATCACCTGGGGGCTTGCGCGGACGACGTAGGGAATGCTGTAGCAGCCGGAGGCGTGGCTGAGCGGCGCGGGATGCAGGACCGCATCGCCCTCGGCGATATCGTCCACATCGGAGAAATAGCCGAGCGTGCAGTGCATGAGGTTGCGGTGCGAAAGCGTCGCACCCTTCGGCCGGCCGGTCGTGCCGCTGGTGTAGAACAGCCAGGCATTGTCGGTCGGCGCGACATCGGCGAGGCCGATCCGGTCGCCTTCGTAGAGCGCCCGGAAATCGGCGTCTCCCACCACGAGCATGCGTTCCACATCGGGCAGGCCGTCGCAGACGGGGGCCAGCGCGTCCGCCAGGTCCGGCGTCGCCGCGACGACCCGCGCGCCCGAATTCCCGAATATCCAGGCGAACTCGTTCGGGTGCAGGCGGGCATTGACCGGCACGGCGCAAAGGCCCGCATGCCAGATGCCGTAAAGCAGCTCGATGAATTCGGGGCAGTTCTTCATCGCGATCGCCACACGGTCTCCCGGCTCGAGGCCGGCGGCGCGCAGCGAGCCGGCGATGGCGGCCGCGCGGGCGGCGAGCGTGCGGTAGTCCGAATGGGGTTCGAGCCCCCGCGCCAGCGCAAGGCTGTCCGGTCTGGCGCGGGCGGCGCGGATCAGCAGGGCGGCCAGATTCATACGCGGTCTCCGGCAGGTTTCCGCCGCCAGTCAAGCAAGCCTTGGCCCCGCACCGCAAGCCCCGACGAAGCCGCCGTCCGCCGCGGATGAGGCTATGCTGGCGGCATGGCGGGAAAAATGCTGATCGTCGTCGATGTGCAGACGGGCTTCGTCAATGAGCACACGCGCCATGTCGTGCCCGTCGTCGAACGGCTGCAGGAGGCCTATGAGCGCGTCCATGCCACCCGCTTCGTCAATGCTCCGCAGTCGCCCTACCGGACATTCCTGGACTGGGGCCGCTTCGGCGAAGGGTCGGCGGATGCCGGGCTCGCATTCCGGCCGGCGGCCCATGCCGTCATTGTCGAAAAGCATGTGTACAGCTGCGTGACCGAAGAACTTCTCGCCGAGCTGAGGCGGGAAGGCACGACCGAAGTTTCCCTTTGCGGCATCGACACGGATGCCTGCGTGCTGGTGACGGCCGTGGACCTCTTCCAGAACGGCATCCGGCCCGTGGTGCTGGCGCAGGCCTGCGCGAGCCATGCCGGCCCCGAACACCACGCGGCCGGCCTCCGGCTCCTCGAACGGCTCATCGGGAAGCGGCAGATCGTGCCGTGACCGGCCGCCTCAGGCGATGCCGAAGCGGAGCAGCCTGCCCGCGGCAAGCAGGGCGGCCGGGCGCGGCACGGGGCCGGCAGGGTCGACGAGCAGGATGTCCGCCCGCGCGCCCTCGGCGAGCGTTCCCCGGTCGGTGAGGCCTGCCGCGCGGGCCGGGTTGGCGGAGACCAGCGGCCAGGCCTCCTCCAGCCCGAGGATGCCCTCCTCGGCCAGGCGGAACGGCGCCAGCAGCATGGCGGGGTAGTAATAGTCCGACGCCAGCACCGTGCAGAGGCCCTCGCGCACCATCTCGGCGGCGCCGGGACAGCCGGCATGGCTGCCGCCCCGCAGCACGTTGGGCGCGCCGAACACGACCGCCTCCCCCGCCGCAGCCGCTTCGCGCGCCACCGGCACGATCTCCGGGAACTCGGAGATCAGCGCCCCCAGGCTGCGGTAGAGGCTGCGGTCCTCCAGCGTCTCCTCGTCATGGGCGAGCCTGACCACGCCCGCCGCTTCCGCCGCCGCCGCGATCCGCCGCATGGCCGCCGGCACTGCGGGCGCGCCCTTCCGCACCTCCTCCAGCAGGGCGAGAAAGGCGTCGTGCGCGAGACCCGCCCGCTCGGCGTATTTCCCGATCTTCTCGGCGTCGCGGCACTGTTCGTAAATCTCCTCGAAATGGTCGTTGAAGGCGAGCAGATCGACCTTCCCCGCCCCCATCCAGCCGCAGAGCTCGTCCACGGCGTCCAGATTGTAGGTCTCGATGCGCAGGTGCAGGCGGGTGTCCACCACGAGGCGGCCCTCCAGCGCCTCCAGCGCCGCCATCAGCGCGACCAGCGTGCCGCGCCCCCGCAGCCCCGGCTCCCACGACCAGGTGACGGCATGATAGGCCGTGGTGATGCCGTTCGCGGCCATCTGCCGGTCGGTGTCCAGCAGCGCCACGTCGAGCGGGAACGGCACGCCCGGGCGCGGCATGATCTGGCGCTCGAAGGCGTCGCCGTGGATATCCACCATGCCCGGCAGGACCAGCAGGCCGGAAGCGTCCAGGACCTCCCCGCCGACCGCCGCGTCCACGATGCGCCCGCCGGCGACGGCGAGGTCGCGCCGTTCGAAGCCGCCCTCCGGCGACAGCACCCGCCCTCCGCAGATCGTCAGCAAGCGCCTGCGGCCTCCCTGAACCGCGCGAGGGCCTGGATGCGTTCGTCCACCGACTCGACCCGGTAGAGCGGGTAGAGCGTCAGCAGGCTTGCGCCGAGCGCCCGCCAGCCCTCCGCCGCCGCCGCCCATTTCTGCACGTCGGGCGAGGAGGCGCGCAGCCAGGCGTCGATGCCGAACGAGGCCGGGTCCCGTCCTTCCGCCTCCAGCAGGCCGTGCAGCGTCTCCACAAGCCGCCTGCCGCTGTCGTCGGCGCGGGCGATGGGAATCCAGCCGTCGCCCATTTTCGCCGCGCGGCGCAGCACGGCCGGATGCGTGCCGCCGAACCAGACGGGGATCGGCCGCTGGACCGGCAAGGGATTGAGCCCGGCATCCGCGAAGCCGTGCCAGCGGCCCCCGGTCGTCACCAGCTCCTCGGTCCAGAGCCGGCGCATCAGCGCCACCTGCTCGGCCTGCCGGGCGCCGCGCGTCTCCCAGTCCTCGTTCAGCGCCTCGTATTCGACGAAGTTCCAGCCCGTGCCGATACCGAGACGGAGACGGCCGCCGGAGAGGATATCCACCTCCGCCGCCTGCTTGGCGACCAGCGCCGTCTGGCGCTGCGGCAGGATGAGCACGCCGGACGCGAGCCCGATGCGCTCCGTGCAGGCCGCGAGGAAGCCCATCGTGACGAAGGTCTCGTGGAACTGGTCCCGATGGGTATAGGGCGGGTTCCAGCCCTCGCGCGGCGCCGGGTCCGCGCCCAGCACATGGTCCGGCACGGTGATCCAGTCGTAGCCCAGCTCTTCCGCAGCCTGCGCCCAGTCGCGGACCGCAGCGAAGTCGGAACCGAAATCCCTGGTCGGGAAGAAGGCGCAAAGCCCGGTCATGCGCGCGGTCCTGTCATTTCGGAGCCGGCATTATAGAGCGGATGCGGCGCGCCCGCTCCCGGCGGGCGCCCGGCGGCCGGACGCCTCCAGCCCCACCCCGAAGCATGTCATGAAATGTCATGAAATGTCATGAGGCCGGTCTCCGCCCCGGCCGTTTGCGCCGGTCCGGCGGTCGTTCGCAAGGCATTGCAGCTTCCTTTCCGTCCATGGTCCCGGACGCCCCGCTGCCGGAGGCGCGTCCCTCTCCCGCGCATAATGCGCGCGCGTCCGCGGCGGCGCGTGTGCGCTCGCGTGCGCGAGGCAGCGGGGGCGGGCCTTGCGGCGCATGCCGCCGCCGGTCGGGGTCGGGGGTCGTTCACGGTCATTCCTGCCTCCTCCTTCGGGGCAAAAGATGGGACGGGGTGTCCCTGTTTCGCGCGTATCGTGCGCCGATGTGCGCGCGGGCGCGCGGGCCGGGCAGAGGGCGCACCCCTCCCGCCTGCTCACGCCGGGGGTTTCTCGGCGCCCCAGCCGTTGCTTTCTGCAGAAAAGCGGAACGGCGGCCCCGGAAGCCGCCCTTCTCTCATGCCTATTCTACACCATTCTTCTGAAAATCAATCTATTTTTGGAACAAAAAGAAAATTATGGCCAATTTTCTCGCGATTTTACTTTTATCCTATTGAATCTACGGGATAATATTTCCTTTCCCCTTCGGTTGACGGCAGGGACCTGGGGGATAAGGCCGGTTTTCGGGCTTGCCGGCGACGAGCGTTGCGTCGCGCGTTCACGGGTTCCAGGCAGAGTGCGCGCCAGGGCACAGAAGATGTCGCGGTCGGCCTCCCGGTCGCAGACGCCTCACACGGTTTCCATCCGGGCGAGGTTGAGACGAATCTTCTCAAGACGCGCCTTGACGATATTCTCCGACAAACCGGACTGAACCCGGCCACGGAAGACGGAGTTGTCATGGCGCTCGGGGTCGAAGGCGTGCGGGTCGGGATGTGGACCGATCCGGTCCATCACACGGGCTGCACGGTGGTCCTGCCGCCGGCCGACACCGTGGGCGGGATTGCGGTGCGCGGCGGCGCGCCCGGCACGCGGGAAGCGGCCGTCCTCGGCCCGGCCGCTCCGAACGAGGCCTGCCATGCCGTCCTGCTTTGCGGATCGAGCCTGTTCGGCCTCAGCGCCGCCGACGGGGTAGTGGGCTGGTGCGAGGCGCACGGCATCGGGCTCGCGCTGGCGCCGGGCCGGTTTCCCATCGTGGGCGCAGCGGTGGTGTTCGACATCCGCAGCCCGGACATGCGCCGCATCGACCGGGAGGCGGGCCGGGCGGCCTGCGAGGCGGCGACCGGGGACGAGCCCGCCAGCGGGTCGGTCGGCGTCGGCGCCGGCTGCACGGTCGGCAAGGAGGCGGGGCCCGTCTGGGCGAGCAAGGGCGGCCAGGGCAGCGCGGTGCGCCGGTCGGGCAGCCTTGCGGTGGGCGCGCTGGTGGCGGTGAATGCGCTCGGCAGCGTGCTGGACGAAGACGGCCGGGTGCTCGCCGGCTGCCGCGCGCCGGAGGATGTCCCGCGCTATCCCCACGCTGCGCGGCCGGACAGCCCGTCCAACACCGTCATGACGCACCTTCGGTTCTAACTATTTGATATAGCGTCGTTTTTTCTCCCGAAAAGCAGTGGCATCTGGGGCACTTCCGCTAGTGCCGGGCGCCCCGGTTGCCACAGGAAACGGGAGAATGCACATGCCCAAAATCGCCCTTACCGAGGCCCGCGTCAAGGCGCTCAGACCCCGCAGGAACGCACGGGACATCCGCGATGCCAAACTCAGGGGGTTCGGCGTCCGGGTCCTGCCCTCGGGCCGCAAATGCTACTTCATCCAACGCCAGCATCTCGGGGAACGCGTCTGGAAGATCATCGGCGACGCGGAGACCGTGAGCGTCGGCGAAGCACGGGCGCTGGCCGCCGAAATGCTTGCCGCCATCCGGCGCGGAGACGACAGCCTCCATCGGCCTGACGAGACGCTCTTCGAAGCCGTCGCCGGGACCGTCTTCGAGCGCTATGCCCGTGTCTGGAAGGGCGGGACGCTCTATGTGAACCGGAGCTACCTGAGAAAGCGGATCTTGCCGCATTTCGCAGGCCGCCCGGTCGCCGACATCGACCGGCAGGAGGTGCAGAACTGGTTCGCCTCTCTCCACGCGACGCCAGTGGCGGCCGACCGATCCCTGCCGGTGCTCTCCGTCATCATGCAGGAGGCGGAGAAGATGGGCCTGCGGCCCGAGGACTCCAATCCCTGCCGCGGCATCCGGCGCAATCGCCGCAAGGGTCGGGAACGGTTCCTCTCCGACGAGGAAATCCGCCGCCTGTCCGCAAGGCTCACGGCACATGAGACCCGATGGCCGCAGCAGGTCGCCATCATCCGCCTGCTGCTGCTCACGGGCTGCCGCAAGGGCGAGGTCCTCACCCTGCAATGGCCGGACTACCGGGAAGACCGTCTGTTCCTGCGCGATAGCAAGACGGGGCCCCGGACCGTGTGGCTCTCGGAACCGGCCCGGACCGTCCTCGACGGCCTTGAGCGCAAGAACCGATGGATATTTCCTGCATCGGGGGCCGACCGACCGCGGAGCGTGACCTGGCTGGATTACTTCTGGCACAGGGTTCGCGCCGAAGCGGACCTCGAAGACATCCGTCTTCACGACCTGCGTCACACGCATGCGAGCCTGGCGCTCCGGCAGGGCGAAACGGTGCTCGCCATCGGCAGGCTGCTCGGCCATCGCAAGCCGGAAACGACGCTGAAATACACGCATGCCGCTGACCCCATGATCCGCGATGCCGCCGAGACTGTCGGCGCGGTGCTTGGAGGAGGCTGATCCATGGCCGCCAGGGAACGCATGAAGCTCACCGATGCCGCCGTCGCTCGCCTCCGTCCCCGCGAGCGGGAATATACCGTCTGGGACAGCCGCGTTCTCGGCCTTGGGGTCCGGGTCCGGCCCTCCGGCGGGCAAAGCTGGATCCTGTTGCAGGACGCCAGTGGGCGTTCGAAGCGCATTTCGCTCGGCCCGGTCTCCACGAAAACCGTCGACGAGGCCCGCCGGGAATGTCATGCGCGCCGGGCGAGGCCGGAGCCGGAGAAGTCCGCTGGGCCGGCGCACGCAGTTCCTCTTTTCCGGGATTTCGTCGCGGGCCCGTGGAAAGAAGCCCACTTCGACCGCTACAAGCCCTCGGGACAACGAACCGCGTCCAAATACCTGAAGCAGCAGCTTCTTCCCGCCTTCGGGTCGAAGCCGCTCGACCGCGTCGCCCCCGCGCAGGTCAGGCGCTGGTTCGACCGGTACAGCCGAACCGCGCCGGGCGGCGCCAACCGGGCTCTCGACATTTTCCGCCAGATCATGAATTTCGCCATCGCCCGCGGTCATGTGAGGAGCAATCCCACCAGGGGCTTGGAACGGAACCGCCGTCCGGCGCTCACCCGGTTCCTGTCGCGGGAGGAAATCGCCCGGCTGCACGAAGTTCTCGACAAGCAGACCCGAAAGAGCGACAGGCAGCAGGCCGACATAATCCGGCTTCTGCTGCTCACCGGTTGCCGCAGGAGCGAAATCGTCAATCTCCACTGGTCCGAGGTCGAGAATGACATGCTGGCCTTGGCCGACAGCAAGACGGGTCCGAGAAAGGTTCCCCTCAACAGCAAGGCCCGGTGCATTCTCGAACGCCAACCCCGCGGCGATAGCCCCTTCGTGTTTCCCTCGCCGTCCGATCCCGCCAGGCCGCGCAGCGCCAACCTCGGACTCTGGTATCGGGTACGCAAGATAGCCAGCATCGAAGACGTGCGCCTTCATGACCTCCGTCACACGATGGCGAGCCATGCGGTGATGAATGGCGTGCCGGTGCCGGTCGTCTCCCGCCTGCTGGGTCACTCCAATGTGCGCATGACGCTGCGCTACGCCCATCTCGCCGACCGCGATATCGAGGCGGCGGCGGAACGGATCGGGGATGCGATGGCGAAGGCCATGTCCGGCGCCGACACATGACAACAGGCATTCGGCAAGGTCGAGGATGCACGCCTCAACCGCCTTGCGGCAGCATCCGGAACAGTCGGGACGGATGGGCGCGGCGCGCCGCTCTTCCGGTAGTTCCTCGCGCCCGGCTCGCCCGTCGACCGGTAATGTTAGCGACGGTTACAGAGCGCGGATACTCGCGGCCGCGCGCGGTTCGTCGGTCGCGGTGGCGTTTCGGTGTCGGTGAAAAGCTTCGCGGCACCTGCGGTCGGTTTCGCTCCCGACCACTTGCTGGAAACCGGCGAAGCCGCTAAGGGTTTCGTCAGTATTGGAGGCGGACTGAGATTGGTTGAACTGACGGTCTCGATACAATGGAGCGTCGAGCGTCGAGCGTCGAGCGTCGAGTTCGGGGTGTTTGACTCCCATTTGGCATCTGCCCCGGCTTGCCACCGCAAGGGCAAGGGCGGTGGCTGCTCGCCCGGTCAGATCCGTTCGAGGAACGCGCACCCGCAACCTCCAGCGGCACTGACGATCCGCCCGTTTGTCGAGGCGGCCGACCGAACCCCCATTCATCCCGGGTCGCCGACACCGACGGACCGCGGTGAGCGCGTACGATACGGTCCGTGTTCCGGCGCCACCGCTGGGGAACCCGTGCGCGCCGCGCGGATTCAAATCGACAGCCGAAATACGGTCGCCCGCCGTGTCCGGGGGAACCCGGAGTTCAGGCGATCGACGATGCCTGTTCTCTCTCGGGCGGACAGGACATCGGTTGCCCCGCATCGTCGGCTTGCAGCGTCCAATTGTCCATCAACAGGAGCAACTCGACCATGATCTCAGGCAGGATTCAGAACATGAAGGGCGCGACCCTACTCTCAGCCATCCTTGCGATGGGCCTGATGCTGGCAGGATGTGGCGGGAGCGGGGGCGATGCCAGGACTCCGATGTCCCATGTCATGGATCCGCCGACCACCGGTCCCAACGACATGAACGATCTCGGAGAGTGGATGGTGGTAAGAGAAAACGGTCAGGCGACGGGTTATGAGCACACCGGACACGGATTGACGGCCAGGTTCGACGCAATGGGCGAGAACCCCACGATCACTGCCTCTTCACCCATGAACCAGCCCACAGTTGCGGGAACCTGGTCCGGAAGATGGGCCGCCCGATATACGGCCCTGACTTCTGATCCCGGTGCTCTCGACGAGACGGACGATGGAACCGCGACAATCGACGTCACGATAGCCGGGAACAATGTCGACGCGGTACTGACCTATTCCGGTCTTGATGTTCCAGGCCTGCCTCCCTCGATGTCCTCCGATCCGGTTTCGGTTACCGATGGCCGGTTTGCCCCGAGTGGAACGGTGTCCATTCCGATCCCGTCGGGAGGCACCGTGTCGAGAACCTTCGCAGGGCTCGGGCAATTCGGCGGCACCGACCAGAAGGGCGTCGTGGGATATGTGACCGACGGGGGCCGGGACTTCCGGTCCACGTTCTACGGTGAACGGCAGTAGCGATCGCTGACCGCGCCGCGGGAGGGGCTCCACGGCGCCTCTCCCGGATGCCGATGGTCTCGCCCGTCGCGGGCTGGGCCCGACCGACCCGGATGACCCCATAGGCGCACCTGGCCTTGTCCTCTTCCTGCGGCACGCCGCCCTTGATGACCAGGAAGTCGCTGCCCCTGACCGCATGGTTCTCGCCGGTGCTGCCGCTCGAAAAGCAGACCCCGTAGCGGACGTCGTCGGGCACGAATCGGGGAAGCGACCCCGGGAAAGCGTAATTGCTGGTGCCGGAGTTCCCCTCGTTGGCGCTCGACGGCGTCGGCGCGCCGATGTTCAGGTCCTGCGCCTGCGCAGCACCGGCGCCGCCGAGCTTCCCCGACAGCCGGCGGCCGCCAACAGTCGAACGGAAACCCTTGCGCAACCGCATTTCGACAGGCGGAGCCGCGCACGGAAATGGGAAGTTCCGGAACCCATGGTCCGGCAGCATATGTGGATAGGAAACTCTTATGGCCGGCATAGTAAAACGGTCTTGGACACTTATAGGAGACAGCCGTTACCGTTCGGCTCATCCGGGGCGCAATGGGGCGCGCCGGCAGGGAAGGAGGACGGAACGATGAGGCACGGGATTGGTCAGGAAGCGCGGGCACGATGCGCGGCCCTCGCTGTCGCGGTTCTGGCGGCGGGCGCTGTCCCGGCGCAGGCGTCGGATTGCGTCGACGAAGGCGACGACATGGTGTTCAAGGTCGAGCTGGGCGCGGCTCCGAACGGATGGTCGGTCCGCTACTCCTACCGGACGAAGGAAGACACCGCGACCGAGGGCGAGGATTACAAGAAGAAGACGGGCAAGGTGGTCTTCGACAGCGGCGAGGACGAGAAAAAAGTCTCCGTAACGACCTACACCGACACCGTCGATGAGGACGAGGAGAACGTCCAGCTGGTGCTGGACACTCGCGAGACCAACGGGCTGCTGGTGACCTATGTGAACGGACAGAGGCAGGTCGTGCAGGGCTGGGTTGCGACCGAGCTCGAAATCTACGGCATCCCGA
>JAJDYL010000161.1 GCA_022825195.1 Alphaproteobacteria bacterium
AACGTCCTCAAGGCCCGCCTCGGCCCTCAACTGCATCCAGAAGCCGTCCAGCCAGCCCCAGGGCGCGCTCCAGCCTGCGATGGGGAACACGAAGCGCGACGAACGCGGCAGCCCGTCGAGGACCTCCCGCGCCGCCTCGCACAGCCAGACCGTGCGCGGCCCGGTCTTGCTGCTCGCAAGGTAGAGCCTGCCGTCGCGGTAGAAGCGCCATTCGAGGCCGATGATCTCCGACTTCCGGCACCCGGTCAGCAGAAGCAGGCGCAAGGCCGCGACCCGGAACGGCTGCCGGGCCTCATGCCGGTCCAGCACAATGCCGAGGCGGCGGTATTCCTCCGGAGACAGGAAGCGCTCCGACCGCTTCTGCCGGTAGCGCCTGATGCCCTTGCAGGGATTGCCGCCGTCGGGACGGTACCCCCATGCCTCCGCCTGCTGCATGATGACCGACAGGACCGGCGCCGAACGGTTCGCCGCCGCCGGCACCGCATGGAGCGAGCGGAACCAGCGCTGCACCTCCTCGCGGCTGATCTCTGCAATGGGCCGGCCCGCGAAGAAGGGCAGGAGCTGGTCGCGGAGATAGCGCCGGTTGGCCGCGAGCGTGCGCGGTTTCCAGCGCCTCCCGTAGCGGGAGAAGACTTCCTCGGCGACGGTCTCGAACGGCACATCGCCGGACATGTCCGCATTGATGTCCCTGTCGTCGCGGAGCGCGGCGAGCATGGACCGGGCTCTCTTTCGCGCCTCGGCCTCGCTCATGACCGCCGCATCGCCGACGATCTTCCAGACCCGATGTCCCCGGTGCTGGCTGTGAATGAAATACCGCTTCCTGCCCGAGGGCATGATGCGCACGCCGTATCCCTTCAGTTCGGCATCCCTGACATTGCGGACGGTCTTGCGTGGCCGGAGGGTATCGACCCGGCGCTGGGTGAGGCGAATGGCTGCCACGATTGCGGCTCCCCGATCGGTTGCACCTGAGTGCAGGACCGGGTTCGATCACGCGCCCGGTTGCACCGGAAACGGGGAAATTCCTCAATCATGTCAGTCAGTTAGCACCGAAGGTGCGCCATGTTGTGTCATGTTTTCCTCGTGGAGGCCCGCTGCGGGGCCTTCTGCCGGCGGTTGCGATTCAGGGCTCATGTCGAGGGCTCTCGGGTTCCCCCTGCCCGGCCTGCGTCGCCCCCGCCTGCCGCAACGGCGGTACCGGATCCCGGAGACCCGGAACAAGTCCGGGCACGGTCCGGGGTGACAGTTGGGGAGGCCGGTCTGCGGTCCCGGACGCCCGGTTGCCGGAGGAGCGTGCCCCTCCCGCGCATAATGCGCGCGCTTTGCGGCGGCGCGCGCGTGCGCGCGAGGCGGCGGCCTTGCAGCCAGCGCCGCCGCCGGTTCGGGGCAGGGGTCGGTTGCGGTCATTCGCGCCTCCTTGGGGGCAAAGGACGGGACGGGGTGTCCCTGGTTTCGCGCGTATCGTGCGCCGGTGCGTGCGCGTGCGAGCGGGCGTATCACGGCGGCGCGGTTTGCGCGCGTGATCGCCCGCGCGCCCGGGCGCGCGGCGACGGGCCGGCCGGAGGGCGCACCCCTCCCGCCTGCTCACGCCGGGGGTTTCTCGGCCCCCAGCCATTGCTTTCTGCAGAAAAGCGGAACGGCGGCCCCGGAAGCCGCCCTTCTCTGATGCCTATTCTACACCATTCCTCGGAAAGTCAAGCTGATTGGGAACAAAAAATGACAATATCGAACAATTTTCTCGCAACCCATTGAATCGGAGTGATAATATCAGCGGTCGTTGATAGGAACCCATGACGAGAAGAAGACATGAGTCCCAGATCGAGGCCGTTGGCATAATTACAGGCTTTCGATACGCCGCGCCGGATACGGACCGGGACGGGATTCGTGCGTGCCGTAGACCCGCAATGAGGGAACGAAGGGCCGGAACAGGTCCGGACATGCCACCGTGACACGGCGGACCGCGTGACGGCGGCATCGCCCGGCAGCCCGCCAAAGTTGCTACAGCGCCGTTACCTCATACCCCAGGCGGGGGAAGTGGACGTGGATGCGGCCGGTTTCCGGGTCCTGGCGGCGGATGGAGATTTCGACCGGGGTCGCATGGACGGTCTCGCCTTCAACGGGGTCGAGGGCGAAATCCTCCGTGGCGACACGCACGCGCGAGCCGGGCGGGATGTCGCCGGGGCCGCCGGTCGAGGACAGGGGCGCCGGCTCCGCTTCGGAGGCGATGCGGAGCGCGTCCGCCGGTGTCAGTTCCGAGCGCCGCCCGTGGCCGACGGCTGCGATCCGCGCCATCCAGTCCGCGATGCGGGGATGGCCGGCGAGCGCAGGCGCGGCCCTGCCGTCGAGCGCCTTCAGCCACCACAACCGCTGGTAGAGCGCGAAATCGGCGAGCCGGGGCGTGCGGGTTGCGAGGCCGGACCGCGGGTCCGCCAGCAGGTCCTCCACCCAGCCCAGCATGAGGCGCAACTGGCCCTCCTGGTGGGGCAGGTCCGCCGCGACTTTCTCCATGTCCGGCGCGGCGTGGCCCCGCATGGCCGACCGGTCGCGGAAGAAGCCCTCCGACAGCGCCTCCCGGTTCATGCCTGTGACATAGCGCGCGGTAGGCCACATCAGCACCCGCTCCGCCCAGGTCGCCAGCATGGCGTCGAAGCCGCGCCCCTCTTCCGGCAGCAGCGGCGGGTCCGGGACGCGGCGGTCGAGCTCCATCGCGATGCGCAGCGTGTCGCAATAGATGTCCGCGCCGGCCTGCAGCACGGGCGTGCGCCGGAAGCCGCCGGTGAGCGGCATCAGGTCCGGCTTCGGCAGCACCATCGGCTGGATGACCGACCGCCAGGCCAGGCCTTTCAGCCCGAAGGCAAGGCGGATTTTCTCCGCATAGGGCGATATGTCGTAATGATGCAGGATGAGTTCGGCCATGTCCGCGAGCCCGCGCTGTTGACAGACGCAAGGAATATCGCCGACGAAAGGAAGCGCAACTCCTTCGACAAGAAAGGCCCTTCCGCATGAGCGAGACAGAAAGAGACGAACCGTTTCCGGGCTACCGCTTCGACCCGGCGGCGAGCGCGCGGTCCGACCGCGCCCAGGCCGGCCTTCGGGGCGCGATCCTCGACCATGGCGACGGGTCGCTCTTCGACACCGAGCCGCAGCATATCGACACGGCCATTGCGAGCCTCGCGCCGGAGGCAGGCTCATGAGCCTGACGGACCTCACACTGGCCCAGGCGGCGGAAGGCGTCGTCCGGGGCGAATTCACGGCCATGGAGCTGGCCGATGCCGCGCTCGCCCGCATCGAGGCGGTGAACCCGAAGCTGAACGCCTTCGTGCGCGTCGAGGAGGAAACCGTCCGCGAGGGCGCCGCCGCCGTGGACGCGAAGCGCGCCGCGGGCGAGGCGCTCGGGCCGCTCGCCGGCGTGCCGCTGGCGCACAAGGACATGTATTACCGCGCGGGCGGCCTCACCACCTGCGGCAGCAAGATACGCCGGGACTTCCGCCCCGAGGTGACTTCCACCGCGCTCACGCGGCTCGCGGAAGCGGGCGCCACCTATCTGGGCGGGCTCAACATGGCCGAGTTCGCCATGGGACCGACCGGACACAACGAGCATTTCGGACCCTGCCGCAACCCGTGGGACACGACGCGGATCACCGGCGGCTCCTCCTCCGGCTCCGGGTCGGCGACGGCGGGGCGGCTCTGCTACGGCGCGCTCGGCTCCGATACCGGCGGCTCGATCCGCCTGCCGGCCGGCTTCTGCAACCTTGCCGGCATGAAGCCGACCCAGACGCGGGTCAGCCGTTTCGGGGTCATGGGCCTCTCCTTCTCGCTCGACAATGTCGGCCCGCTCACGCGCACCGTGCTCGACAATGCGCTGATGCTGGCGGCGATCGCCGGGCAGGACCCGCTGGACCCGACCTCGGCCCCGGTTCCCGTTCCGGACTATGCCGCCGCCGCCCGCGCGCCAAAGGCCGCAGGCGTGCGGGTGGGCGTCGCGCGGGGCTTCTTCGAGGAGGACGCGGACGAGATCGCGCTTGCGGCTCGCGACAGCGCGCTCGCCGCGCTGGTCTCCGCCGGGGCGCAGCCGGTCGAGGTCGATGTCGGCGACATGGCGCGCATCAACCATCTGTCCGCGCCGCTGACCGCCTCGGAAGCGGCGACGCTCCACGCCCACTGGCTCAGGGAGCGGCGGGAGGACTACGGCGCCCAGATGCGCGCGCGCTGCGAGATGGGCCTCCGCTTCAGCGCGGTCGACTACCTGTCGGCCGTGCAGCTCCGCTCCCGGATCGTGACCGCGTTCGTCGAGCGCGTGTTCTCGGCCTGCGACGTGCTGCTGGCGCCGACCTTCAATGTGGCGACGCCGACCATCGAGGAAACGGATGTGGGGTCGTCGCAGGGGTTCGAGGCGGTCATCTCACGGCTCTCGCGCTGCACGCGGCCCTTCAACTACCTGACGCTTCCGGGCCTGGCGCTGCCGACGCCGGAGGCGGTGCTCGGCATGCCGGGCTCGATCCAGCTTCTGGCGCGGCCTTTCGGCGAAGCGGCGCTCTACAGCCTGGGCGCGGCCTACGAGGCGGAAACCGGCTTCCCCGACCGGGCTCCCGACCTCTGAATCCCGAAACCGCGCGGGCTTGCGTCGGGCGGTGGCGGGGCATACCGTTGCCGCCCGACGGTCTGCTGACGGTCCAGCGCGGGACGCGGTTCCGGGCCGAACGGCTGTCGCAGGGAAATCGGCCGTTGTTTCAGCGCGCCGGCGTCGGCAATCCGTCGGATGGCAGGGAACCTTCCAGGAGGCGGGCAATGGATGACGCAGCAACCCGGGGAAACGGGGCGACTCCCGGCGGGAACGCCGCCGAGCCGTCCGTCGCCAGCGTCTTTCGCGAGGGCGTCTATCCCTATGCGGACCGCCTGCCGACCGGCGAATACGAACTGCGGAAGGCGGCGCTCCAGGTGGAGCTGCTGAAGGCGCAGCACTGGGTCAAGGAGTCGGGCGCCAGGGTCGTCGTGCTCTTCGAGGGGCGCGACGCGGCCGGCAAGGGCGGCACGATCAAGCGCTTCATGGAGCATCTGAACCCGCGCGGCGCGCGCGTCGTGGCGCTGGAGAAGCCGAGCGAGCGCGAGCGCAGCCAGTGGTTCTTCCAGCGCTATATCCAGAATCTGCCGGCCGCCGGCGAGATCGTGCTGTTCGACCGGTCCTGGTACAACCGCGCCGGCGTCGAGCGCGTGATGGGCTTCTGCACCGGCGCGGAATATCTGGAGTTCATGCGCCAGTGCCCGGAGTTGGAACGGATGCTGGTGCGCAGCGGCATCTTCCTGTTCAAATTCTGGTTCTCGGTCTCGCAGGACGAGCAGGCGAGCCGTTTCGACAGCCGGCTGACCGACCCGCTGAAGCAGTGGAAGGTCTCGCCCATCGACCTGGCGTCGCTGGACAAGTGGGACGCCTATACCCAGGCCAAGGAGGCGATGTTCTTCTACACCGACACGGCCGATGCGCCCTGGACGGTCATCAAGTCGGACGACAAGAAGCGCGCCCGCATCGCCGCCTTGCAGCATTTCCTGTCCAACCTTCCCTATCCGGACCGCGACCCGGAGGTGGTTACAGGCCCGGACCCGCTGATCGTCGGCCCGGCCGAGCATGTCGTGGACCGCAGCGAGCCGATGGGGTCGGGCGCCTGACGGCGGGGCGGTGAGCCGCCGGAATCCGGGGGTCTGGGACCGGGCGCGGCTCCGGCGCGCGGCGCTTGCCTATCTCTCTCGCTATGCCGCGCCTTCAGCGCATGTCCGGCGCATATTGCAGCGCCGGCTGGAGCGGGGCGCCGCGCGCGGGGCCGAGATTCGCGCGGGCGGCGAGGACATCGACGCGGTGCTCGCCGACCTCGTTGGCATGGGGCTGATCGACGACCGCGCCTGGGCGCAGGCGCAGGCGCGCGCGCTGCGCCGCCGCGGGGCTTCGGCGCGGGGGCTGGCGGCGCGGCTTTCCTCCAAAGGCGCGCCGCGCGACGAGGTCGAGCGGTTGCTTGGCGAGGAAGACGACGCGGCGGAACTACGGGCCGCCCGGGCGCTGGCGCGGCGGCGAAGGCTCGGGCCTTGGCGCGACCCGGCGGAGCGCGCCGAGCGGCGGGAGAAGGACCTGGCCGCGATGGCGCGGGCCGGCTTCCGGCTGGATGTGGCGCGGCAGGCTATCGACGCGGACGGGCCGCCGGAAACGGATCAGTAGGGAACCGTGCCCTTGACGACCGTGCGGTGCAGCACGCGGCGCTCGCTCTCCATGTCGAAATTGGCGACCGCGCGGTGCAGCAGGCAGCGATTGTCCCAGAGCACGAGGTCGCCCTTGCGCCATTGGTGCGTGTAGATGAAGTCCGCCTTCGTCGCCCGGCGCAGCAGCCGGTTGAGGAAGGCGTGGCCCTCCTCCCTCGGCCGGCCCTCGATATGGCTCGTGTGGATGCCGAGATAGAGCGCCTTGCGCCCGGTGACGGGGTGGGAGCGCACGACCGGGTGCCTGACAGGCGGGCGCTCGCGCTTCTGGACCTCGGTCGCCGGCGACTGCCTGGTGTTGCGCCGGTTGGCCTCCCAGCTGTGGATGGCGCAGAGGTCCGAGACTTCCGCCTGCGTCTCCCGGTCGAGCGAGTCCCAGGCCATGTGCATGTTGGCGAACTGGGTGTCGCCGCCCTGCCTCGGCGTCTCGACCGCGTGCAGCATGGTCAGCAGCGACGGCACGGCATGGTACGACTTGTCCGTGTGCCAGAAATAGTTGCCGCCCGAGATGCGGACCGGATTGCCGTCCTCGTCGAGATTGTGGATCACGTGCAGCAGCGGGTATTTCTCGCCGTTCGGCAGCCGCCCGACATGCTCCTCGATCTCGCCGAAGCGCCGGGTGAAGGCGAGTTGCGCCTCTTTCGACAGGTTCTGGTCGCGGAACACGAGGATGTGGTGCTCCAGGAAGGCGTCCATGATGGCGCCGAAGACCTCGCCGCCGAAGGGCGCCGCCAGGTCGATGCCGCGGATTTCGACGCCGCCGACGGGCGACAGCGGCGTCATCGCGAAGGGCGGCGGGGAGGCGATCTCGCGGGCGGGCGCGGCCATGGCGTCGGGCTCCTGCTGATGGTGCTTTGCCGGCAAGCCTAGCCCGGAAATCTCCCCATTGTCACGGTGGAGGCGCTATGCTGGCCGCCGCAAGCCCGCCCGGAAGGACCGACCCGCATGAAATTCGGACTGCTTTACGAACACCAGTTGCCGCGAAGCTGGGAAGAGAAGTCGGACTACGACCTGCTGCACGAGGCCCTGGAGCAGGTGGAGCTCGCCGACCGGCTGGGCTTCGATTATGTCTGGGAGAACGAGCACCATTTCCTGGAGGAGTATTCGCACTCCTCCGCGCCGGAAGTGTTCCTGGCGGCCTGTGCGCGCAACACGAAGCGGATCAGGCTCGGCCATGCGGTGGTGCTCTCGCCGCCGCCCTACAACCATCCCGCGCGCGCCGCCGAGCGCATCGCCACGCTCGACCTCATCAGCCACGGCCGGGTGGACTGGGGCACCGGCGAGAGCGCGTCGCGCATGGAGATGGAAGGCTTCGGCGTGCCGATGGACGACAAGAAGGCGATGTGGTTCGAGGCCACCGAGCAGTCCGCCAACATGATGACCATGGAGCCCTATCCGGGCTTCGAGGGTCAGTATTTCTCCATGCCCTGCCGCAACGTGCTGCCGAAGCCCTACCAGAAGCCGCATCCGCCGCTCTGGGTGGCCTGCTCGCGCATGGAGACGATCCACGCCGCCGCGAGGGCCGGCATCGGCGCGCTCACCTTCGCCTTCGTCAATCCCGATGTGGCGCGGCAGTGGGTGGAGGAATATTACGCCATCATCAAGTCCGAGGAATGCGTGCCCATCGGCCATGCGGTCAACGCCAACATCGCCATGTGCACCGGCTTCTCGGTCCACCACGATGCCGAGGAGGCGAAGCGGCGCGGCGCGGACGGCTTCCGCTATTTCGGCTACTCGCTCGGCCACTACTATGTCTTCGGCGAGCACAAGCCCGGCGTGACGGGGGTCTGGGAGCGCTTCGAGGAGGCGCGCGAGCATATGGACGATGTCGGCAAGGGCAGCGGCATCGGCACGCCGGACGAGGTGCGCGAGCATCTGCAGGAGTTCGCGGATGCGGGCGTGGACCAGGTGATCTTCATCCAGCAGGGCGGCAAGAACGAACACCGCCACATCTGCGAGGCGATGGAGCTGTTCTCGGCCGAGGTCATGCCGCACTTCAAGGCGGGCGAGGACGAGCGCGAAGCCCGGAAGGCCGAGGAGCTTGCGCCCTATATCGAGGCGGCGCTCGCGCGCAAGCCGCGCATGGAGCCGGTCGCCGAGGCGGACATTCCGCTCGTGGCCGCGTTCGGGCGCAATATCGTCCAGACCGACCAGGACCCGGACGCCCGCTCCACCCACCACGCCGCCGCCGACATCACCGTCCCGGCCGCCGACCCGATGGCGAGGGAGGAAGCCGCGGCGGAGGAGTGATACAGGGCAACGCAATATCGTCCCCTGGCGGCGGCGGCGGAGAGAGCGGCGGCAATGCGAAGGTCGTCTATATCCTCTATCTCGGCGCCATCGTCATCGGGCTGCTGGCGCCGATCGGCGTCATTATCGCCTATGTCAGCCGGAACGACGCCGGCGGCTGGGTCAATGACCACTACCGGTTCCAGATCAGGACCTTCTGGATCGGCCTGCTCTACTTCGCGATCGGCACCCTGACCGCCTTCATCGTGATCGGCTGGCTGGTGCTGCTGGCGGCGCTCGTCTGGTGGATCGTCCGCTGCGTCAAGGGCCTCCAGTGCGTGTCCCGCTCCGAGCCCTGCCCGAACATCGAGACCTGGCTGTGGTGAGCTGCGGAGGAAGGCCGCTCAGCTTGCGCCGGCCTGCTGTGCGTCCATGTAGCTGCGAAGCACCGCGTTCATTCTGGTCTGGTAGCCGCGCCCCTGCGATTTGAAGAAAGCCAACACGTCGTCGTCCACGCGAATCGACACGAGCGTCTTTCGCGGCGGAACGACCAGTCTGGCCTTCGACCAGTCGATGGCGGAGGGATCGCTTTCGTCAGGGTCGATGTCCGGCTCCAGACCTTCGGCCTGCTCGCGGCGGAGGCGCGCCCAATCCGTCCTGCCGTCCTTCTGGAGAAGGCGCGCCTCCTCAAGCGAGACTCTGGTAATACGCTCTTCGCTCATTGTTCCGGGCCCTTCTTGCAGTGATGATCCTGTAGGCACCGTCCCGGACGGTGTAGATGACGGCGAGCGCCACTCCGTTGACGATACCGAGGGCGATCCAGCGCACCTCGCCCTCGCGGGACGATACGGCCCGCAGGAATGGCGCATCGAAGATCTCGACAACATCGCGGAAATCGATGCGATGTTTCCTGACGGTCGCCTCGCGCTTGTCCTCGTCCCACTCGAAGCGCGGCATGTAGGTGAGTTCGACTCTCTCGAAGTCGGGCATGGCGCACGCCGTGCTTGTCGGGCAGAATGTATCAACAATAATATATACAAAGAGCCTTGGCATTTCAACGCGCGGGACAGGCTGCGCGTTCTTTCATTTCCCGCCGGCCCGGCAGCGCAGCGCAGGCCATGACATCGGTGAGAAATCCGGGCTAAGCTCGGCCGGCAAAGGCATGGACGACAGGAGAGGCAGACCCATGAGCTACGATCTCGTCATCAGGAACGGCACCGTCGTGGACGGCTCGGGCCTTGCGCGCTACCGCGCCGATGTCGGCGTGAAGGACGGGCGGATCGCGCGCATCGGACGCATCGCCGCCCCGGCGGACGAGACCGTCGATGCCGAGGGCCATGTCGTCGCGCCCGGCTTCGTGGACGGCCACACCCACATGGACGCGCAGCTCTTCTGGGACGAGCTCGGCTCCTGCTCCTGCTATCACGGCGTCACCACGGCGGTGATGGGCAATTGCGGCTTCACGCTCGCCCCCTGCCGGGAGGCCGAGGCCGACCTCGTGTTCCGCAACCTGGAGCGCGCGGAGGACATCGACCGCAACGCCATGCTGACCGGCATCGACTGGAGCTGGGAGACCTTCCCCGAGTTCATGTCGGCCGTGGACGCCGCGCCCAAGGGCATCAACTATGCGGGCTATATCGGCCATGCGGCGCTGCGCACCTATGTGATGGGCGAGCGCGCCTTCGAGGAGGAGGCCGGCGAGGACGACCTGAAGGCGATGGAGGCGCATGTGCGCGAGGCGGTGCGCGCGGGCGCGCTCGGCTTCTCGACCTCGCGCAGCCCGAGCCACCTCACCTCCGACGACCGCCCGGTCGCAAGCCGCGTGGCGACCTTCTCCGAGGTGCAGCATCTCGTCCGGACCATGGGCGAGGAGGGCGCCGGCATCTTCCAGCTCGCCATGGAGCGCGGCGACGACGAGAAGATGCTGGCTTTCTACCAGAGCCTGATCGACCTCTCCGCCGAAACCGGCCGCCCGGTGACCTTCGGCTCCCTCAGCCGCAAGGAGAGGCCCGGCCAGTGGCGCGCCTTCTACGACCTGATCTCCGAGGGCAACCGCAACGGCGCCAATGTGTTCACCCAGGTCCATGCGCGCGAGATCAACACCGTGCTGTCGTTCGAGACGAGCACGCCGTTCGACAAGCGCGAGGTCTGGCGCGACGTCCGCGCGCTGCCGCTCGAAGAGCAGAGGAGGGCGTTCGCCGATCCCGAAACGCGCGCGCGCCTGATCGAGGTGGCGAGCCGGGAGCATGAGGGCGAGGCGGTGGTCGGCGCGGAGGCCCGTCCGCCCGAATGGGACATCTTCTTCTGGATGGACCGCATCCGGCTGCCGCACCGTTCGCTGGCCGAGATCGCGGCCGAGCGCGGCGTCCACCCGGCGGAAGCGATGGTGGATATCGCGGTCGAGCACGACCTCAAGGCGTTCTTCCGCCAGCCGATCGCCAACGAGAACCTGGACGACGCGCTGGAGCTGATGCGCCATCCCTATGCCTGCACGACCTTCTCGGACTCGGGCGCGCATGTCTCGCAGATCGTCGATTGCTCGCTCCAGACCCACCTGCTGAGCCACTGGGTGCGCGAGCGCGAGGCGTTCACCCTCGAGGAGGGCGTGCGCAAGATCACCTACGACACGGCGACCCGCTGGGGCTTCCACGACCGCGGCCTGCTGCGCGAGGGCCTGAAGGCCGACATCGTGGTGTTCGACCCCGAGCGCGTTGCGCCGGCCATGCCGGAGGTGGTGCATGACCTGCCGGCGGGCGCCAAGCGGCTGAAGCAGTATGCGGTGGGCATGAAGGCCACGGTGGTCAACGGCGTGCCGACCCTGGTGGACAATGAGCCGACCGGGCGCCTCGGCGGACAATTGCTGCGCGGGCCGCTTGCCGCCCGATGAGGATCGAGCCGTTCCGCGCGGCAGTCGATGAGGCGGCGCTCGACGACCTGAAGCGCCGCCTCGCCCGGACCCGCCAGCCCGTCTGGCCGGAAGGCGGCGGCTGGGAGTTCGGCATCGAGCGGGAGGTGCTGGCCGAAACGCTCGCCTACTGGCGGGACGGCTTCGACTGGCGGGAGGTGGAGGCGCGGCTCAACGCCTGGCCGCAATTCCGCACCGAAATCGACGGCATCCCGGTCCACTTCATCCACGCGCGCCATGCCGATCCGGACGCGCCGGCGCTGGTCCTGACGCATGGCTGGCCGGGCTCCGTGCTGGAGTTCCTGGACGCGCTGCCGGCGCTTTCGGCGCGGGCGCATGTGGTGGTGCCGCACCTGCCGGGCTACGGCTTCTCCTCGCCGACAAGCCGGCCGGTCTATGCGCGGGAGGTGGCGGGGCTCTGGCGCCGGCTGATGGCGGCGCTGGGCCATGAGCGCTTCGTCGCCCAGGGCGGCGACTGGGGCTCGCTGGTGACCTGCTGGCTCGGCTACGACCACCCGGACGCGGTGCGCGCCATCCACCTCAACATGCTCATCATGCGCCCGGACCTCGCGCATCTCGAAGAGCCGCTGGACGAGGCGGAGAAGGCCTGGATCGGGGCCATGCGGCGCACGGTCGATCTCGAGGGCGGCTATCTGCGCATACAGGCGACCAAGCCGCAGAGCCTCGCGGTCGGCCTCTCGGACTCGCCCGCCGGGCTCGCCGCCTGGATCCTGGAGAAATTCCACGCCTGGCCCGATGCGGCCTCGCGTCTGGACCGAGACCTCGTGCTCGGCAATATCGCGCTCTACTGGTTCACCAACACGCTCGCCAGCTCCGCCTGGATGTATGCGGCGGTGCTGGACCGCAAGCATTTCATGCTGCCGGCGGGCGAGCGGATTACCGTGCCGACCGGCATGGCGCATTTCCCGAACGACACCTACCCGATGGCGCCCCGGCGCTGGCTGGAGCGGATCGCGCCCGTGGTGCGCTGGACCGACATGCCGCGCGGCGGCCATTTCGCCGCCATGGAGGAGCCCGCTCTGTTCGCCGGGGAGGTGCTGGCTTTCCTCGACCGGCTTGAGGACTGAGGCGAGGAACAGGGCGCCGCCCCTACATCCCGTCCCGGCTTGCATCCGCTGAGCCCGCGGACCCGGTTACGCCCCGCTCCGCGCCCCTTTCCTCGGCCCCTCCCCCGCCGCCCCGCGCCCCCAACTGTCGCCCCGGACTTGATCCGGGGCCCAGCCTCGGGCCTCGCGGCATCCGCAGCCGTTGGAAAGCAGGCGTGATCGCCGGGGCCGCCGCCACGGCCGTACTGGGCCCCGGATCGGGGTCCGGGGCGACAGGTAGGGAGGCCGCCCCTCCCTTGCCACCTCGCGCGCCCCCTTGCCACCTCGCGCGCCCAACTGTCACCCCGCGCGCCCCTTTTGTCCCCCCGCGCCCCCAACTGTCGCCCCGGACTTGATCCGGGGCCCAGCCTCGGGCCTCGCGGCAGCCGCAGCCGTTGGAAAGCAGGCGTGATCGCCGGGGCCTGCCGCAACGGTGGTGCTGGGCCCCGGATCGGGGTCCGGGGCGACAAAGGGGGAGGCCGGGGGCGACAAGGGAGGGGACCTGCCGCGGCGGCGGTGCCGGGCCCCGGATCAGGTTCGGGGCGACGGTTGGGGAGGCCGGGGCGGCAGTTGGGGGCGCGGCGCGGCAGGTTGGGGCGGCCGTGCGGGGCAGTTCCCGGCCGGTCCGCCGCCCCGGCGCAGCCTGCCTGCCGGCACGCCGCCGCCCTGCAGGCGGGCGTCCAGCAGCAGGCCGTCGACCAACTGGCGCTCCGGTTCCGTCAGATTGTTCCGGGCCGCGTCGAGGGCCAGTTCCAGCAGGCCGTGCAGGACCGCGAGGCGGGCGTCGCGCGGGTCCGGCTCCGCAGGCCCGTCGTCGAACAGCGCGTCATGGGCCCGCACCGCCCGCGCCGCCTTCGGGAAGAAGGCGAGGCCGCAGTCGGTCAGCTGCGTGCGGCCGACCTGCCGCGGCTCGCGCGGCCAGGCCGTTTCGAGCAAGCGGCGGCCGACCGCCCGTTCCACGGCGGCGACATGCTGGGTGACGCTCTGGCGGGGCAGCCCCAGGCGGCGGGCGGCTTTCGCGCTGCTCTTTTCCTCCACCATCGCCACGAAGGAGCGCAGATGTTTGATATTCATGTTCGGCATAGGCTACTGCCCTGAAAAACATGGAAAAATCGCACAAAGGGGATTATGAGAAATATCCCCTCCGCGATCGGCACCGTGGCTTTTGCCGCGGTCTTCGCTGCCGGGTCCGCCCTGGCTGCGGACGCGAAGAAGGAAGAGGAAGAGGTCAAGAAGGCCGAAGCCATGGAGATGGCCGAAGCTCCCAAGGAGGAGATGGCCGAGGAGGCGCCGCCTCCGAAGCTGACCATCGGCATCGGCGGCTACATGGAACAGTGGTTCGGCATGACCGACCTCGACGTCACGGGCGGCGATGACGGCGGGTTCGCCCAGAACTCGGACAGCGAGATCCACTTCAGGGGCAAGCTGGAATCCGACAGCGGCCTGACCTTCTCCGTCAAGGTCGAGCTCGAAGGCAATTCCGGGGGCGTAAAGGACGGCAAGGGCAGCCACATCGACGAGTCGCAGCTCACGATCGGCGGCTCCTTCGGCCAGATCGTGCTCGGCTCCGAGGACGAGGCCCAGTCGCTCATGCATTACGGCCACCAGGACGCCGGCATCGGCCTGAACGCGGGCGACACCGGACTCTGGCTGGGCGCGGACGCCAGCTTCGGCCTGAACACGACCGGCTGGCACG